>USEC01000004.1 GCA_900553595.1 uncultured Prevotella sp. | reverse complement strand
TCCTGTACAGTCGTGCCAGATCCTTGTTGAAGCGCGGATCTTCCGGTTCGACATCTTCCTCGACGACTTCCACTTCCAGGTGTTGCTTGCGCTTTGCACCGTTGTTGGTACGGGCACGTTCCTTCTTCTCCGAAGGCCGGTCTGCCGTTATGTCCTGTGGTGCCGGTGTCGGGGTCTGTTTCTCCGATCTGTTCTCTGTTATCTTGGCGAGTCCCTTTATTATACGCTTCTGCTTGGCCTCCTCCTCCGACTTGCGTTCGAGCATGTTTCTTAAAGACGTGACCTCTTCCAGAAGGACGTCCGCCTTACGGTTCGCCTCCTGGAGCTGTTCCTGCAAGAATGAGTTCTGTTGCTGCAACAATGCAATAATCTCGTCTTTATTCATACTTCAAAGGTACGAAAAAAAGACGAGACTACCAAATAAATCATCATGTATTTTGATAATAACATTACTGATTGTCAAGTATTTACAGACATAGAATTGTCAATGCCCAGCCTCTTGCGATATCTTACAGACCTCAACGATATTCCGCTCATGATGGCGGATAGAGTCTTATAGGGCATTACACAAGCCTTCTTGCCGGGGTTGAAATAGGGTATCTCGAAGGTTCCTCTTTCAAGTCGCTTCTGATACAATGTGAAACCATCCGTATCCCAGCGAAGGAGTTTCACCTGCTGTCGGTTCTTGCTGAAGAAGATGAACACAGCCCCGCTTAGCGGAGGCAGATCCATCTCCTGCGACACAAGCTTATACAGACCGTTTATCCCCAGGTTCATTCTAACATAGCGCTGGCAGACATAATAGCGTATTCCGTCATTCAGTCCAAACATGGCAGGCCCTCCGTTTGATAAAGTTTGAGGAATGACATGACGGCTTGTGCGCTGCCACGTTTTATGTTCACTTGTGTACCATCTGGAAATATAAGGCTTACTCCAGACAGTATATCACAAAACTCAGACTGTGGAGCTAGCTGGTCTGTTGTCATTGGCAGGAACAGATTACCTGCGGTTGCTGGTAAAGGTAACATTTGGCTTTCTTTAGCATAGTGATGACACTCACGTATACGCTTCTTGGCTTCTTTTACAGACAGTCCGTTATTACCCATCCATTGTTTCATTCCACTCCGGTTAACGTGCCACTTCTTTTGAAAAGAAGACAGAGTGACGGTCGAATTACGGGTCAGTTCTTTCAAGAACGTATTCCATACACTCTCGTATCGTTTTGCTGCAATCATATCATTGAGATTTTATTTACGTGGCAAAGGTAAACCAATGAATGATTATGGACAAGGCGGCATCGCGGATACGCTTACAACGAAGGCTTGCTTGCATTGCAAATAAGCCTTGTTTTCGGCGTAAAACCGCCTTTTGTGGGCAGAAAACGATTTGTGATTATTGCACAATTGGGTTTGTGCTTATGCAATATTGTGATAGTCAAGTGTTTGTGTCTGCACACCTTATTTTGTGTAATTGCTTTGCTTTTGCCTGTGTCCTGCGTGTAAACGCATTATGGGGCGTTTGGAAATGCAAATATAGTGCAAGTCGATGCCCGGTGTGCAATGTCGGGCGTCGGATGTGGAAACGGCACGTTTGCATTTGATTCCTCTAACCTCTTTAATTTCTTTAACTTCCATATACATGAAACTTTGATTATTAAATGTGAAAAATCGGGGATGCTTTCAGAAATATTTAGTAATTTTGCATTTGGTAAAAGCCGCATCCGTGCGAGTGTGCCGGAGACTGTGGCGTAAGCCCTTTGGCATGGAACGGGAATCGCCGGAGGCGCATAACGAGAAAACAAAACGAAGAAACTATATATGAACGTATTAGAACTTAGTGAACAGGAGATTGTAAGAAGACAGAGTCTTCAGGAATTACGCAATATGGGCATAGAACCCTACCCGGCGGCAGAGTTCCCCACAAACGCCTTCTCGGAGGATATAAAGAATGAATTCAAGGACGAGGATGAGGTGCGTGAAGTGGTGATTGCCGGCCGTATGATGAGCCGTCGCGTCATGGGTAAGGCGAGCTTCGTGGAGCTTCAGGACTCCAAGGGCCGCATTCAGGTGTATGTCACACGCGACGACATCTGCCCCGGCGACGACAAAAACCTCTACAACACTGTGTTCAAGCGTCTGCTCGACATAGGCGACTTCATAGGTATCAAGGGTTTTGTGTTCCGTACACAGACCGGCGAAATATCGGTTCATGCACAGAGTCTCACTCTCTTGTCGAAGAGTCTGAAGCCGCTGCCTATCGTCAAGTATAAGGACGGCGTGGCTTACGACAAGTTTGAGGACCCGGAGCTGCGTTTCCGTCAGCGTTATGTGGACCTCATCGTGAACGACGGAGTGAAGGACACGTTCCTGCAGCGTGCAACAGTGGTGCGCACAATACGCCGCGTGCTCGACGCGGCAGGCTACACCGAGGTGGAGACACCCACTCTGCAGGCTATCGCCGGAGGTGCTTCGGCACGCCCGTTCATCACACATTTCAATGCGCTCAATATTGATATGTACATGCGCATCGCCACCGAACTTTATCTGAAGCGTCTCATTGTGGGCGGATTCGAGGGCGTGTATGAAATAGGAAAGAACTTCCGCAACGAGGGAATGGACCGCAACCACAACCCGGAGTTCACCTGCATGGAGCTTTATGTGCAGTACAAGGACTACAACTGGATGATGTCTTTCACCGAAAAGCTGCTTGAGACAGTCTGCATCGCAGTGAACGGCTCGACCGAACGCAAGGTGGGCGACAACGTGATCAGCTTCAAGGCTCCCTACCGCCGTCTGCCTATCCTCGATGCAATCAAGGAGAAGACCGGCTTCGACTGCAACGGCAAGAGCGAGGAAGAAATTCGCGCTTTCTGTCTGGAGAAGGGCATGGAAGTCGATGAAACAATGGGTAAGGGCAAGCTCATCGACGAACTCTTCGGAGAGTTCTGCGAGGGTACGTTCATCCAGCCTACGTTCATCACCGACTATCCTGTGGAGATGTCGCCGCTGACAAAGATGCACCGTTCGAAGCCGGGACTCACCGAACGTTTCGAACTTATGGTGAACGGCAAGGAACTTGCCAACGCCTACTCGGAGCTTAACGACCCCCTCGACCAGGAGGAACGTTTCAAGGAGCAGATGCGCCTTGCCGACAAGGGCGACGACGAAGCCATGATTATCGACCAGGACTTCCTCCGTGCACTGCAGTACGGTATGCCTCCAACATCGGGTATCGGCATCGGCATCGACCGTCTGGTGATGCTTATGACCGGACAGACCACCATTCAGGAGGTGCTTTTCTTCCCGCAGATGAAGCCGGAAAAGAAGATCCCGCAGAGCAGCGTGAAGGAATGGGCGGAAATCGGAGTACCCGAAGAGTGGGTATATGTGCTCCGCAAGATAGGTTTCAACCTCATTTCCGACATCGCCGGAGAGAAGCCGCAGGGCTTGCAGCAGAAGATTGGCGATGTGAACAAGAAGTACAAGCTCGGCTACGAGAAGCCTTCTGTCGATGACATCCAGACTTGGATTGACGCGGCAAAGGCCGTTTCGGAGACTGCTTCTGTCGAAGAGTGACAATAGTGAATGGCAGGTCGCACCGTCATCGGCGCGGCCTGCTGATTTCGTTTTGGTGCGTGCAAAGACTTGTGGCACAGCATTGAATATTAACCATTAGACATAAGCAAATTGTTTAATTGTGGTAAAATAGCCGTAATTGGCGGTGGCAGTTGGGCGACTGCGATAGCCAAGATCGTGATAGGGCACACCCATCACATCGGGTGGTATATGCGGCGCGACGACAGCATAGAGGAATTCAAGCGCATCAGCCATAACCCCAATTACCTCACAAGCGTCCATTTCAATACGGACGAGATATTCTTCTCAAGTGACATAAACCGCATTGTCGAGGCTTACGACACGCTTGTGTTCGTGGTGCCGTCGCCTTATCTGAAAAACCACCTCAAGAAACTCAAGACAAGGCTGCGCGACAAGTTCATTGTCACGGCTATAAAGGGACTCGTACCCGACGACAATCTCGCCTGCTCGGAGTATTTCCATGAGGTGTATGATGTGCCGAACGAGAACCTTGCGTGCATCGGCGGACCCTCACATGCCGAGGAAGTGGCTCTTGAACGCCTGTCATATCTCACCGTGGGATGCTGCGATCTGGAGAAGGCACAGGCTTTCTGCGATGTGCTCGACTCGGAATTCATCAAGACAAAGACGAGCTCGGATGTCATAGGAATCGAATATTCGTCCGTACTCAAGAATGTCTATGCCATAGCTTCGGGCATCTGTAGCGGATTGAAGTATGGCGACAACTTCCAGGCGGTGCTCATATCTAACGCCGTGCAGGAGATGTCGCGCTTCCTTACAGCCATCAATCCGATTGAACGCAGCGTCTATGACTCCGTTTATCTGGGCGATCTGCTTGTGACGGGCTACTCCAAATTCTCGCGCAACCGCACCTTCGGAACAATGATTGGCAAGGGATATAGCGTGAAGAGCGCGCAGATAGAGATGGAAATGATTGCGGAAGGATTCTTCGGAACAAAATGCATGAAGGAGAAAAACCGCCATCTGCATGTCAATATGCCCATACTCGATGCCGTTTATAACATACTCTACGAACGCATCAGCCCGCAGATAGAGATAAAACTGCTCACCGACAGTTTCCGATAAGATTGTTTTCATTACCCGGACAGAATCGGTTGAAGACAGGTTTAAGGACTTGTAAACTCAAAATACATAAATAGTCAGAAAAATGAAAAGTATTAGTTTAGACATTACAAAGGCTGCCCAGTTCCTTAGTGAGGGCGCTGTAAAAGCCTATGAACCCCAGGTAATCGCTGCACATGAAGCACTTGAAAACGGCACCTGCCCCGGAAACGACTTTCTGGGATGGCTGCATCTGCCTTCATCGGTGACACCGGAATTCCTCGCCGAACTCCAGAGCGTTGCCGACACACTGCGTGAAAAGTGTGAGGTGGTGGTCGTTGCAGGTATCGGTGGCAGCTACCTTGGAGCGCGTGCCGTGATAGAAGCTCTTGGAAACTCATTCTCATGGCTCATCAACGACAAGAAGAACCCGACAATTGTATTTGCCGGAAACAATATAGGTGAGGACTATCTCGCCGAACTTACAGCCTTCCTGAAGGACAAGAAGTTTGGCGTTATCAATATCTCTAAGTCGGGAACGACAACGGAAACGGCTCTTGCTTTCCGCCTTTTGAAGAAGCAGTGCGAAGAGCAGCGAGGCAAAGAGGAGGCAAGGGATGTTATCGTTGCAATCACAGACGCACATAAGGGTGCTGCCCGTGCGGCTGCGACAAAGGAGGGTTACAAGACATTCGTCATCCCCGACAATGTCGGCGGACGCTTCTCTGTACTCACTCCGGTGGGCTTGCTGCCTATCGCTGTTGCCGGATTCGACATCAAATCGCTCATCAGCGGTGCTGCCGACATGGAGAAATCTACCGGAAAGGATGTGCCGTTCGACGAGAATCCTGCCGCAATCTACGCTGCCGTGCGCAACGCTCTCTATGAGCAGGCTGGCAAGAAGATAGAGATTCTGGTGAATTATCAGCCGAAACTCCATTTCATGAGCGAGTGGTGGAAGCAGCTTTACGGTGAGTCGGAAGGCAAGGATGGTAAGGGCATCTTCCCGGCATCATGCGATTTCACCACCGATTTGCACTCAATGGGTCAGTGGATTCAGGAAGGTGAGCGTTCAATCTTCGAGACTGTGGTGAGCATTGAGACTCCTAACGAGTCTGTTCTCTTCCCGCACGACGACGAAAACCTTGATGGTTTGAACTTCCTTGCAGGCAAACGCGTCGATGATGTGAACAAGATGGCAGAACTCGGAACCCGTATGGCTCATGTGGATGGTGGCGTTCCTAACATCCGCGTAAGCGTTCCGCAGCTCAACGAGTACTTTCTCGGTCAGCTTATCTACTTCTTTGAACTCGCTTGTGGCATCAGTGGCAACGTACTTGGCGTGAATCCGTTCAACCAGCCGGGTGTGGAGGCTTACAAGAAGAACATGTTCGCTCTGCTCAACAAGCCTGGATATGAGGCTGAAAGCGAAGCCATGCAGAAGCGTTTGGCTGAAGAAAAGTAATAAATACGATTAAAAAATCAAAGCGGACTGCTATTTGAGACATTCATTTGGCAGTCCGTTTTTTCAATTGGAAAATGATAGAAGAGGCAATAAGACAATACAAATCGGCACACGGCTATGCTCGTTTTGCTCCAAGTGTGGTGCTCTTTGATATGGATGGAGTGCTTTATGACTCCATGCCCAACCATGCAGTGGCGTGGCAGGAAGCCATGAAACACTTCGGAATACATTTCACCGCCGCCGATTCTTATGCTACGGAGGGAGCCAGAGGCATTGACACCATACGCCATTTCGTGCAGGAACAGCAGGGTAAGGAAATCTCTCTGGAGGAAGCGCAGCGCATGTATGATGTGAAGACGGAACTGTTTCACAATATGCCGGTGGCTGAAATATTTCCCGGAGTGTATGAGATGATGCGGAAAATAACCGCTGCCGGCATGACGGTGGGAGTGGTTACGGGCAGTGGTCAGCGTCCGCTTATAAAGCGTCTGCTTGATGATTTCGACGGGTTCCTGACCGAAGACCATATCGTGACAGCCTACGATGTGGAGCGGGGAAAGCCTGCTCCCGACCCATATCTGATGGGATTGGCGAAAGCCGGCGGCTTGAAACCGTGGCAAGGAATTGTCGTTGAGAACGCACCGCTCGGTGTACGGGCTGGCGTGGCAGCCGACATTTTCACCGTAGCAATAAACAGTGGACCGCTGCCTGACGCTGCTTTGGCGGATGAAGGAGCCGACATCGTGTTGCAACGAATGACCGATTTGTGTGCAATCTGGGATGAAATAGTTGCCGATTCCGATTTGTAACGGCATTGTCCAAACCCTTGATGAATTGAAAAGGAAAGTCCTGTGATTCACAAAGTAAACCACAGGACTTTCCTTTTATATTTGTTTCTAAAGCAAAATCAGCGTCAGTTCTTCAGCAGACCTTTGCTGCGCATCTTCGTGCGACAGCCGTAAATGGCGATAATCACGAAGCAGATGAATGGCAGAATGAACGACGCGTTCACGGCAGGAATACCTGCAACGGTCTTCAAGTCGATAATCATGGCCTGCAACGGGGGCAGGACACTGCCGCCAAGGATTGCCATTATGAGTCCGGCGGCGCCGAATTTGGCATCATCGCCAAGTCCGGTGAGTGCTATTCCGTATATCGTCGGGAACATAAGCGACATGCATGCGCTCACACCTACAAGGCAATACAGACCGTAAATGTTCTGCAATCCTATCACACCACAGATGAGTATGCCTCCTGCGATGGCGAGAATCATAAGCAACTGACCTGCGTTGAGATAGCGAAGGATGAATGTGCAGATGAAACGCGAGCAGCAGAATATCACCATTGCGGCGATATTGTACTTCTGCGAAGTCACCTCTGCCAACTGTTCTTGCATTCCTTCGGCCATGAGGATGCGTGTGCCGTACTGTATGATGAATGTCCAGCACATGATTTGCACGCCTACATAGAAGAACTGGGCAATCACTCCTTCACGGTAGTGTGGCATGCGGAAGATGCGGCGGAGTGTCGGCAGGAAGTTTATTTCATGGTTCTTGTCGCCGTTCTTGGGCATCTTTGCAAACAGAATGACGAGGAACATCACCAGAATGACAATGCCGATGGCGAGGTATGGACCTATGAGTATGGAGAGGTCGTAGTCCTTCACCGCAGCAAACTCCGCATCACTGAGATTCGCACGCGATGCCGTGTCAAGCGGATTGAGCTTTGCCTGGATGAAATTCATGGCAACGAACATTCCGAGAAGCGACCCCATCGGATTGAACGACTGCGCCAGATTGAGGCGACGTGTGGCTGTTTCGTCCGAACCCATGGACAGAATGTATGGGTTACTTGATGTCTCAAGGAACGAAAGGCCGCATGTCATGATGAAATAGGCAACGAGGAACGGGTAGTATTCGCCTATCGCCTTTGCCGGATAGAACAGGAATGCGCCCAAGGCGTAAAGTCCCAAGCCTACCAGGACGCCTGCCTTGTAGCTGTAACGGCGTATGAAGATGGCGGCAGGGAATGCCACTGCGAAGTAGCCGCCATAGAATGCCACCTGAACCAAGGCTCCGTCTGTCGCCGACATACGGAATATTTTGGAGAAAGCCTTTACCATCGGGTTGGTTATGTCGTTGGCAAATCCCCACAATGCGAAGCATGATGTGATGAGTATGAACGGTAGGATGAAGCTTACTCCATCTTTTGTCAGGATAGACTCTTTCTTATTTTTCATTTCTTGGTTTTATAAATGCAAAAAGTTGGGGCGCGTATTGTGGTGCACCCCAACTATGTTTGTTTTAGTAAGCCTTCTTGTAGAGTTCCAGAAGGTCGTTTTCTGTCACTTCGCGTGGGTTGCCGGGCGTGCAGACATCAGCGTAGGCTGCCTTTGCGAGTCGTGGCAAATCGGTCTCTTTTATACCCAGTTCGGCGAGGTGCTGAGGTATGCCTACACGGATGCTGAGCTGTCTTACGGCATCAACGGCAGCCTTGGCTGCTTCTTCGCGTGTCATGCCTTCGGTGTAGGCACTCATTGCCTTGGCTATGGTGACATACTTGTCGAGAGCGGCAGGAGCATTGTATTCCATCACGATGGGCAGCAACAGGGCGTTGGCAACACCGTGTGGTATGTCGAAGATGGCTCCGAGCGGATGTGCCATACCGTGCACTGCGCCCAAACCGACATTCGAGAATGCCATACCTGCAATATATTGTGCCACTGCCATACCGTCGCGTGCTTCGGCATTGGTGGGTTCGTTCACTGCTGTTTCAAGGTGTCTGGCAATCATTTCGATAGCCTTTATTTCAAACATATCGCTCATTTCCCATGCGCCCTTGGTTATAAGTCCTTCGATGGCGTGTGTTAGAGCGTCGAGTCCGGTTGCCGCTGTGAGCGAACGTGGTAGGGTGTACATGAGTTCTGCATCGACAATGGCGATTGCAGGGATGTCGTTAGGATCGACGCACACCATCTTCTTCTCGTTCTCCTCGTCGGTTATGACATAGTTTATGGTCACTTCGGCTGCTGTTCCTGCTGTTGTCGGCAAGGCGATGATTGGCACTGCCTTGTGTTTCGTGTCGGCAACGCCTTCGAGCGAAACCACGTCTGCGAACTCAGGGTTGTTGGTTATGATGCCTACTGCCTTCGCTGTGTCAATGCTTGAGCCTCCGCCGATGGCGAGGATGAAGTCGGCACCTGAATTTGCGTATGCTTCCAGACCCTTTTTCACGTTTGTCACTGTGGGGTTCTGCTTTATTTCGCTGAACACTTCGTATGGTATTCCTGCTTCTTCAAGCACATCGAGCACTTTCTGTGCCACTCCAAATTTGATGAGGTCTTTGTCGGTGCATACGAAAGCTTTGTGCAGTCCGAGCCGGCGCACTTCTCCGGGCAGTTCCTTGCGTGCTCCGGGTCCGAAGTAGGATACTTCGTTGAGAATAAATCTTCTTGTCATAAATGTAGGTTTTGTAGTTTTGTTTCAGTCGTCTTCCTTTCTTTTCTGCCCTGACACGGTTGTCAGTATGCAGGTAAGAATGAACACCATGAAGGCAGTGAACATGCGTTCTCCGTATTGTGGCGTGTCTCTGATGCTTTCCGGTGGAAACAGGATGCAGCAAAGAGACAGTCCTGCAATAAAATATATGAGTGGATGAATCTTCTTCAGACAGTCGCCGTAGCTTGACTTGACAAGGGCGATTACTGTAAAGAGGACCACTCCTGATACGAATAACGCAATGCTCGCTGCCAGATTCATAGGTTTGTCATGTAATGGAATTTACAACTGACCGATTACTGTTTACTTGTAGATTGGGCCGTAGTTCTTGCATGCGCGGAAGTCGGCGCCCTCCTTGTCCATACCGAATGCGTTCCATGCTGCCGGGCGGAAGATGCGTTCGTCCTCCACGTTGTGCATGCATACGGGTATGCGCAGGATTGAGCACATGGTGATAAGGTCGGCTCCGATGTGTCCGTAGGAGATGGCTCCGTGGTTGGCTCCCCAGTTGTTCATCACTGAATAGACATCCTTGAACGGTGCCTTGTCGCATGTGCGTGGCACGAACCATGTTGTAGGCCATGTCGGGTCGGTGCGCTTGTCGAGTATTTCGTTGATTTCCGGGTCGATATCGACAGTCCATCCTTCTGCGAGCTGGAGCACCGGACCGAGACCTTTCACGAAGTTCAGGCGTACCATTGTGACCGGCATGCCGCCCTTTGTCAGGAAGTTTGAAGAGAAACCACCGCCACGGAAGTAGTCGCGGTTGGCGGGATACCATGTCGTAGCCTTCAGACATGCATCCACATCGGCGTCGGTCATTTCCCAGAAGTGTTTCATTACGGGGTTGCCTTCAGCGTCGGTAGCGGCGCCGGAACCGTCGAGTGTCGTTGCGCCGGAGTTGATGAGGTGGATGATACCGCCGGCTGCGCGGCCTGTGAGTTCCTTGCCTGTGACGCGCTTCACAGCCTCCGGGCTCCAGTATGTGCGCACGTCGGAGAATATCTGTGCACGTCCTGTGAGCAGATGGTTGAAGAGCATGGCCACACCGTTGCCTGCGTCGTTCTCGGTAGCGAGTGTGATGGGTTCGCGGAGACCGTTCCAGTCGAACGAAGTGTTCATGAGAGCCTCTGGATAGTCGCCGTTAGGATAGAAGTCGGTCCATTGACGCTGTCCCTGGAAGCCGCCTACGATGGCGTTGTGTCCGATGGCCTCTTCCTTGTATCCGAGTTCCTCCAGACGCGGGTTGCCGTGCATGAGGTCCTTCATTATCATCATCATCTTGACGATGAATTCCCAGTCCTGGTCTTTCTCTTCGCGTGTCTTTGCCTTTTCGGGGCGGTTGCTTATGTCTTCGCCTTCGTTTGTCATGCAGTGTTCGCGTGTCCATGCCATGGCCTTTTCAAACTCCACGGGGTCGTAGATGCCTTCTGTCATGCGGCGGATAATCTCTGTAAGGTCGATGCTTTCGTTGCGCATTCCGAGGTATTCCTGGAAGAAGTCGGGATTGACGATGGAACCGGCGATACCCATACATGCGCTACCCATTGACAGATAGGATGTTCCGCGCATTGTAGCCACGGCCTGAGCGGCGCGTGCGAAGCGCAGAATCTTCTCTGCCACATCGGCAGGAATGCTGTCGTCGGCAAGGTCCTGCACGTCGTGTCCGTAGATGCCGAATGCGGGCAGACCCTTCTGTGCGTGTGCTGCGAGCACTGCTGCCAGATACACGGCACCCGGACGTTCTGTTCCGTTGAATCCCCATACAGCCTTCGGCCAGTGCGGGTTCATGTCCATTGTCTCTGCACCGTAGCACCAGCATGATGTCACTGTGATGGTGGAGCCAACGCCTTCGCGTTCGAACTTCTCGGCGCATGCGGCGCTTTCGCCCACGCGTCCTATTGTGGTGTCGGCGATGACGCACTCAACGGGAGAGCCGTCGCCGTTGCGCAAGTTTTCGGAAATGAGTTTTGCAACAGACTTTGCAAGGTTCATTGTCTTTTCTTCAAGGCTTTCACGCACACCTCCCTGACGACCGTCAATGGTGGGGCGGATTCCAATTTTGGGATACTTTTTCATGTCTTTGTTGTGTTTTATGATTTAAAGTAAATGTTTTGTTTCAAAAGTTTATGGGGTGGTTTGTAGATTGTCTTATGGCTTTGGCAGGTGTCGTGCGGCTTGTGTCGCAGCTACTTGCCAACCGGTGCGACAAAGATAATTATAATATTTGAAACCGTGGACTGTTTCTCTCGTTTTTTTGTTTTCCTAAGTTAAAAAGCGGTGTAAATTCCGACGGTTTTCAAACAAGGCTTCTTTATGTCGCAAACAAGGCTTCTTTGGAGTGAAAAGAAGCCTTGTTTTCATTGCAAAGAAGCCTTGTTTTCATTGCAAAGAAGCCTTGTTTGAAAACGCAGTGGTTTTGATTAAAAAAAACGGCATTGCCGTTTGTGTGGCATTGCCGTTTGATTTATGTAATGATATGGTTGTCAGTGGGTTAGAATTCACTTGTGAAGTGGAAGCGGATGTGCTTGAAGTCCTGCTGGGCCATGCTGAGCACATAGCCTGAGTCGGCGAGGAACACATCGCGTCCGTCGCGGTCCTTTGCCATGTACTGGTACTTGCGCTTCTTGAAGGCATCGAGTTCCGCCTCGTCGTCGCTCTCTATCCAGCAGGCCTTGTAGAGGTGGACGGGTTCCCAGCGGCACTTGGCGTTGTATTCGTTTTCAAGGCGGTACTGTATTACCTCGAACTGCAGCTGTCCGACGGTGCCGATAATCTTGCGTCCGTTGAACTGATTGACGAACAACTGGGCAACGCCTTCGTCCATGAGCTGGTTGATTCCCTTCTCAAGCTGCTTCGACTTCATGGGGTCGTCGTTTTCGATATACTTGAACATTTCGGGCGAGAACGACGGCAGTCCGCGGAAGTGCAGCTGCTCACCATCGGTGAGTGTGTCGCCGATCTTGAAGATTCCGTTGTCGGGCAGACCTACGATGTCGCCCGGCCAAGCCTCGTCGATGGTGCTCTTGCGCTGTGCCATGAACTGTGTGGGCGATGAGAAGCGCACTGTCTTGCCCAGACGCACATGCAGATATGGCTTGTTGCGCTCGAACTTGCCGCTGCACACCTTGCAGAATGCTATACATGAGCGGTGGTTGGGGTCGATGTTGGCGGTAATCTTGAATATGAATCCGGTGAACTTCGGTTCTTCCGGTTCCACCATTCGCTCTTCTGCCTTTGTGGGGCGGGGCGATGGAGCTATCTTTACGAAGCAGTTGAGCAGCTCCTGCACGCCGAAGTTGTTGAGCGCGGAACCGAAGAATACTGGGGCGACTTCGGCAGAACGGTAAGTCTCTACTTCAAATTCGGGATATACGCCGTCGATGAGTTCGAGGTCGTCGCGCAGCTGTTGCGCATCCTGTTCGCCAATCTGGGTTTCGAGTTCGTTGGAATCGATGTCCACTTCCACTTTCTCCGTCACGCGCTGCTTGTCGGGCTTGAAGAGGTCGAGCTTGTTCTCGTATATGTTATAGACGCCTTTGAACTTGGCACCGATGTTGATTGGCCATGACAGGGGGCGCACTTTGATTTGGAGTTCTTCTTCCAATTCGTCGAGAAGGTCGAAGGGGTCGCGTCCCTCACGGTCCATCTTGTTGATGAACACTATTACCGGAGTGTTGCGCATGCGGCACACCTCCATCAGTTTGCGTGTCTGTGTCTCTACACCTTTTGCTCCATCGACAACGATGATGGCTGAATCGACGGCTGTCAGTGTGCGGAATGTGTCTTCGGCAAAGTCTTGGTGACCTGGTGTGTCGAGGATGTTCACCTTGTAACCCTCGTAATCGAATTCCATTACTGATGTGGAAACGGAGATACCACGTTGCTTCTCTATCTCCATCCAGTCGGAAGTGGCTGTCTTGCGTATCTTGTTGCTCTTTACGGCACCTGCCACCTGAATCTGACCTCCGAAGAGAAGGAACTTCTCTGTAAGGGTGGTCTTACCGGCGTCAGGGTGGGAAATGATGGCGAAGGTTCGCCTGCGTTCTATTTCTTGGTTCATGCTTTGATTATTTGTCCAATTTGCTTATGCACTCGGCGAGGCTTTCCTCCCAATAGGGTACCTCTATATTATATGTGGCTTTTATCTTTGTCTTGTCGAGAACGGAGTAGTGTGGGCGTCGGGCGGGGGTGGGGTATTCCTCCGTATGTATCGGGCGGACCTGGCAACCGCTTATGCCGGCAATGCGGTGTATGGCTTTTGTGAAGTCGTACCAGCTCGTTACGCCCTCGTTGGAGAAGTGGTATATGCCGGGGATGATGCCCTTTTCCACCGCCGTCATTATTGCCACGGCGAGGTCGCGAGCGTATGTCGGCGTGCCTATATGGTCGAAGATTACGCCCAACTCGGTCTTCTCCTTGCCAAGGCGTATCATTGTTTTCACGAAGTTGTTGCCGAATATGCTGTAAAGCCATGCCGTGCGCACTATCATGGCACGTTCGCAGTGCTGTCTGACGAGCTGTTCGCCTTCGAGTTTTGTGCGTCCATACACGCTGTCGGGGCATGTCGGGTCGGTCTCGGAGTAGGGCGTGTGCTTCGTTCCGTCGAACACATAGTCGGTGGAAACCTGCACCATCCAGCCTCCACGCCTGCCCATTGCGGCTGCCAGATAACCAGGCGCTGTGGCGTTGAGAGTGTGGCACAGGGCCTCGTTGCTTTCGGCTTTATCTACCGCAGTGTAGGCGGCGCAGTTTATGATGCCATCGATATTGTTCGCATCTACGAATGCGTTGATGGCGTTTTCGTCGGTAATGTCAAGTTCATTCACATCAGTGTTGAAGAAAACGTGCTTGCCGTTTCCTTTCTCCAGCAGTTGTATTTCGTTTCCAAGTTGGCCGTTGCAGCCAGTTACCAAAATGTTCATGTTGTGTGACGATAGTTATTCCTCTTCAAATTTCAGACCTTCATTCTTGTCCTTTATGTAGTAGTCGCTGAGCATTCCGATGAAGGTGGAAATCTCTTTGATGGCATGCTCGGTGTCTGGACTTATCTTCTTGTTCTGCAAGCGCAGCATCATCGTGCCGTAAAGCGCGTTGAGGCAGGTCTCTATCTCGTTCACGTTCTTCTCGCCTTTGTTGCGGAGTTCGACGATGAACGGCAGCACCTTGTAGTATTCGGCATTGTAGAACGGGAAGCAGCTGCTTTGAAGCAGCTGGTTGTGCAGCTCGTTCATGTCCTGCACGATAATCATGTTTATCTGCAAGTGTCCGCCCTGTCGCTTGCCTTCCTGGTTCATCATTGTGACAAGGTTGCCATACCAGTCGGTGAGTTCTTCCTTCTGCTCATCGGTATAGTCGAACCTGCTGATGTATTCACGCTTTATTCGTGACAGTTGGCAGTCGTAAGCGCGTATTATATCCTCCACCTGCCACATGTAAAGCAGATATTCTGCGATGCTTTTCTTTCTTAATTCCTGAGCGATAAACATAAAAATGAATGTGATTTTTTATTCTTTTACTGTTGGGGCGTAATGCTGAATGCCTTGTGGCAAAACCTCTTCACTGTGCTAATAAGGCAGTTTGTAGAGGTTGAAAATGGTGCCAAAAAGCATGATTACAGAGAATATGATGACAATGCAACCCACAATCTTGTTGATGATGAGTATTCCGTTGTCGTCGAATTTGCCTCTTACCGTGTCGATAAGCCATGTCAGACCGAACCACCAAAGTATCGCTCCGAGCAGGATGCTAACATAGCCCACGCTCATTTCAATGGGACGGTTGGGCACGACAAAGGCGAATTGTGCGAAAAGGAATATGAAAAGGAATATGATAAGAGGGTTGGAGAGCGTGACAAGGAATGCAGTAAAGCCGTTGTGCAGAAGCGTTCCTTTACTCTTTTTCACACTCTTGTGCAATTTCTTCGTGGGGTTTGAGCGGTAGCAGTAGATGCCGAAGATAAGCAAAAGAATGCTTCCGCTTATCTGAAGCAGGAATCTGTTGCGCTCGTTGTTGATGAAATTCATCACGAAACTCATTCCGAATCCAGTGAACAGAGCATATATGATGTCGCTGACAGATGCCGCAATGCCTGTAATGAAGCCATACCAACGCCCTTTGTTCAGTGTGCGTTGTATGCAAAGCACCCCGACAGGACCCATAGGGGCAGATGCCATGATGCCAATAAGAATCCCCTTGAAAATGAAGTCCAATATGTCTATTTGTATAGGAAATTGCATAATGAGTGCAAAATTGCAAATTTTATGCGATATAGACAAATTTTCGCTTGAAAACTTTGTGCTATTACAGTATTTTTAATACCTTTGTCCGTGAAAGGCCGGCTTGCTTGCAAGTGTGATTACAAATACTGATAAAATGAAAAACGACGCCCCGCTTGCTTTCATTCCGGTTGCCGGTTATTACTATTAATTTACAAAAATAAAAGAAATCATGACAGAAGAATCTTTGAAACCGTATGTTATCGGTTTGGATCTCGGCGGTACCAATTCCGTTTTCGGTATCGTGGATAGCCGCGGCGACATCAAGGCTACAACAGCAATCAAGACACAGGGCTATGGAAACAACGTGCAGGCATACGTTGATGCAGCCGTTGAAGCTCTGAAAATCATTATCGACCAGGTCGGTGGCATTGACAAAATCAAGGCTATGGGTATCGGTGCTCCTAACGGAAACTATTACACCGGCACCATCGAATTCGCTCCTAATCTGGAATGGGGACGCGATGGCGTAGTGCCATTGGCCAAGCTTTTCTCCGACAAACTCGGCATCCCCGTGGCTCTGACAAACGACGCCAACGCTGCTGCAATCGGTGAAATGGCTTACGGTGTGGCTCGCGGCATGAAGAATTTCATCGTTATCACACTCGGAACAGGTGTTGGTTCGGGTATCGTTGTAAACGGACAGCTGGTTTATGGATGCGACGGTTTCGCCGGAGAACTCGGTCATGCCATCGTCAAGGAGAACGGTCGTCCGTGCGGATGTGGCAGAAAGGGCTGTCTGGAGACTTACTGCTCTGCAACAGGCGTGGCTCGTACTGCACGCGAAGTGTTGGAAACATCTGACGCTCCATCACTTCTTCGTGAACTCGACCCGGAGAAGATTACATCTTACGATGTGTCTGTTGCTGCATTAAAGGGCGACAAGGTGGCTCTCGACATCTATGAATTCACTGGCCGTATCCTTGGAGAGGCATGTGCTAATTTCGCTACTTTCTCTTCACCGGAGGCTTTCATCTTCTTCGGCGGACTCACTAAGGCAGGCGACTTGATTATGAATCCTATCAAGAAGGCATATGAAGAGAACATCCTCAACATCTACAAGGGCAAGGCAAAGTTCCTTGTTTCCAGTCTTGAAGGTTCTTCTGCCGCTGTGCTCGGAGCATCGGCTGTGGGCTGGGATATCAATAAATAATAATGAAGTAAGGCCCATTCTTACATAAAACAAAAAGCATCCATCGGGCAATGTGCTCATGATGGATGCTTTTTTTCGTTATTGCAACTTTGTGCTGCCGGCTTCTTTCGTGGGCGTTCTATTCGTTGGAGAAGTCGGCAACAATCTTTCTGTACATGCTGAAGAGCCGTGTTCGTGATATGTAGCCGGTGAGATGGTTGCCTACATCTACCACGGGCAGATAGTTGGTATTCTTTAAGTCGAATTTGCGCATGACGTCTTCCATTGGGTCATTGATTCCCAATTTGGCGGCGACGGGTGTCATCAGCTGCTTTACCGAGAGTTTGTTGTACAGCTCTGCACGGAACATTATGTGGCGAATCTTCGTTATGTCAATTTCGCCGAGCAATACTCCGGCCGTGTCGAGCACCGGAATGAAGCTCGTATGGCTCTTGCTTATCGCATTGACAAGCTTTCCTAACGGCATATCGGGGCTTACTGCCGTGAAATCATTCTCTATAACGCTTTCAAGACTCATCAGGGTCAGCACTGAACGGTCGGTGTGGTGGGTGAGAAGCTTACCTTCACGGGCGAGTCGCATGGCGTAGATGCTGTGCGATTCAAATATGCTTATGGTCATTACCGAGCTTATGCTGACAATCATCAGTGGGATGAAAAGGTCGTAGCCGTTTGTTATTTCGGCAATGAGGAAGATTCCGGTGAGAGGCGCATGCATCACTCCTGCCATCACTCCTGCCATTCCCAGGAGCGTGAAGTTCTTTTCCGGGATATAGACTCCGAACTGGTGCATGTTCCAAAGGCGTGAGAAAAGGAATCCGCTGAAGGCTCCCACGAAAAGCGACGGTGCGAATGTTCCACCGCAACCGCCACCGCCGTTTGTGGCAGAGGTGGCGAAAGTCTTTGTGACAATGACCAACGCCACATACAGAATGAGCAGTTGTCCGTGTCCGTAGAAGAGCGAATTGCTGAGTAACTGGTTCCAGTCGGCTTCGCTTTGGCCGTTCAGCAGGATGTTGATGGCCTTGTAGCCTTCGCCGTAAAGTACGGGGAAAAGGAAGATGAGCGAACTCAGAATCAGTCCGCCGGTAATGAGTTTTGCGTATGTGTGCGACTTCAACCGTGCGAAAAAGTTCTCGCACATCGACATGGAGCGTATGAAATAAAGGCTCACAATGCCGCACACTATTCCCAGAATGATGCTTGCCGGCACTCGGTCTATAATCCATGCGCCGTCAAGGTGGAAGTTGAAAAGTGAGTCGCTGCCGATGAATATGTATGTGAAGCAGGTGGCGGTGACGCTCGAAACGAGTATGGGCAGAAGCGAAGCCATGCTCAAATCCACCATAAGCACCTCAAGTGTGAACACGAGTCCTGCCATAGGAGCCTTGAAAATTCCCGCTATTGCCGCTGCGGCACCGCATCCTACGAGCAGCATCAAGGTCTTGTTGTCCATCTTGAACAGTTTGCCGAGGTTGGAACCGATGGCAGAACCCGTCAGAACGATAGGAGCCTCGGCACCTACGGAACCTCCGAAACCGATGGTTATGGCTGAGGCTATGACCGAAGTCCAGCAGTTGTGCCCTTTAAGGTGTGACCGCTTTGATGCGATTGCGTACAGGATTCGTGTGATACCATGTGAGATATTGTCCTTGACGACATATTTCACAAAGAGCGAAGTGAGGAAGATTCCTATGACGGGGAATATGAGGAAAAGCCAGTTTGAGGTGTCGGCATGCAGTCTTGAAACAAGGATTTCCTGTATAAGTTCAATTATCGAGTGCAGGACGAGTGCTGCAAGTGATGCGAACAATCCTATGAAAAACGCCAGAATCAGCGTCATTTGCCGGTTTGTCACATGTTTCGTGCGCCATTCATTGAGTTGGTCTATTGTCCTTTCATTAATAGATAATGTCATTTTCATTGCCTTCTTTGTTTCCGATACCATCCTTTCTTCGGGCTTTTCGCATTATGTTATCCTCTTTGTCAAAGCCTTGCATGGTGCGACTTCTATTTTCTTATGATTGTCACCACGCCGTCGTTTGTAATCTTGATGATGCTGCTTGGTGTGTGAGGCTTGTGTTCTTGCCGGCGCGACCAGCACACGTAGTCCACTGCTTCAAGCAGTTCCGGCGTGATGTCACAATAGTTTTGTGCTGCGGGCTCGCCGCTGATGTTTGCGCTTGTGCTTACGACGGGCTTCTGAAAACGGTAGCAAAGCTCCTTTGAGAACGGCTCTTTCGTAATGCGCATGGCAATGCTTCCGTCTTCGGCAATGAGGTTCGGGGCAAGGTTTACGGCGTTGTCGAGGATGACAGTCGTCGGTTTTTCTGAAACTTCAAGCAAGTCCCACGCCACATTCGGCACGTTTCTGACATAGCGTTGTATGCGGGTGTCTGAGTCGGCAAGGCATATCATCGCCTTTGAGTCGTCTCTTTTCTTTATGTCGTATATCCTTGCTACGGCTTCGGCGTTGGTTGCATCGCATCCGATGCCCCATACTGTGTCAGTGGGATAGAGTATCACTCCGCCTTTTTTCATTACTTCTACTGCTCTCTTTATGTCTTCTTGTTGTGTCATGTCTGTGGTCCTTTCTATGAAAATCCAATACTTGTCTGTGGCTACAAAGTTACTAAAAACGTGCTTAAAACACGCATCTTGCCTCAAAACTTTTTCCTTGTTACATATAAAATAATTAACTTTGCATAAGATAGGTCGCACTCTGTAATGAGAACGTTGCCTTGATAGCATTCGGCTTGCATCAACTTCGCAACTATAAATTAATGTAAAAGAAATGGAAAAGAAAGATTTACGAATAGTTTTTATGGGTACTCCCGAATTCGCAGTAGGCTCTTTGCAGCAGCTTGTCGAAGGTGGTTATAATGTCGTTGCGGTGGTTACGCAGCCCGACAAGCCTGTTGGCAGACATGGTTCGGTGCTTCGTGCGTCGGCGGTGAAGGAGTATGCTTTGTCAAAAGGTCTGCCGGTTCTTCAGCCGGTAAAGATGAAAGACCCTGATTTCCTGCATGAACTGGCTTCGTATAATGCCGACTTGCAGGTGGTGGTGGCATTCCGTATGCTGCCGGAGGTGGTATGGGCGATGCCTCGTTTCGGCACGTTCAATGTCCATGCAGCCCTGCTTCCGCAGTATCGCGGGGCTGCTCCGATAAACTGGGCGGTGATAAACGGCGAGACGACAACGGGTGTCACGACGTTTTTCCTGGACCACGAGATTGACACCGGACGCATAATCATGCAGCGTGAGTTTCCCGTTCCCGATGAGGCGGATGTGGAATATGTCTATGACGGACTTATGAATCTTGGCGCACAGATATGTCTGGACACCGTGGACCTCGTGATAGACACCGACGGCAATGTTCCCTCACAACCTCAGAATGAGGATGTACAGTTGCATTCGGCACCGAAAATATTCAAGGAAACGTGTGAGATTGACTGGAACCAATCATCAAAACGGGTGTATGATTTCGTTCGCGGACTGTCTCCATATCCCGGTGCATGGACAACGCTTATGCCTGTTGATGAGTCGAAAGTCAATCCTTCTGTTCTGAAAGTTTTTAAGACTAAGAAGACTCAAACACCTTCTACTGAAGTTCCCGGCACGTTGAAGGCAAGTCATGGTCAGCTCTTTGTTGCAACTCCCGACTGTTGGCTCGAACTTCTTGATGTGCAGGCTTCAGGAAAAAAACGTATGGCTGTGCGTGATTTCCTCAATGGATTCAAGAATGCCGAAGGCTTTGTCGTGACGAAACAGTAGTCGGGTAGGCTTGCTTGCAAATGCTTCGCAAGCCACTAAGCTGTAGCCAATGGCTTTTGTCCTTGATTCTGTCAATAAGGCGTTTGGTTTCTGCTTCTCCGGCATCTCCTGCTTTTGGGGCTTCCATGTATGCGAAATGCCAATCGTTTATAACAAGGCAAAGGCGCGAAACAAACCGTAACGGTTGTTTCGCGCCTTTGCCTTTATTTCGTTTTTATACGTTCCACCAATGCTTTTTCTTAGGTGGTTTGTGTGCATCTATCGACCTGCTGGCTTCGCGTATCAGGTCGTTGAATGTCAGACCTTCGTTTACCATGCGGTAAATCATGCCCCAGTCGGGCAGCCCACCGATGTTGCGGTCGTCGATGAACAAATCTACCTTGAGCTTTCTTGAGAAGTGGTTGTTGTATTCCACCTTCTCCTCCGGATAGTCTTTGTTCACTGCATAGAATTCCACTCCACGCTCTTTGCACCAGTTTACGGCTTCGTCAAGGAGCCTGTCCTCGCGCACGCTCCACAGGATGAGCTTGTGCCCGTCCTTGATAAGCATGCGCAGTGTCTCCGTGGCGAATGGAATTTCTCTTCCGATTTCCGGGTAACAGTGTTCCACCACTGTTCCGTCAAAGTCTATTGCTATTGTCATTATGTTGTTGGGACGGTTGTGTTACGTTACACTTTTATGGAGTCATCGTTAGCATTGCCATATCTGCTCTTGTTATAGTTGCCGTAGCCTCCGTAGTTGCCATAGTTTCCATAACCTCCATAATTGCCATACTTTCCGTATTTTCCATACGAACCGTACTTGCCATATCTGCCGTAACCGTACTTGCCGTACTTACCGTATTTTCCGTAACCGTAGTAGTAGCCGTACTTCTTCTTGGCCATATCGATGCCGTTGATGACGACACAGATGTTCGGAAGTTTCTCTTCTTCGCTCAACTGGTTGATGAGTCCGAATGCAGCCTTCGGTGTATAGTCGGCACGGCACAGATATACTGTGATGTCGCTCACGCGTCCTATCTGCAAGGTGTCGGTAACGAGACCTACGGGGGCGGTGTCGATGATGACATAGTCGTACTTCTCCTTCAGTATGTCCATGATGTCGTCGAGGCTCTTTCTTGTCATAAGCTCGGCGGGGTTCGGCGGAATCGGACCAGCCATAAGCAGTTGCAGGTTCTTGTTTACGCCCGATTCAATAATCTGTCCCTTCACAGTTTCCCATGTGTTGTTCTCGTTTACGAGCAGATTGGTGATGCCGTGATGATGGTCGTCAATCTCGAACAGTTCGGCGAGTCGTGGCTTTCTGATGTCAAGACCCACGAGGATGACCTTCTTGTCGAGCAGCGCGAAGCTCATGGCGAGGTTGGCTGCGGTGAAAGTCTTTCCTTCTCCCGAAGTCGTTGAAGTGAACATCATGGCTTTTTGTCCCTCCTTTAGCATGAACTGCAGGTTGGTACGCATGGAGCGGAACACCTCTTCCATCATGTTGTTCTTGTCCTCATGCACCACAATGTCGGCCTTTGTCTTCGCTTGGTCGCTTGCTATTGCGACATCGGCAATGATTGGAAGCTTGGTGAGAGCCACCACATCGTCGTGTCCTTCAATCTTGTAGCGCAGGAAATTGATGAGGTAGAGGATACCGGCAGGAATGGCTATGCCTAGAATCAGTGCGATGAGCAGAATCATGGACGACTTAGGACTCACCTTACCCAGGATTACCGGGTCGTCGATTACGCGTCCCTTGTCGGCTGTGGCAGCGAGTGAAATGGAGTTCTCCTCGCGCTTCTGCAGGAGCATAAGGTAAAGTCCCGACTTCACTTCCTGCTGGCGTCCTATCTGTGTGAGGATGCGGTCCTGTTCCGGGGTTGATGACACCTGGCCGGTGTATTTTGCGTATTGCTGTGCGATGTTGTCGCGCTGGATTTCAAGATTGCGGCGCGCCTGGCTCATGGCACGGCGTATGCTGCCCTGCAACTCGTCGAGTTGTGCTGTGAGCGGTGCCACGGTGGGACTCGACTCGCTTGCGCTGCGCAGCAGATGGTTGCGCTCTATCACCACCTCGTTGTAGCGGCTGATGAGCGAAGTCGTTGCCGCATCCACCAGACCCACGTTTGAAGGCAGTGTCTGATAGCGGTTGCTGGGCTCGTTGATGTAGTCGTTGAGGCTGCGCAACAGTTCTATCTGCGTGTTTGCTTCAACAAGTTTCTGGTTGTAAGAGTCCTGGTTTGTCAGGTACTGGGTTGAGTTTGCCAGTTGGTTCACCACACCGTATTGGCGTTTTGTCGCCTCCAGCTGTCCTTCGGTGTGTCCCAGCTCGTTGTTGATTTTTTCAAGACGGCTGTTGATGAACTTCTCCGTACGCAGGGCGATTTCGTTCTTGTCCTCGTTGGCCTGTCGGTTGTAGCACACGGCAAGCTGCTTGAGATAGTCGAAGGCACGCTGTGCAACGTGGTCGTTCAGTGTTATGTTGGCAATTGTGGTGGTCTTCGAGAACTGTGCCACCTGCATTGCTTTGCAGAATTTCTGTGCCGCCATCTTCGGCGACATAAGCGTAATCATGAGCTTTCTGCCTTCCGGCATCGGGGTGTTGGCGTTGATGTTGAAGCTTATTAGACCCACGCTTGTGTTGATGGTAGCTGGGAAACGGTTGAATTTCTTGTCTATCTGGTAGGTTCTTGACGGCTTGCTAATGTCGTCAGGAACGTATGTGTATTGACCTTTTACGGTGTATTCGCTTCCTTCGCGCTCTATTGTGAGCGAGATAGGCACCTTGAGGGCTTCCAGATGCGGCTGGTCGAGATCGACACTGATGGGTTGTGTGAGGTAATACTCTGTTGTGGTCACTCTCGTCTCCATGAAGTAAGTGACATAGAGTTTCAGGTCTCTCACTGTCTGTTGTGCCAAAGTCGCCGACGAGAGGATAGACAACTCATTGTCGAAACCGTCGGAGTTGGTTATCAAACCGAGTGTGGTGGTGTTCAGTGTTGAATTACGTCCGCCGTATGGTTTGTTTTTGTCGTCGTCCTTGATGAGGAATTTTACGTTTGCCTGATACACCGGCTTGGTGTATCGCAGATATGCGGCAGCCACTCCGAGGCATAGTACCACTGACAGCAGGAACCACTGCCAGTTGAGAATGAATGTCGCAAAAATGGTGGCAAAATTAAACGAAGAACCGTTTTCTTCGGGTTGGACGTTTTGAAGTCCTGAGTTTTTGTTCTCTTCCATTTTTTATGTTGTGATGTGTTTTTATCCTTTGTTTTCGCTCAGTCGTATGAGGTATTTGCCGTATTCGTTCTTTTTCATCGGCTCGGCGCATTCAAGAAGCTGTTCCTTTCCTATCCATCCTTTTCTGAATGCAATCTCTTCAAGGCATGCTATCTTCTGTCCCTGACGCTTCTCTATCACCTCTATGAATGTGCTTGCTTCCGACAGACTGTCGTGGGTTCCGGTGTCAAGCCATGCAAATCCGCGTTGCAGTGTCTGCACCATGAGTTCGCCACGTTTCAGATACTCCTGATTGACGGTGGTGATCTCGAGTTCGCCTCGTGCGCTTGGCTTTATGTTGTGGGCTATTTCCACCACGCTGTTTGGGTAGAAGTAGAGTCCCACCACGGCATAGTTGCTCTTCGGATGCTCCGGCTTCTCCTCAATGCTGAGACAGTTGCCGTTGTCGTCGAACTCCGCCACGCCGTAACGTTCGGGGTCGTTCACATAGTAGCCGAAGACGGTAGCCTTGTTGTCCTTTTCCGCCGCGCGCACACTTTCCTGGAGCATGGCGGTGAAGCCGGCGCCGTAGAAGATGTTGTCGCCGAGCACAAGGCATGCACAGTCGTCACCGATGAAGTCCTTGCCTATGGTGAAGGCCTGCGCCAGACCGCCTGGGTAGGGTTGTTCCGCGTATTCAAAATGCACCCCCATGTCGTGTCCGTCGCCCAGAAGACGCTTGAACATGGGCAAGTCTGTCGGTGTGGAAATGATGAGAATCTCTCTGATATCCGCCAGCATCAGCACTGAAATAGGGTAGTAAACCATTGGTTTGTCGAAAATCGGGATAAGCTGTTTGCTTATTCCTTTTGTGATGGGGTAGAGTCTTGTGCCAGACCCACCAGCTAATACGATACCTTTCATGAATACAAACTGGTGTTATAGTGTTAATTTTATTTTGTGCAGATAATTTCTGCAAAGTTATGAAAAAACTTGGAATAACCTATTGAAAAATAAGAAAAACTTTGTGCTATACCGAAGGAGGTGTGTCAAAACGGGAGTTAGCCGAAGTTATCGGAAGTTAATCCGCCTATGGCGGATGGAAGGTAACGGACATTACCATTAGTTTTCAATGGGTTCTGCTATTGTCCGTTATCTTCCTTTAACTTCCGGCGAAGCCTAACTTCCGATAACTTCTGTTTTGACGCCGCCGACGGATGCTTTCGGCGTTGGTCCTGCCTTTCGTCTCGTTTGGGCTTCCAAGAGGCGTGTGTGCGGTGCTGACAGTGCGGTTTTTCGGGGTTTTTCTTGTCTTATATTTGCTTTGTAATGTGGGTTTCTGATTGCTGAGAATGGCGGTGCCGGGCAGGAAACGGTGTCGTGGAAAGTTTTGCTTGAAAATGGGCGGTTTGGGGTAATGCGCTGGTTTATAGCGGTTTCTGTGCTGCTTTGCCGATGGGTCGAGTCTGTGTCTATATGAATAACGTGAAAAACAAGCCTTGTTTGCCTTGTAATCAAGGCTTTTCTGAGGCAAGAACAAGTTCCTTTTGCGGTGCAGACAAGCCTTCCTTGTGGTGCGAGGTCGTGCTTTTTCGCCGAAAAGGGCGTTTGGGACGGAGCGAAACCAGGTTTTCGGCAGATTCCTTTCTCTATTTTGTGAGTTCGCGTTGTCAAACATTTTTACCACTAAGGCGCCGTGTTTGTCCGATATTTGCCGGTGTGCCTGATGCCAGTTTCTCGGATGCCTGTTCTTCGACGGAAAAGACACGGATGAGCATCTTTTTTTAGTCTGTCGCTTCGATTGCCTCTGAAATATTTGTGAAACTGCCGAAAATGTATTAATTTTGCGCTAATATTATTAATGTATAAACGAAACAATGGGAATATTATCAAAACTTTTTGGAAAAAAGGAAGACAATACCAAAGTCGGTGGAATGGAAGATTACATGAATCTTGTGCGTGTATATTTCCAGGCCTCCATCGCATCCAATCTGGGAATCACCAACCTCGCAATGCTGCCCGACCTCCGTGTGTTCAAGACGACACTCCATGTGCCGACACTCAACAACAAGTTGGGGCTCGGAGAGAAGAAACATTGCGCCAAGATGCTTACACAGATGTATGGCACAGACGAAAGCTTCTTCAAGGAAATCGATGCAAGCATTCGCAAGAACTGCCGCAAGCCGCAGGATGTACAGACCTATATGATACAGTTCCAGGGCTTTACACAGGACTTGATGATGCTCATGGGCAATCTCATGAAGTTCAAGTTGCGCCTGCCGTCAATCTTCAAGAAGGCCCTCTACACTATGACCGAGAAGACCGTTGCCGACATCTTCAACAAGAACGACTATAAGGATGCCGGCGTGATAAAGACCGTGCTGGCTATCCGTCAGTACGACAAGCGTTTGGGATTCTCGCAGAAATGGATTACCGACTTCGTCTATCAGGTAGTGATGCTCGCAAAGAAAGAGCCGAAACCGGCTGACGACGCCGACGGAAAGAAGTAAGCGGGGAATACTGTAGCGGCCTGCACACGTCTGTAAGCACGAAATGAAAGGAAAAAGTGCAGGAATGTGCAGAAATATATAGTCAATAATTTGTGATTGTCAAATAATTCTGCTAATTTTGTAGTCAATAATAGTATTATGGATGCCAACAGCAACGATTTGAAGCTCTTCGCCACCCGTGTGAGGCAGATGCTTCTGCAATACAAGGATTTGGAGGCGGAAAATGCGTCTCTGAAAACGGCTATTGGCGAGCGCAACGAGCGCGTCAGGCTGCTAGAAGGGCAGCTGGCACAGGCCCGTAATGACTATGAAAGCCTGAAAACGGCGAGGATGCTTGAAATCACTGATGGCGATATGCTTGCTGCGCAGAAGCGCATGGCGAAGCTTATCCGTGATGTTGACAAGTGTATAACGCTAATAAGCGAAAAATAACACTTTGCAATGGCTGGAGAAAACAACGAGAAATTAAGAATAAGACTGCATGTCTATGATACGGACATTCCCGTGAATGTCCGCCCGGAGGACGAACCCCTCTATCGTGACGCGGCAACGCTTATAACAGATACTGTGAATGCTTATGCGTCACGATATGCTGGGCCTACGAACGAGAAGAACCTTCTCTACATGGCCCTTATCGAGATTGCCCTTCGCTACGAAATGGAGCTGAAGCGCAACGACACCAAGCCTTTCAGTGATATTCTCAGAGAGTTGACTTCAGAAATTGAGGAAGTTATAGTGAAGAAAAAAGAGAATATTACTTAAATTAAATACTTAAAATGATTGGTTATACAATAACGGCCGTCGTAGCTCTCCTGGTGGGAGGCGTTTGCGGCTATGCCATTTTCCTTTATGTCATAAAGGGAAAATATAACGAAATGATAGCGGCAGCCAACAAGGAAGCCGAGGTGGTGAAAGAGAAGAAACTCCTTGAAGTGAAGGAGAAATTCCTCAACAAGAAATCGGAACTTGAAAAGGAAGTGCAGGTGCGCAACCAGAAGATCCAACAGAGTGAGAACCGACTCAAACAGCGCGAAATATCGCTCAATCAGCGTCAGGAAGAACTCGGCCGCCGCAAACAGGAAGTGGAGCAGAACCAGCAGCGCATCGACAACGAGAAGAAACTCCTCAGCATCAAGCAGGAGGAACTTGAGAAGATGCAGAGCAAGGAACGCGAGAAGCTGGAGGAACTTTCCGGACTGAGCGCAGAGGAGGCTAAGAACCGACTCGTGGAAAGTCTTAAGGACGAAGCACGCACAGATGCGGCAAGCTATGTGAACGAAATAATGGACGAGGCAAAGCTTAACGCCAACACCCAGGCCAAGAAAATAGTGATACAGACCATACAGCGCGTTGCAACTGAAACCGCAATAGAGAATTCCGTGTCGGTGTTCCATATCGACAATGATGAGGTGAAGGGACGTATCATTGGTAGAGAAGGACGCAACATCCGTGCCTTGGAGGCTGCTACAGGTGTGGAAATCGTCGTTGATGACACTCCAGAAGCTATCGTTATCTCTGCCTTCGACCCCGTCCGCCGCGAAGTCTGCCGCCTCGCCCTGCATCAGCTCGTGTCCGACGGACGCATACACCCGGCACGCATCGAGGAGGTTGTGGCAAAGGTGAAGAAGCAGCTCGACAACGAGATAATCGAAACAGGTAAGCGTACAGCCATCGACCTTGGCATACATGGTCTGCATCCGGAACTCATCCGCATCGTGGGTAAGATGAAGTATCGTTCTTCATACGGACAGAACCTCCTGCAGCATGCCCGCGAGACAGCCAACCTCTGCGCTGTCATGGCAGCCGAACTCGGACTGAACCCGAAGAAGGCCAAGCGTGCGGGACTGTTGCATGATATAGGTAAGGTGCCTGATGAGGAAAGCGAACTGCCGCACGCTCTGTACGGTGCGAAGATTGCCGAGAAGTACAAGGAGAAGCCGGACATCTGCAATGCTATCGGTGCACACCACGACGAAATGGAGATGAACACCCTGCTTGCACCAATCGTACAGGTCTGCGACGCTATCTCCGGCGCACGTCCGGGTGCCCGTCGCGAAATCGTGGAAGCCTACATCAAGCGTCTCAACGACCTCGAAGCTATCGCAATGTCGTATCCCGGCGTGACAAAGACCTACGCTATCCAGGCTGGTCGTGAACTGCGCGTAATCGTAGGAGCAGACAAGATGGACGACAAGGAAACGGAGAATCTGTCGGGCGAGATAGCCAACAAGATTCAGACCGAGATGACTTATCCGGGACAGGTGAAGATTACCGTCATCCGCGAGACCCGTTCTGTGGCTTACGCCAGGTAAAAAAGCAAGAAATTTGTCTTTATAGGCAATATATATAATAAGGTGGCTTCAAAGCAGTGCATACGACTTGAAGTCACCTTATTTTGGTTGTTATAACAATATAAAAGCAGAATTTATGAATATCCTCCTGAGCATTCCCGATTCAAAGTTGCCCGTACTTGACTATGGCGGCACCCAGCGTGTGGTGTGGTATCTTGCAAAGGAACTACATAAGATGGGTCATCGTGTGACATTGTTGGCGGCCCCAGGTTCGGAATGCAGCTTCGCCGATGTCGTACATTACAGACAGGGCGTGCCGATTGCCGAACAGATTCCGCAGGGCATAGACATATTGCATTGCCAGAACTTTGTGGAGGAGAGCGTGGCAGACTTCCCCCATGTCGTGACGATGCATGGCAACACCTTGGGAGTGAAGCTCGACAAGAACACGGTGTTTGTCAGTCGCAACCATGCTGAGCGGCATGGAAGCGGGTGCTATGTCTATAACGGAATGGATTGGGACGATTATGGAACGGTAGATCTCGATGCGCAGCGTGATTACTTCCACTTCCTTGGAAAGGCGGCATGGAAGGTGAAGAACGTAAAGGGAGCGATAGATGTGGCAAAGGCCATGCCTGGTGCCCGACTGAAAGTGCTTGGCGGCTACCGTTTCAACTTTAAGATGGGGTGGCGTTTCACGTTTTCTCCGAGAATTTCATTCTATGGAATGGTGGGAGGAGAGCGCAAAAGCAGTCTTCTTAACGGTTCAAAAGGCTTGATTTTCCCAGTGACATGGGACGAACCTTTCGGACTTGCCATAACGGAAAGTCTTTATTTCGGGGCACCGGTGTTCGGTACTCCATACGGGTCGCTGCCTGAACTTGTGAACAAAGAGGTGGGATTCCTTACTGATGAACGGGAAAAAATGGCAGCACATATCATAAACGATTATCATTATTCGCCCAAAGTGTGCCATGAATATGCTGTCGATGAATTCAACTCGCGCCTTATGGCAGAACGATATGTGCAGAAATATGAACAAGTGCTGAATGGGAAGACGCTGAACAACCGTTGCCCGGAGGCAACGGTTCCTTATTCGCATCGTTTGTGGAAAAAATAAGCGGCAGGCTTATTTTGTCATTTCACCGCACAGACAACGGGTCATGTTGCTTCTTATGAGGTTGTTGTCGGTGTATTTTGCTTGCAGATACATGAGCTTGGTGACGGCGCTTTCCACCGTGCTGTCATATCCGCTCACGACTCCTGCTTCCTTTAACTGATAACCGGCATCATAGCGTCCCATTTCAACGGAGCCTGAAATGCACTGGGTTATATTTACTATGGTGACACCGCGGAGTGACGCGTCCTTGAGAAGGCGGAGCAGCCACGGCTTCTGTGGAGCGTTGCCGCTGCCGAAACTGCGCATCACGATGCCTCGAAGTTCGGGCGATTCAAGCACATGGCGCACTATGGATTCCTGAATGCCGGGGAATATAGAGAACACCACCACGTTGGGGTCCATGGCGGTATGAGGAATCATTGGGCTGTTGTAGTCGGGCTTCAGGATGTAATGCGTGTTGAAGTTGAATGTCACGCCGACATCGCAGAGGTGCGGATAGTTGAACGTGTCGAAGGCGTTGAATCCTTCTGTGTTCTGTTTGGTACTACGGTTGCCGCGAAGCAGATGTCCGTTGAAATATATGCATACTTCCGGAACAAGCGGATGTCCCTCCTCGTCGTGTGCGGAGGCGAGTTCAATGCTTGTGAGCAGGTTCTCTTTGCCGTCGGTGCGAAGCTGGCCTACAGGGAGCTGGCTGCCGGTAAAAATCACAGGCTTGGTGAGATTCTCAAGCAGGAACGACAACGCCGATGCTGAATAAGCCATCGTGTCGGTGCCGTGAAGTATGACAAAACCGTCGTATTGGTCGTATTGCTTACTTATAATCCTTACGAGTTGTGCCCATTTGCGCGGAGACATATCACTCGAATCAATTGGTTCGTTGAACTGGTAAACATCAACATCTGTCTGAAGACAGGAGAATTCGGGGAGGTTGCTGATGAGATGGTCAAAGTCGAGCGGCTCAAGTGCGTTCGTTCTCGGATTTAGTCCCATACCTATTGTGCCGCCGGTATAAATCAGCAGCACCTTGTTCAGACGGGTAAAGACTCTGTCGTTGCTCATAATCAATTAAAGGTGTGAAATGTAATCGCAGCAAAATTAATATAAAAAAATGGTTTTCCATATTCTTTCACGGTATTTTTGCATTCGTTTTCGGTCGAAATTATAAAATATTCAAAATTTAGCCTTAAAAATAACAAATTTAAACATAAATGAGCGCAAAGTGTCATTTTGAACCCGTGTTATGAGGGTGTTCATAATTTGTTTTCCTTTTTTTTTGTCATAGAAGACGATTTCGGGACTTGGCTTTTTCGGGAATGTGGAGTTGTTAATTGTTGTTGTGAAAAGGTACATTATATATATTAAAATTGAAAGAGTCTGGCAAGTTTTGTGTAAGTAACGCTTCTTTATAAATTATTCCGCCAAATCTTTGTGGATTTCCGAAATATGTAGTATTTTTGCAGAAAGTTATAAATAACACTTTAACAAAGTTGCTAAGTTTTATTATGAAGAAATTAGTATTCCCATTTGTCTTGATGGCAATGATACTGCTCCTTGGTAGTTGTTCATCTGCGAGAAAGGTGTCGTATTTCCAAAATGTTGATAATGTCGATTTGGCTGCGTCAAGAGGTTTGTATGATGCCCGTATCATGCCAAAGGATCTGCTTACCATCACTGTCGTAACCTCAGATCCTGCGACAGCAAGCCCTTTCAACCTTTCCATTCAAGCTACGCTTGGAACTGATGCTCGCATAGGTTCATCTACAGGTTCGCTTCTTCAATATCTCGTTGACAACAATGGAGAAATTGATTATCCCGTTATCGGCAGAATCAGAGTAGCTGGCATGACAAAGACAGAATGTGAAACATATATCACAAACAAGATAAAGCCATACCTTTCAAAGACGGAACATCCCGTAGTGACAGTGCGCATGTCAAGCTATCGTGTGACTGTTGCAGGTGAAGTGGTTTCTCCCAAGGTCGTACCGGTGACGACAGACAAGATGAGCGTGCTGGAAGCTATAGCCCAAGCTGGCGATCTTACCATCTATGGCAAACGTGACAATGTCCTTCTTATTCGTGAAAATGCTGATGGTCAGAAAGAGGTTCACCGTCTGAACCTGAATGATGCCAACATCATCAATTCGCCTTATTATTATGTTCAGCAAAACGATTACATCTATGTTGAACCTAACAAGACCAAGGCTTCAGGTGCTTCTATAGGTCCTTCGACTTCGTTGTGGATATCATTCATTGGTATCGTTACTTCGGTGGCTTCTTTGATTGTGAATATTCTCAGATAAATAATATTGAGCGTTGGGCTTTTATGGTTTGACGCTCTTTTCATATATGAATATAGGTATCCCACGATTATTAATATAATAAGTTGCCTTTCTTATGGAACTTTTGAGTAATAAAGGGAAAAGATAATTAGGATAAATTAATATTAGACACGACAGTGGAACCGTTAAAGCATGAATGTGGCGTGGCAATGATTCGATTGCTCAAGCCGTTGCAGTACTATCAGGAGAAGTATGGTACATGGATGTTCGGGCTGAACAAACTCTATCTGATGATGGAGAAACAGCATAACCGTGGACAGGAAGGTGCCGGTATGGCTTGTGTAAAGCTCGACGGACAGCCGGGAACGGAATTTATGTTTCGTGAACGTGCTGAAGGGAAGGACGCAATATCCGAAATTTTCGGGCGTGTGCATAAGGAATATGCACATCTGTCGGCGGAACTTATCTCTGATGCGGACTTTGCCAAGGAGCATCTGCCGTTTGCAGGAGAACTGTATATGGGGCATTTGCGCTATTCCACAACTGGAAAACGAGGGATTTCATACGTCCACCCGTTCTTGCGCAGGGACAATTGGCAGGCGAAAAACCTTTGCATTTGCGGAAACTTCAATATGACAAATATTGATGAGGTGTTCCATAAAATGCTTGAACAGGGTATGTTCCCGCGAATTTACAGTGACGGTTACACCTTGCTGGACCTTATTGGGCATCGGCTTGACCGTGAAGCGGAGCGCAATTTCGTTGAGGCGAAAGGAAAAGGACTCTCCGGTATGGATTTGACGCACTACATTGACAATCATATCCGGATGGGAAACGTGCTGAGAACAGCCATGCCCGACTTTGATGGAGGTTATGTCATGTGCGGACTTACGGGCAGTGGGGAGATGTTCTCCATGCGCGACCCGTGGGGAATACGCCCTGCTTTCTATATAAAGACGGATGAATTTGTCGCCGTCGCATCCGAACGACCGGTCTTGCAGACAACGTTTGATTTGGAATGTGAGGATATAAATGAATTGGAACCAGGCACGGCTCTGCTCGTAAGCAGGGACGGAAGCGTGAGAATAGAGACGATTCTGGAACGCCGGGGGGACTCGGCATGTTCTTTCGAGCGCATATATTTCAGTCGTGGATCGGATCGTGACATATACAAAGAGCGTAAATGCTTGGGCGAACTGCTGTGCGAACCCGTGCTGAAGGCTGTTGATGGGGATATAGACCACACGGTGTTCTCATTCATTCCAAACACGGCAGAGGTGGCATATTACGGACTTCTCAGCGGATTCAAGAAGTATAGCAACGAATTGAAGATAAAAAAGATTCAGCAACTTGGTCATACTCCGACCGAAGAGGAACTGCATGCGATTCTTGATACATACATCCGCTCAGAGAAGGTAGCTATAAAGGACATCAAACTGCGCACGTTCATCACCGAAGGCAATTCGCGCAACGACCTTGCATCGCATGTTTATGACATCACTTACGGTTGCATAGAGCCGGATGTGGACAACCTTGTGGTGATAGACGACTCCATCGTGCGCGGAACAACGCTTAAAAAGAGCATTTTGAGGATTCTTGACCGTTTGCATCCGAAGAAGATAGTCATCGTTTCATCGGCTCCGCAGATACGTTATCCCGACTATTACGGCATTGATATGCCGCATTTGGAGGAGTTCTGCGTATTCCGTGCGACAATGGAACTGATAAAAGAGCGTGGCATGGATGACCTCCTCAGACGCGTTTATGAATCGTGCAAGCTCGAACTCTTGAAGCCAAAGGAACTGATGCGCAACTGTGTACGCGACATTTACAAACCTTTCACTATCGAAGAGATAAACGAAAAGATTGTGGAGATGTTGCGGCCGGAGGGACTTAAAACCCCGGTAGAGATAGTATATCAGTCGATTGACGGTCTGCATAAGGCAATACCCAATCATAAAGGCGACTGGTATTTCACCGGAAAATATCCCACTCCGGGAGGCACGAAACTCTGCAACCAGGCTTTTATAAGCTATATGGAAAAGGCGGGAATTTAAGACCGCAAGATAAAAAGAACTCTTTCACCCCACACAAGAGAGTGTGTTATTGTAATGATAGCACACTCTCTTGGTGCGAAAAAGTGAGGGTTGATATGGATTGAATAAGAATATTAAAATCGAAGATATAAATATGAGAAATGTAACTTTAGTATTAGAAGATGGAACCAAGTTTCATGGTAAGTCGTTCGGTTATGAAACCCCGGTGGCAGGAGAGGTGGTTTTCAACACGGCCATGATGGGTTATCCAGAGTCACTTACCGATCCTTCATACGCAGGACAGCTCATGACGCTGACATATCCGTTGGTCGGAAACTATGGCGTGCCGCCTTTCTCTTTCGAAGACAACGGACTGCCGACATTTATGGAGAGTGACAAGATCTATGCTTCGGCTATAATCGTTGCCGATTACAGCGAGAGCTACTGCCATTGGAATGCCGTTGAGAGCCTTGCCGATTGGCTTAAGCGTGAAAAAGTGCCAGGAATAACAGGTATTGACACACGCGAACTCACCAAAGTGTTGCGCGAACATGGCGTGATGATGGGAAAGATACTCTTCGATGATGAACCCGACAATATCCCGACAGCTGAATATGAGGGCGTGAACTTCGTTGATAAGGTGAGCTGCAAGGAAATAATCCGCTATAATGAAGGTGCTGACAAGAAGGTGGTGCTGGTGGATTGTGGCGTGAAGGCAAACATCATCCGCTGTCTCATCAATCGTGGTTGCGAGGTGATAAGAGTGCCTTGGGATTATGATTACACCGATATGGAGTTTGACGGACTCTTCCTTGCCAACGGTCCTGGCGATCCTGACATGTGTGAGAAGGCTGTTAATATCATAAAGAAGCAGATGGAGCGCAGCGACAAGCCTATCTGTGGCATCTGTATGGGTAACCAGTTGCTCGCAAAGGCAGCCGGAGCCACTATCTATAAACTGAAATATGGTCACCGTTCTCATAACCAACCAGTGCGTATGGTGGGTACAGAGAAATGCTTTGTCACCTCGCAGAACCACGGATATGCCGTTGATGCCAAGACTCTTGGAACAGAATGGGAGGAGCTATTCGTGAATATGAACGATGGTTCCAATGAGGGAATCCGTCACAAGTCGAAGCCTTGGTTCTCAAGCCAGTTCCATCCGGAGGCATGTTCCGGTCCAGTGGATACGGAATTTATGTTCGACAAGTTTGTTGAGAGTATGAAGTAATAACCAAATCAAGCAAAGAATTAAGATGAAAGACGAAAATATAAAGAAAGTTTTATTGCTCGGTTCGGGAGCATTGAAGATTGGAGAAGCTGGCGAATTTGACTATTCCGGTTCACAGGCACTTAAAGCTCTGCGTGAGGAAGGTGTCGAAACTGTGCTCATCAATCCTAACATCGCAACGGTACAGACATCGGAAGGTGTCGCCGACCAGATTTATTTCCTTCCCGTTCAGCCTTACTTTGTTGAGGAAGTAATCAAGAAAGAACGTCCTGACGGCATCCTTCTCTCCTTCGGCGGACAGACTGCCCTTAACTGTGGAGTGGAGCTTTATCGTCAAGGCATACTCGAAAAGTACAATGTGAAGGTGCTCGGTACTCCTGTTCAGGCTATTATGGACACGGAAGACCGCGAACTCTTCGTCGAGAAACTTGATGAAATCAACGTGAAGACCATTAAGAGCGAGGCTTGTGAGAATATGGAGCAGACCCGCAAGGCTGCTGCCGAACTCGGGTATCCGGTCATTATCCGTGCTGCTTATGCTCTCGGCGGACTCGGTTCCGGCTTCGCTGACAATGAAGAGGAACTCGACAAGCTCGCTGAGAAAGCCTTCTCTTTCTCGCCGCAGGTTCTTGTTGAAAAGAGTCTGAAGGGTTGGAAGGAAATCGAGTATGAGGTGGTGCGCGACCGTTACGACAACTGTATCACCGTCTGCAATATGGAAAACTTCGACCCTCTGGGCATCCACACGGGTGAATCTATCGTTATCGCTCCGTCGCAGACACTTACAAACTCGGAATATCACAAGCTCCGTGCACTCGCAATAAAGATTATCCGCCACATCGGTATCGTTGGTGAATGTAACGTGCAGTATGCTTTCGACCCACAGTCGGAGGATTATCGCGTAATCGAGGTGAACGCTCGATTGAGCCGTTCTTCTGCCCTTGCGTCTAAGGCGACTGGTTATCCGCTTGCTTTTGTTGCTGCAAAGCTTGGCATGGGTTACGGTTTGTTCGAGCTGAAGAACTCCGTTACCAAAACCACTTCGGCTTTCTTTGAACCTGCACTCGACTACGTTGTCTGCAAGATTCCGCGTTGGGACCTCTCCAAGTTCCGTGGCGTAGATAAGGAACTCGGCTCTTCAATGAAGTCAGTAGGTGAAGTTATGGCAATAGGCCGCAACTTTGAGGAGGCTATCCAGAAGGGTTTGCGCATGATAGGGCAGGGTATGCACGGCTTCGTGGAGAACAAGGAACTTGAGATTGACGATATAGATGCTGCTTTGCGCGAACCCACCGACAAGCGTGTGTTCGTCATTTCAAAGGCTATGCACAAGGGCTATACTGTTGAACAGATTCATGAACTCACGAAGATTGACAAGTGGTTCCTTGAGAAACTCAAGCACATCATCGACATAGACGAAGAGATGAAGAAGTGCAACATCAACACTCTTGACAAGGAACTCCTTCGCACAGCCAAGGTTTACGGCTTTACTGATTTCCAGATAGCGCGTGCTGTGGGCTTGGAGGATGAGCTGCACTCCATGCAGAAAGCTTCTCTTGTTGTCCGTTCACGCCGTAAGAACTATGGCATATTGCCGGTTGTGAAGCAGATAGACACTCTTGCTGCCGAATATCCGGCGCAGACCAACTATCTGTATGTGACATACGCAGGTGTGAAGAGCGACATAACCTTCGACAACGATCACCGCTCTATTGTTGTGTTGGGTTCCGGTGCTTACCGTATCGGTTCTTCTGTTGAGTTCGACTGGTGCGGAGTCCAGGCTCTTGAGACTATCCGTAAGGAGGGTTATCGTTCGGTAATGATTAACTATAACCCCGAAACCGTGTCCACCGACTATGACATGTGCGACCGTCTCTACTTCGACGAGCTAACATTCGAGCGTGTTATGGACATTATCGATCTCGAACAGCCTCACGGTGTAATAGTTTCCACCGGTGGACAGATTCCAAACAACCTCGCGATGCGTCTCGATGAGCAGCATGTACCTATTCTCGGCACCAAAGCGCAGGACATTGACAATGCCGAAGACCGTGCCAAGTTCTCGCAGATGCTTACCAACAACGGCATCAACCAGCCTGAATGGAGTGCGCTTACGAGCATGGAGGACATCGACCGCTTCATTGAACGCGTCGGATTCCCGGTTCTTGTGCGTCCGTCATACGTTCTTTCCGGTGCGGCGATGAATGTCTGCTCCAACGAGGACGAGCTGAAACGCTTCCTCCAGCTTGCTGCAAATGTGAGTGAGGACCACCCCGTTGTTGTGAGCAAGTTTATCGAGCATGCCAAGGAAATTGAGATGGACGCCGTGGCAAAGAACGGTGAAGTGATAGCATACGCAATTTCAGAGCACATAGAATTTGCCGGTGTACACTCCGGCGACGCTACCATCCAGTTCCCGCCGCAGAAACTTTATGTTGAGACTGTGCGCCGTGTGAAGCGTGTTGGACGCCAGATTGCAAAGGAATTGCACATTAACGGTCCGTTCAACATCCAGTTTATGGCCCGCGACAACGACATCCTTGTCATCGAGTGCAACCTCCGTGCATCACGTTCGTTCCCGTTTGTGAGCAAGGTTCTCAAGATAAATCTTATTGAATTGGCTACCCGTGTCATGCTTGGTCTGCCCGTTGAGAAGCCGAGCAAGAACCTCTTCGACCTCGATTATGTGGGTATCAAGGCATCGCAGTTCTCATTCAACCGTCTGCAAAAGGCCGACCCCGTGCTTGGTGTGGATATGAGTTCTACCGGCGAGGTGGGCTGCTTGGGCGACGACACCAACACCGCTCTCCTGAAGAGCATGCTTTCTGTCGGTCACCGCATACCTAAGAAGACGGTTCTTCTCTCTACCGGTGGTGCAAAGCAGAAGGCAGAAATGCTTGATGCGGCGAAGATGTTGGTAGAGAACGGCTACAAGCTTTATGCTACAGGCGGTACAAGCAAGTATCTCAAGGAGAACGGCATCGACAACACCCATGTGCTGTGGCCATCGGAAGAGGGTGATGAACCTAAGGCTCTCGACATGCTTCACAACCACGAAATAGACATGGTGGTGAACATTCCTAAGAACCTTACAAGTTCAGAACTTTCCAACGGTTACAAGATTCGCCGTGCAGCCATCGACCTTAATGTGCCTCTTATCACCAATTCGCGCCTTGCGAGTGCGTTCATCTACGCATTCTGCACCACGAAACTTGAGGACATCGACATAAAGGCTTGGGGTGAATACTAATACACGGCTTTCTGATTTTGTAAATCTGAAGAATTGAAAAAGTCAGAAAGGTTACTGCCTCGGCTTCCGTTGCGTTAAGCAAACAAGGAAGTTGATGGCTATAAATCATTGGGAATGAGACGGACGGCGTTGAATCGCACCGTTTGAAAACAGAACAGAAACAGGCTGTGGCAGCAATGCCGCAGCCTGTTTTTTTTGTTGCATAGTGTTTGACTTTCAAAGATTCTGTATATCTTTGCAATACATTTCCTTGTGCCTGTACTGCTGTACGGGGACTGGAACATATTCATAAATCAAATAAAACACTGATATGGAAACAGGACAGAAACTCCCCGAAGTCCTTGGCATCGACCAGGACGGTAAAGAATGGACTCTTGCTGAACTTGCAGGCAAGAAAGTCGTACTCTATATTTATCCTCGCGACTCTACTCCCGGCTGCACTAACGAGGCATGTAATCTGCGTGACAATTATGAGCGTTTCCTCTCGTTGGGTTATGCCGTGATTGGCGTGAGCACGCAGGATGCCAAGAGTCATAAGAAATTCATTGAGAAATACGCTCTCCCTTTCCCTCTGATATGCGACACTGAGAAGACGCTTGTTACCGAGTTGGGTGTCTATGGAGAGAAGAAAATGTGTGGCAGGGTGACTATGGGTGTCTTCCGCACCACATTCATTGCTGACGAGAATGGTGTGATAACCCGCATTATCGGTCCGAAGGAAATTAAGGTTAAGGAGCACGCTACGCAGATTCTTGGATAATTCAATGTTTCTGCAATTGTGAGTGTTGCCTTGGTTTGTATGCTAATTGGCACATCGGAGAGTTGCAGTATGCGGAAAAGCAGAATCTGCTATAAATGAAAACAAGGCTTGGTTGCATTGCAAAGAAGGCTTCTTTTGCTTGCAATCAAGCCTTGTTTGCGTTGTAAATAAGGCTTCTTTTCACATGGTCTGTATCTGATTGTAAATCAGTTGCTTGCCAGTTGCTTTATGACTTCGGTCAGAGTCTCTGGCGAAACATCGCGCAGCAGTACGCGTTTGTCGGCGTCAAGGAGGTAGATTGAGGGGATTACGGGAAGATGGTAAAGTTCTTCCCGCATTATCTTTCCGTCGGGACTGTATCCGTCAATCCACGATTTTGGGAAGTCGGGGGCATGCGCTTTCCATCGTTCCGTCTCCATGTCGGTATATATGGAAAGCACCTTTATGTTGTCGCCGGCAGTGAGTTGTGATACTTTTGCGAGCTGTCCGGCTATCTCGTGACACACATGGCAGTCGGGGTCGTAGAAGAAAAGCATGGTGAGCGCAGCCTTTTCTTTGTAGAGCGTGTGGGTTTTCCCTTTTCGGTCGGTGAATGCAAAGTCGGTTGCCGGACTGCCTGGCATGTTCTTTTCAAGGTTCTTCCGCATGTATTCGTTGCCGTTTCGCTTTGCCATATCGGCATAGTATGTCAGATTCAGAATCTTGATGAACATGCTGTGAAGCAGTGCGTTGTGTTCAGCCGATGTGCTGTCGCCCAATGTCCGCTGTGCATACTGTTCCAACCGCTGTCGCAGAAGTTCCTTTCTTCGCTCGTTCCTTATTGCGCACAGGTGCTCCGCAGTCTGCCGCATGTCTGCTGCCGCTTCTGCTGGGGATTGCATCTGCATTCTGTCGGCGAATGCAATGAATGTCTTTTCCAGTGCGTCGGGGTTGTGCATGAGTGTGCTGTCGTTGAAATCGCACATCATGCAGGAGTCAGACTGGTGCTCGCTGCTGTTGCTTTGTGCCTGTGCCACAGCCGTGTTGAGGCTTAGGGCAAGAAATATGGCTGCGGTTGCGCATAGTGATGAAAGTGCTGAAGTGTGTGCCATTGATTCTGTTATATACAAAAATGTCATGGCATTCCGTTTGGGTGGAGTGTCCATGACATTCTTTATCGTTTGTTTTCTGATGCGTTTCTGTCGTAGGTGTCAGTGCTTACTGCATGTCGTAAACCACCTGCATGAGCTGCTTGCCGAGAGCGTCGGCTTCCTCCATCGTTGAAGCCTCGCTATATACGCGGATGATAGGCTCGGTGTTCGACTTGCGGAGGTGCACCCACTTGTCGGCGAAGTCGATTTTCACGCCGTCGATGTCGGTGATGGTCTCGTTCTTGAACATCTCCTTTACCTTGCCGAGGATGGCGTCGATGTCGGTTGAAGGAGTGAGGTCGATGCGGTTCTTGGCAATGAAGTAGCTGGGGAACGAGGCACGCAGCTGGCTTGCGGTGACTCCCTTGTGTGCGAGCGATGAGAGGAACAGGGCGATACCTACCAATGCATCGCGTCCGTAGTGGCTTTCCGGGTAAATCACTCCGCCGTTGCCTTCGCCGCCGATGACGGCTCCCACTTCCTTCATCTTGGTGGTCACGTTCACTTCGCCCACTGCCGCTGCCGTGTAATGGCCGCCGTGACGCTCGGTGACATCGCGCAGTGCGCGGGTGGAACTGAGGTTCGACACGGTGTTGCCGGGAGTGTGCTGCAACACATAGTCGGCAACGCTCACAAGCGTGTATTCCTCGCCGAACATCTTACCGTCTTCGCAGATGAATGCGAGTCGGTCCACATCGGGATCCACAACGATGCCAATGTCGTAGCCGCCTGCCTTCATCTTGTCCATGATGCCGCCGAGGTTCTTCTCCAGCGGCTCCGGGTTGTGTGCGAAGTCGCCGGTGGGTTCGCCGTTGATGATGGTGTATTCCACTCCGAGAGCCTTGAAGAGTTCGGGCAGGATAACGCCACCCACGCTGTTGATGGTGTCTGCGCAGACCTTGAAGTGTGCGTTGCGTATGGCTTCTACATCAACGAGGTTGAGGGCGAGCACGGAGTCGATGTGACGCTGGTCGAACGACTTGTCCTCTGTGTAATGTCCGAGATTGTCGACATCGGCGTAGTCGAAATCTTCTTTTTCTGCTATCTCGAGCACCTCGTTGCCATTGTCTTTCGTAAGGAATTCGCCTTCGCTGTTGAGCAGCTTGAGTGCGTTCCACTGGCGTGGGTTGTGGCTTGCGGTGATGATGATGCCTCCCCATGCGCCCGACATGCGTACGGCAAGTTCGGTGGTAGGTGTCGTTGCCAGACCAATGTCAATGACATCAAGACCCATTCCCATGAGAGTTCCACACACAATGTTTCTTACCATGTCGCCGGATATGCGTGCGTCTCTGCCGACAACGATTGTTCCGCGTCCCGTTTTTACAGTCGTGCGCTTGATGAAAGTGGCATAGGCTGTTGTGAACTTCACAATGTCAAGGGGGTTGAGGGTGTCTCCTGTCTTTCCGCCGATAGTGCCGCGGATGCCGGAGATTGATTTGATTAATGTCATATAAGTTAATGTTTTTATGTAAATGGGGTTATAAAAAATGCGCCGGGCACACTGGGTGCGGCGCATGATGATTCTGTTTCTATCTGCTGCTGCGCTGGTATTCCAGTTCGTAAAGGCATGGATAAACGTTTGACGAAGCATTCTTCTGACCTTCGGTGTGGGGTACGATGAGCTTCACTTTGGCTACTCCCTCTTTGTTCAAGCCGCCAAGGTTGATGTAAGGCAGTGGGACGAGCCATCCGGAAGGTACGGCTTCACCGTAAGTCGTGTACATAAGGCTGCTTCCTTTTACAAAGGATGCCGAGTAAGTGCCCGATGTGCTTGTCACATTCATCTTGTCTTCCATCCAGATGTACTGGAAGATGTTGGTGAGAATCATTGTGCTGTCCGATTCCAGCAGGTTGTATTCGTTGAAGCGGCACAGCACGGTTGCCCGGTCTTTTTCGGGGTTCAGCTTCTTGCCTATACCTTTTCTTATTATCTGCATATACACGCCGTTGCTTTCAAAGAGCACGAATTCGTTTTTTGAAACATCGGTGGTCGAGTCCTTGGCGAAGAATTCCTCTTCGGTTAAGACTTTTATTTTCTGGTTGGTGATGTAGCGGTTGATAGCAGCGCGTTCTTTGTTCTTCTGGTCAGCGTATGTCTCATTGTCGCTGCACGAAGCGAATGCTATTATGCTTAAAAGTGCGAAAAGCACGATTTTTGTTTTGTTCATGTCCTGATTTGTATGATTTTTGAGTAGCAAAGTTACTCATTTTAGTTGAAAACGGTTTGCTGAATGATGATATATTATGTTTTATATTGATTTTTTTGATTTTTTGTCATCATTTGAATGCCCCTGCCGTTGCTTTAGCTTTTTTGTCTGAGCAGGTCGGCATAGTGTGCAAATGCGCGTCTTACCACCTTTTCGGCTTCGCTGAGCGAACAGTAAAGTCGGCCTCCGCTTGCATTCAGATGCCCGCCGCCATTGAAGAATTCGGCTGCCACTTTGTTGCAGGGGAAGTCATCGACGGAGCGCAGGCTCACCCAAATGAGATTGTCGCGGCGGTCGTCCTCACGCAGCGACACCGACAGGCGCATTCCCTTTATGCGCAAAGGCTCGTTTACAAGTCCTTCCGCATCGCCTTTGATGAAGTGGAAATCGCGCATGTCGCGGCGTGAAATGGAGAAGTATGAGGCGTGCAGGTCTGCAAAGACATTGAGTTTCTGACTCATGAGGTAGCCGCGCATCCTTATTGCCCAGGGGCTGTAGTTGTTATAGACATTGCGGTAAATCTTGTCTTTGTCGATGCCTTTTGTCAGCAGTTGGCTGATGATGTAGAATATTTCAGGTGAATTTGAGTTGTAGGTGAAGCCGCCGGTATCGGTCATCATGCCGCAATAGATGCATGTGGCGCACTTCTTGCCCATCTCCTCGAATCCGCCGAGTTGCGTTATTATGCGGAAAACGAGTTCGCAGGTGCTGCTCATTGTGGGGTGTGAGACGGTGAGCAGCGTGTCCATCTGCGGGTTGAGGTGGTGGTCTATCATCACTCTCTTGGCTGTGGCGGCATCGAGAGTGTCCTTCATTTCATCGACACGGTCGTTGCTGTTGAAGTCGAGACAGAATATGAGGTCGGCGTCATGAAACAGTGCTTCCACCTTGTCGGTATGCTTGTCGTAGCGCACAATCTTCTCCGTTCCGGGCATCCAATGCAGGAAGTCTGGGTAAGCGTCGGGTGCAACGATTGTCGGTTCCTTGCCCAGTGTATATAGATATTCAGCCCATGCGAGAGAAGCACCGATGGCATCGCCGTCGGGAGACTTGTGGCATGTGATTATAATGTTCTTTGAGTCAGTTATGACAGTCCTAAGTGCGGCTTCTTCTGTCGCAGATAATAAGTTGGTATTCATAATTAAATGCAAAGTTACTAAAAAATGATGGGCTTCTCTTAGTTGTTATTGTCTTTTTCAGTTTTAGTGCAATAAAAAGCCCCCGAAAGCGGCGTTTTGCTTTCGGGGGCATGTCATCGGGTGCTGTGCTTATGACAGTTGCGGCCGTGAAACCGGCATTTTCGTCTATTTTTTTGAAATCACTTCAAACACTTCGACATTGCCTTCTATCTCGACTTTCACAGCTTTTGCCTCAACATTGATGCTGAACAGGTTCTGGTCGATGGGTGTTGATGAGATAAGCTTGCCTTTCTTGTTATACTGGTTGAACTTGATTTCAGTCTGTGGCTTCATGTTGAGAAGCAAGGTGTATGACTTTGTGCCGTTCTCGATGCCGAAAGTGAGTTTGCCGTTGTTGTTGAACGAAGTGCAAGGATTGCTGTCGAATGCGAACATTGCGGCTTTTTCGTCCTGGGCTGTCACGTTGAATGGCAGTGTTTCGGGTGTTGTCGGGTTTACTTCAAACTCGCGTACGGCGCACCAACTCTTCTTCTCGCTCTGCAATTTGCGTATGCGTACATAGCGTGCCTCGACCGGTTCGCCCTTCCAGTGTATGACGTATGTCTTCTGAAGTTCGCCCGTCAGGGCTGTCCATGTCTTTCCGTCGGCTGACGCTTCGAGTATGGTGTTGTCGAAATAATCGACATCATCCACAGAATTTCTGCCTTGCAGGATGCGCACTTCCTTCACCGGGCGCACCATACCGAGGTCTGCTCCAATCCAGTCGCCGGTGTTTTGGCTGTTTGCAGAGTGGTAGTATGTGGTGGTGTCGTTGTCGAACATCAGCTTGTTCTGCGTGGTATGCAGTGTCGGGTAAGTGCCTATTCCTTTGTAGAAAGCAGGTACAACGCCTGTGATTTTCTTGAAGAAAGCAGAAGCCATATCGTCCATTGCATATTCATAGAAGGGTTGCAGCTTCATTGTTCCCGACTTGTGAGCCTGGTAAGCGGCAAGGTCTTCCGTTGTCATACGGTTCTTGAGGTAGTCGCTCCAGAACTTGTTGTAGTCGCCGCTTCTGAATGTCTGCATGAGCTGGAGGGCTCCCTTGCCTCGTGTTCCGAGCTTCTTGAACTCTGCAAGCCAAGGACGTAATTCCTTCATCAGAAGTTGGTTCTTGCAGTTTTGCTCCATCTGTTGCGGTGCTTTCTCCACACGGTCGAACTCGGCATACAGCTTGTCGTAGTCGTTTTGGTTGTAATCTGCGAGTCTGAAGGTCTTTGTTTCCCATGATTCTGCACGGCGATAACCGGTCTCGGTGTCGCATGAATGGATTGCGAACGTGCGGTATGCTTCATGCGCTTCAGGTGTGAGGTCGATAAGACCGCGTTCCCAATTGTCGATAGGATTGTAGTTCGCTACGTTCCAGTTGTAGTCCGCCACACCGTAAAGGGCGAGCTTTGAGGCCTCGCCATGCTCCATAGGATTGCTCAAAACACCGCATGTCATCTGGTCGGTGATGTCGTTTTCGAGTCCGTAGGCAGGTCCCTGCATGATGATATGGCGTGCATAGTCGGTCACGGGGAAGTTCCACCAGTAGTATGCCGGACGCTTTATGCGCGAGTCGATGAAGTCGAGTGTCTCCTTTGTGAGGTCTGAACAAACAACGGCACCGGTCCAGAATACGTTGATGGACGGGTCGAGACGGTCGCCATAAATGGCGAGCTGACCGTCTTTTCCGGGCTTCGCCCAAAGTTGCGAGTAGTCGGTCGGGCAGACAACGAGCGGTGAAACATCGCCTTTCTCCTTTACAAATTCACGGTTAAGACGGTTGAGCAGATCCACTTGCTTGTTTGAATCGGTTCCTTCTCCCTCAATATCGTCGAAGTGGATGGCGAAGGAACGTACGCCAAGGTCATACATGTGGTTGAATTTGTTCACGAGATTCTGGTAGTCTTCCTCGTTCCATTTGATGTCTTTACCCGGATGTATCGCCCAAACGAAATCCACACGGTTGCGGTTGCAGGCCTCCACGAGTTCGTGTATGTTGCGTGCCTGGTCGGCGGGGTAGGGTTTGCGCCAGTTCGGAGAACTGTGATAGGGGTCGTCCTTGGGGCCATAAACGTATTCGTTGAGCTTGTTGCGGCCGTAATAATTGATGAGCGACAGACGCACCTGATGCGACCACGGCTCGCCATAGAAACCTTCCACAACGCCGCGCAAAGGCAGGTCGGGATAGTCGTTGCATGTGAGATGGGGCAGTTGCAGCTTGCCTTTCGCAGCCGGCGATTCGAGAATCTGCTTCATTGTCTGCAATGCGTAGAATGCACCGCGCTCGTCGTAGCCTACGATGTTGATGCCTTTATTGCTTACGGTGAGCAGGTATGCGCCCGAAGTGAGTTTCTTCAGTCCTGCTTTCTCGGCCTGTTTCTTTCCGAAATCAATGGTCAGCTTGATGCCTTTTTTGTCTTTTGGAAGGAAAGCCAGGTCGGCTTCAAACTTCTTTTGCTTATCAACGATGTTCAGACCGTTGCCGAAATCAATCCATTGGGTCTTATCAACGTTGAAGTTGTGTGGTGTAGGATTTACGATAATACCTTGGTGGTCGATTTTTTTTCCGGTCACCATGTTAACATCTTGTTTCTCGCCTCGCTGTGAACTGAGGTCGAAAGCATCGTCTTGTGCAAGGACAGTGCTGCTGCATGCCAGTGCAAGGAGTGAAGTGAATAGAAATTTGTTGGTAATCATTATTTGGTAATTATTGGTTACATTTATTGCACAAAGTTATATAAAAAATCCGGATAAACGGCTGTTCGCATGAAAAATAGCATGAAATTCAGACTTTTCTTTTCCTTATTTATATGTGAAAGCCGTGTTTAGCTATGCTATTTTTTATCCATATCGTTGTCGTATGTGAAAAGAATGTATTAATTTTGTAGGCACTTTGATTATTAAAACTAATTTGTTATGGTTAAAATCACATTTCCTGATGGTTCTGTTCGCGAATACGAACAGGGCGTAACGGGGTTACAAATCGCCGAGAGCATTTCGCCGGCTCTCGCTCGCAACGTTGTATCTTGCGGTGTCAATGGCGAAACTGTGGAGCTTAACCGCCCCATCAACGAGGATGCTACAATAGCCCTTTACAAGTTTGAGGATGAGGAAGGAAAGCACACTTTCTGGCATACTTCGGCTCACTTGCTTGCCGAAGCGCTCAAAGAACTTTATCCTGGCATACAGTTCGGCTTCGGTCCTGCTGTGGAAAACGGATTCTTCTATGATGTGATGCCCAAGAATGGCGACGTTATCAGCGAGAACGATTTCCCGAAGATTGAGGCCAAGATGAAGGAACTTGCCAAGAAGGACGAACTCGTGGTTCGCAAGGATATATCAAAGGCTGATGCTCTTGCCGAGTTCAAGGCTGACGGACAGGATTACAAGTGCGAGCATATTGAGGAAGACCTCGAAGACGGAACAATCTCGACATACACGCAAGGCAACTTTACCGACCTCTGCCGCGGCCCTCACCTCGTAAGCACTGGCGCAATCAAGGCCATCAAGATTACGAGTGTTGCAGGTGCGTTCTGGCGTGGTGATGCCAAGCGCGACCAGATGACCCGCATCTATGGTATCTCGTTCCCGAAGAAGAGCATGCTCGATGAGTATCTGCAAATGCTGGAGGAAGCCAAGAAACGCGACCACCGCAAGATTGGCAAGGAGATGGAACTCTTCATGTTCTCAGAGCGTGTCGGCAAGGGATTGCCCATCTGGTTGCCAAAGGGTACCGATTTGCGTCTGCGCCTTCAGGAGTTGCTGCGCAAGATGTTGCGCCCGTACAACTATCAGGAGGTAATCACTCCGGGTATCGGCGGCAAGAGTCTTTATGTGACATCCGGCCACTATGCCCACTACGGCAAGGACGCATTCCAGCCCATCCATACCCCTGAGGAGGATGAGGAATACATGCTCAAGCCCATGAACTGCCCTCACCACTGTGAGATATTCTCCCGTAAGCCGCGTTCTTACAAGGACCTTCCGTTGCGTATCGCCGAGTTCGGTACCGTGTTCCGCTATGAAAAGAGCGGCGAGTTGCACGGACTCACACGCGTGCGTACCTTTACTCAGGACGACGCCCATATCTTTGTGCGTCCAGAACAGGTGAAGCGTGAGTTCGAGAACATTATCGACATCATTTTGAAGGTGTTCAAGATCTTCGGTTTCAAGAACTACGAAGCACAGATTTCCCTCCACGACCCGAAGGATACGGAGAAGTACATCGGAAGCGAGGAGATATGGGCGGAGAGCGAGAACGCCATCCGCGAGGCTTGCAAGGAGAAGGGTCTCGAAGCCCGCGAAGAAGTGGGCGAGGCAGCATTCTATGGTCCTAAGCTCGACTTCATGGTGAAGGACGCCATCGGACGCAAGTGGCAGCTCGGCACAATTCAGGTGGATTACAACCTGCCGGCACGTTTCAAACTTGAATATACAGCCGAGGACAACTCAAAGCAGACTCCCGTCATGATTCACCGTGCACCGTTCGGTTCGCTGGAACGCTTCACAGCCGTGCTCATCGAGCACACGGCAGGACACTTCCCATTGTGGCTTACCCCCGACCAGGTGGCTATATTGCCAATCTCGGAGAAGTACAACGACTACGCACACGAGGTTCAGAACTACTTCAACTCGGTTGGCGTGCGTGCCATTATCGACGACCGCAACGAGAAGATCGGCCGCAAGGTGCGCGACAACGAGCTGAAACGCATTCCTTACATGGTGGTTGTCGGCGAGAAGGAAGCAGCCGAAGGACTCGTGTCCATGCGTAAGCAGGGCGGTGGCGAGCAGGCTACAATGACCAAGGAAGAGTTTGCCAAGCGCATCAACGATGAGTGCGAGGCACAGCTTAGTGCAGCAGAAGAATAACAACAACGCCCTTCGGGTGCTATAAACAGCAAACGGGCAGCCGTCAATTCACATTGAATGGCTGCCCGTTTACGTTTTTGCAGGATTATCCCAAATCGGTCATTAGACCGAAACAGGCGTGTTATAAGAGAATATGTCTTTCTTTTCCCCTCTTCTCCGCCTTTGTTTCGTCATCTTGCCGCCGTCCGCGTTTCGCCATAGCCCGCTATGGCTTCAACACGAACGTTGCAATCTGCTCGAAACCAAGACGAAGCTGAGTGAAAATCTAATGACCGATTTGGGATTATAAACTCATCAGCCAGTAGGCTATACCGATGCTCGAAGCTGCTGCGACGGCAAGCAGTGTGAGCGACTGCCATAGGGCAAGACTCGTCTGTATATAGTCGAAGTCGGCAAATTCCTTGCGTTTCCACATCTTGTAGTTTGCCTTCATCCATGCGTGGAAGGCGTGCAGGTCGAAGTCGGGGTGCTCTCTGAACCATGCGGCAACAGCCACTTCAAGCTTCGGTTCGTCGGCCCATGAGAACGCTCTTGCCCATTTCACCGTCTTCTTTTGCGATATGCCTATGCACACGACAAACTCGTTCTTGTTGCCGCCCTGCCAGTAGGAGCGTTGCTTCTCCACCGTCCTCATGTCGTGTACATCGGCATCGTAGAGCAGTATGTAGAGTCGCATTTCGGCATTGGGGGCAAGCGTCGCATTGAAAACACGGAATTCACGGTCAATGTCGTCAGGCACGTCGTAGCAGTTGGAGAGTATGCACGGCGCGTCGCAGTCCTCTATCGGAGGGTAGTCGAGCAGTCCGTAGTATATGACATCAACATCGGTCACTTTCTCAAAGCGGAATATTGAGTTTGAGTTCTTTATCCTGTTCTCATAATCATGAGGCTCGGTGATTGTGAAAAGACGGTCGAGTCGTTCGTTCTCGCTGCCTTCCACATCGTCGTAAACATAGTGCTGTCCGTATCTGACATAGCCTTTTATGTCGCTTCCTCTCCATTCGTCCTCATATTCATCCGTTCCCCATGTTTCTGCAATGAAGTAGTATGTGCTTTCGGTGATGTATGTGTGAGTGTCGAGTGAGCTTTGGAAATAGAATTCTTCGGGGTGTCTGATGTATCTTTTCTTCTCTACTTGGCGCGGCTGTCTTTTCTCGTCGTATTCCGTTTCATAATAGGTTTCCACCTCAGTCCATGCCTCTTCGTGGAATATGGCGATGATGTAGCCGCCGAGATATTCGATGCTTTTCGTGCGACGCCGTTTGAAAAACCTGTGGAGCTTTAGTGTCAGCACCCAACTTGTGATGAGTATTGCTGCATAACACTTCCAGTCGTAGCACTGTGGAGAGGTGAGTCCGAACCACAGACAACCTATGAGCGGAAGAAAATAAGCGAGAATGTTCATGTCTTGTAAGTCGTTGATTTATAGGGTGTACTGCGTTTTGCTGCCGTTGACGCCCGACCTCTCTTGCAAACAAGGCTTCTTTTGTGTGCAAAGAAGCCTTGTTTGCATTGTAAAGAAGCCTTGTTTACAGTGCAAAGAAGTCTTGTTCTTAAAACACGGAAATCTACTTGAAACCGAGAATTTCGTCGTCTGTCCCCGACTGCATCACGCCTTGTGTGTGTGTGGAGCTTATGACGGTATATTCAATTTTGTCCTTGTTACTTATGAACCAGCGTGATGGGTATTGCTCTATGAGTGCTTCGCGCATATTTATAATGTCAAGCATGCGTGTCTGGGCAGTGGCGAATGCTTCGCGCTGCACCTCAATCGACTGCATGAGGTCGGCATACAGGGCAGTGTCGAAGTTGGGGTTGTGTTCCTGAATCCACTTCATCATCTCATTACCGCCGTTCGAGTAGCGTCCGGCGATGATTTCAGGATAAATCTTCTCGAATGCGTTCCGGTATTCGGTTGCCACATTCGCCTTCTCCCGTATGATTTTAAACATCTTGTAGTGCACTGCTTCTATGTTCCCACGCTGTGCTTCCGCTTCCTTGCGTAGTGCTATTTCCTTGTTGTTGTAGCTGAAGAAAATGGTCAGTGCTACGACTGCCAAGACTGCGATGCTGATTGCAATGATTAATGTTGTGTTCATAGTTATTTTTGGTTTTTATGGTTTGTGATAATGTTAGAATTTCCATTTCATTTGCAGTTCCAGGTCGGTCATCGCCGAACCGTCTATCCGCTGGTAGGAACTTGCTATGTGGTCGCGGTCGAAATATTTTGTTGTCCCTACCTTTCCCGTAAGTATGAAGTTCTTGGTGAGGGCGTCTTGCAGGCAGAGCGAGAAGCGCATGCCGTGTCCGTAGAACATCGGGAAGGAAAAATCGTAGAGCATTCCACGCTCGTAGGCATACAGGCGTGAGTCGTAGTCGTGGGTGCGGAAGTAGTTGATGTTGGCAGTTGCCTGCAGGCCGTTGCGCTTGAATCCGCCCGTTTGCGAGACCATCCAGCCGAAACTTCGGTCGGTCGAGGCGGCGTGGGCTATGTCGGCCTGTGTCTTGGCAGTCCAGGTGCCGTCGTTGAAGATTATGGCTAACCGTCCGCGTTGCTCGTTGCGACCGATGAGGGTGTGTGCAGATTCCGTTTGGTTGCCGTTGTCCTTGGCGTCCTTCTGGCGCATTCTGATGCGGTAGCGCATGAGCAGTGTGAAGCGTTTTATGCTGTATGTGGCCTGTATGAGGTTGTCCCATGAGTGCGAAGCTTCGGATATTTGGTATTTTGCCCATGGAAAATAGGCATAGTCGGTGTATGCCAGAATGGAGAGGCGCGCAATGGGCATCCATGTTATTCCGGCGTAGATTCCGCTCTCGTTCTGTATGCTGCCGCCGTCGCTGAACGAAGAACTGAACAACGAGTAGTACCTGTATGAGTAGAAACGCTGTATTGCCGTGGCGGTGAGGTTGGGCAGAAACCTGTAGGAGATGCTGTTGAGCGTGGCAATGGCATTGTCGTTGTTGATGGCTGTCTCGCCGTTGATGTTCAGACGGTGGCATATATAGCCGTAGTCGATGCCGGCATTCCAGAAGTGTTTGCCGTGTGGATAGTAGCGTCTGAAAAGGTGTGAATCGTCGGGACGGAGACTTTTGTCGAACGACGTGTATATGGCTGTCGCCCCCAAATGGAACCCGTTGTTGCGCCATTGCAGGTTGCCACCCGTGGCCGACTGCGACGCATTGTGCTTGCGCTGCATCTCGCTTGGGGTGCGGTGGTAGCCGGTCTTGAGGATGGTTCTGATGTCGCCGTCGTCGTTGAGTGTGGCGTCAATCTTTCTGTATGAAGCGAAAACCGTGAGGTCGGTGTGTCTGCCGACGGCGACAGTGGTGGCGGCTCCTTGCAGATAATAGGCATCTGAGCGTGAGGAATTGGCTGTGATGCTGTTGGTTGCGGGCGATAGCGCAAGCATGGAGGTCTTTCCAAGCCGGAAACCAGTGTTCATGACGACTCCCAAACCGAATTTCAGTTTGTATTGGCCAAGAGCCAGAGCCTTGATGCGCCCCAGTTTTCTGATAAGAAGATAATAGGAATAATGGTCGTAACCGAGTTTGTTACGGTTGCTGAAGAAAGGTTCGCCGGCATCCTGCGCACCCGTGATACCGGCTTGCAGAAACTGGCTGTAACTGAACTTGTAGCGGAACCAGTGCTTGTATTTGTAGCCGAGGTAGCCGTTTCGGTCGCCTTTGCGTTCGTAAAAAGGTATCTTTGTCGTCGCCACGAGTTCGTTCTTTCCGTATTTCAAGGCTTTATCAAGTGAGAAAATCTGCTTTTCGGTGTCGTTGCTTCCTATGAATGTGAAGTGGCGCAGAAGCTGGATGCGCAACGGGTCCATCGACTCAATCATGGCAATCTCGCCCATCGACCTCAAAGGCCTGTAATAATAAAGGTAGGCGGTAAGGTCCTCGCGTTGCTGTTCGCTGAGAAATGTGAGTTGTTGCAGGTCGTCGTCGGTGGCGTTGTTGAGGTCGATAGGGGAGTCTTCGAGTTCGCAAAGCCGCTCGTACATGTCGTCAAGGCTTCCGCTTTCCATGTCGTCGATGTCGCTCAACTGCTCGTACAGGTTCTGCCATGAGCGCACTTGCGTGTCTGTCTGAGCCGCGCAGAGTGTGCTTATGACTATAAGCAGTGCTGTTATGAGTGTAGGTCTCATTTCTTTTTTCTCTTCTTGTTGAAGAAAAGGTCGCGGAATCCGTTGAAATCCTTCTTCATAATGATACCGATGCCCTGCGTGTTCAGACTGTTGCGGGTGAAGTAGCGGTCGTTGGTCTTGTTATATACATTCACTGCCAGATTGCCGTTGGGGAAGAGCAGATAGCGCAAGTCGAAGTCGCCGATGAAGCTTGTCGTGGAGTAAGCCTTGTCGCGATAGCCGAACTGTCCGTTTATCAGAAGCCGGTTGTTGAGCAGACGCCCTGACAGGAGTCCTTCGTATTCGGCGTTGTTGAATCCTTCCGTTCCGGTAGAGATGTTGGCGCCGAAGTTCCAGTTGTTGTTGTTTATGACATTGCTGAGCACGGTGTTGAGCTGCTGGCTGATGGTTCCGCTGAGAAAACTCTGCATGGCGAGTGACGCCTGACTGTATTGTGGCACGTTGTCGCCTGCCGAGTTGTTGGTGCCTTGGTTGTAGAAACGGCCCACGGCAAGCAGATAAAGCACTTGCTGGTTCATCTCCTCTTCGGCGTTGAGGATGCTATATACCATTTGTTTGGCGTCGTTGCTCAGCGAAGGCATGTCAAGACTGAAATCCACTTTCGGCGAGAAAGGTGTTCCGCTCACGTTCATAAGGCAGTTCACACGGATGTTGTTGTTTGAGAATGAGCGTCCTATGTTGAGGTCGGACAGACTCACTCCGTTGAGCACATACTGTGCCTTCAGGTCGAGCGCGGCGTTGTAGGGGTTGCCGCCGAACGCTATTGTTCCGCCTTTCTGGAAGATGAAGTCCTTCTTCAGAATGTTCTGTATGGTGAGTTTGTATATTCCGTGGTCCACAATGTAGTTGCCGTATATCTCGAATGCACCCTTGTTGAAGTATGAAGCCCTTAGTGCTCCGTCGCCGTTGAGCGTGATGTAGTCGCCGGTACGCTCGTCCATAAGCAACTTTATGGTGGCATCGGTGTTGCAGTTGATGATGAAGTTCAGTCGTATGTTCGTGGATACGTCGCGATTGTTGTCGGCGGAATGGTCGTCGTCGCTTGCAGCAATATCGGTGGAGTCGGAGGGCGACGGGTGCTCTCGCCACTGTATGAATTCCTGGTTGGAGAGCTCGTTGCGGTCGGTCACGTTATATACCAGTATGCTGTTGGCGTTCGGTGTGGCCTGGATGTCGATTGTCACCTCGCCGCTTTTGCCTTTTATGGAGCACTCGCCGGTGGTGTAGGCTGTGCCGTAGAACGTGTTGTCGCCGAAGGTATGCGTGTCGTACGCCAACAGGTTGTGTGCCTCTATGTTCAAATCGTAGGAAAGATTGGTGAGATGCTTGTGATACACGCTTCCCGTGAGGATGCCGATGTTTCCGTTGCGGTCGTAGATGGTGTCGCCGAGGAACTTTATTTCGTCAGGAATGAAACGCACGCTGTCGCCGCGCATCCAGTAGGTGGTGTTGAGCGAACTTATGCGTATGGAGCCGTTTACCTCGGCTTTGCCGACGAGGTTGATGTTGTTGAGCGGTCCCACTACATTCACCGTGCCGTTGATGTCGGCATTTACGTTGTCCATGAAACTGTTGCAGAAGCTTTCCATGAACTCAGCTCTTGTGTTGTTGGCCTGTATTCCAAGGTCGATGTAGTTGTGCCGTGGCGACACATACCCGTTGATGATGGTCGAGCGGTCGCCTTCGTCTTTTGCTTTTGCGTCAATCTCAATGCGGCCTTCGGTGTCGTTGTAGCCCACATGGGCATATAGCGTGCCCATGCGTCCGTTCTCAAATCTGAAGTCTTTCACCGTCAGGTCGGCGCCGGTTTTTGGTGTGTCGGCAAACAGTCCAGCCAGATAGCCGTGTCCGGAAGCAGCACCGGAGAACTCGACGGAATGGAAGTTCACAAGATTGAGGATGTAGCTGACATTTATGTCGTTGAGGTCGATATGCAGAGTGTCTTCTGCATTCTTTGTGGCTGTGCCGTTGATGGCAAGGTACTGCTTGTCGTGCTGTATGGCGAAATTCCTCACTTCAAGGTGGTTCTTGCTGTAAATGATGTTTGAGGGGCGTACATGCCATGTGGTGTCGCCTATGGTGGCTTTCGATTCAAGCACTTCTATGTAGGCGGTGGAGGCACCTTCCTCATTCTTTGCAAAGTGTGAACTTGCGTTGATGATGCCTTTCAGAGGATGGCGTTCGTTGTTCATAAAGCTGAACGAAGTCTTCAGACGGTTGTCTGATGCGCCGGCTTTGAGGTCGAGAGCCAGCACTTTGCCTTTTGCAGATATCTTCTTTATGCTTGCAACGGCATGCAGACTGTCGTCGGGTGTCGTTATGTTCAGCTTGGCATCCTTGTATTGTGTGTCCTTGTATGAGAAGGCAGGGAGTTCGCATTCCAGATTGATTTTGTTGTGGCGGTTGTCCATGCTGCCGTTTATTGACATGGGTTTCTGTAGGCTCAACGGTATGTCAAGGATGTTGCGAAGCCATTCTGTGTCAGTGAGAACTGCGTTTATTGCGAAGTCGTTGGTACTCTTTACTTCTTTTCTTGTCAGTCCGGGGATGGTGGGCAACTTGCTTTGCACCATGTTCGTGATGCTGCCAGTGATTGATGAAATGTCGAAATCGCCGGTGATGTCGATATGTCCGAAATCGCTTGTCAGGTTGATGTAATGCCTGTTGTCGGCGTATCCGGCTTTTGCGTGGAGTCCGTTCAGGGCATACTCGTCGGAAGGAGATGTCATAAGGAAATTGTTCAAGGCAATCTCTCCTATGAAATCATGGATGCTTTTGCCTGAAAGGTCGGCGTTGATGTCGAATGAAAAGCGTGTGTCCTTCCACTTTTCTGTGAGTGAAAGGGCGTTGGGGGAGAAGTCTTTTACCTCGGCTGTCAATCCGATGACGGGAGATGCCGACTTGTGATTGTATGTGCCTGATGCCGACATGTTTATGTTGTTGTCGGCAATGTCGATGTGTCCGTTGAAGACTTTAGCCGAATATGTGGCATCAAGGTGAATGTCCTTGTAGCGGTAGTCGTTGTAGTCGATGCTGCTGATGAGTCCAGTGACACTGAATTTGTCTTTTCCTTCGGCTTCAGCCGACAGCTTGGCCGACAGCTTTCCGAGGCGTTTGTCGCCGGTGAGTTCTCTTAGGTTGAAGTCGGCGGTTTCTGTGTTTGCCGTAATTCTGGCATCATGTTTTTTCAGGTCGAATTTTATTCTCCCGACATCCGTGCCTATATTGCCCGCGGCGGTCAGATTCCTGTCTTTGCCACTTGCGGTTCCTGTTACATCAATGTCGCCCAACTTGTGTATTATGTCAGGTGTGTCTTTTTTTGTAACAGCTTGATAATAAGAGCATATAAAATTGTCGTTCGATTTTAGCTTCTGTATGTCGATAGTCCATTCCGGCGATGGTTTTTTGAACTTGACATTTCCCTTTGCGGCAAAGGAAAACTGCTCGTCAAAGGTTCCAATCAGCAGTCGGCTTATGTTAAGTTCAGACTTGGTGCCGTTGAGTTTCGTATGGATGTAAAAAGGAGTTTTCAACGGCTTCAGAACAGGTATGAAGCATGTAAAATCGGAAGGTGTGATTTTGCTTGCTTCAATATTGCCGTTGTATGTGATGGAGGAGGGTTCGATGCTCTTGCCCCTTATTGCGTATTGCGCCTCTATCTTGTCCGAGGTTACCTTCGTGCTTGGTAGCTCGATGTTGAGGGATCTTAGTGTGGCGTTTGTCTTGTTGGCAATAAGGTGGAGCGACATGGAACACAGCTCAAATCCCGATTTTTCCTTGAACGAAAGTTTCTTGATTTTTACGTTAAGGGAATCGTCGGTTACGGTATTGATGATAAGGTGTGCACTTATGTTGTTCGTGCCCAAGTCGGAAAGGGAGAATTTCCCCGTGCTTGCAGGTTTCCATAGGCATCGGTATCTTATGCTGCCGTTGCGGATAATGAGTGAGTTTATCTTCAGGTTGAGCGGTGTGTGCTTTGTAGTGTCCTTTGAAGCAAGCGAATCAAGGATGAACTGGTAGTTTGGTTTTGATGCTTCGGTAGCTTTGTAGGCATACGCTTGCAGTCCGAAAAACTGGGCGGAAGTGATGGTGATCTTTTTGTTAATCAAGTCTATCAGGTCTATCTTGACGGAAGTTCTTGAAACCTTCAGCATCTGTTTGCCGCTTTTGTCGTAGATGTAGGCGTCGTCGATGATGAGGCGGTTGATGAATCCCAAATCCACACGACCTATTGTAACCCTTGTCCCGAACTTGTCGCAGAGGGCATCGCTTACACATTTTCCCAACCCGTTTTGTATAGCAGGAATGTGCGATAAAATAACAATTGTCAAGTAAATGCAGACGATTGTCCACACGAAAATATTAATGATGCGCTTTGACACGAATGATATGCTCTGAATTTTTAGACTTCAAAATTACACTATTTTTTTTGTAACAGGAAATAAATACCGTTTTTTCTTTTATTTGTCCATTAAAATTGTTAATTTTGCAACGAGCATTTAATGCTTAATCCATTCGTTGGAAATGAAAGATGAGAATCGGATCTTTTGCTTTTGACAATTTTTATCTTATTATATATTTATGACAAATGTAATTAAGTTACGAAAGGGCTTGGACATTAATCTGAAAGGAAAGGCTGAAATGAAAATCGTTCCTTCAGGGAAATGTTCGCAGTTCGGCCTTGTGCCTGCCGACTTCGTGGGTGTCGTGCCCAAGGTGGTCGTGCATGAAGGCGATAGGGTGAAAGCTGGAGAAGCCTTGTTTGTGAACAAAAAACAAACTGATGTGCGTTTCGCCTCACCAGTAAGTGGCACGGTTTCTGCCGTTGTCAGAGGTGACAGGCGTAAGGTTCTTTGTGTAGTTGTTGATGCCGATGCAGAGCAACAGTATGTGGATTATGGCAAGAAGGATGTAGCTGCTCTTGATGGCGATGCCGTTAAAGGAGCTTTGCTTGAAGCCGGATTGTTCGGTTATATCAACCAATTGCCATACGCAGTTTCGACAACTCCTAACACAACACCTAAGGCTATTTTTGTGAGTGCATTGCGCGACATGCCGCTTTCAGCTGATTTTGAGTATGAACTTGAAGGCAATGAGGTTGATTTCCAGACCGGATTGACAGCATTGTCGAAGATGGCGAAGACATATTTGGGAGTAGGGGCAAAGCAGACGGCAAAGGCTCTTCTCGATGCAAAGAATGTAGAAATAAATGTTTTTGACGGACCTTGTCCTGCCGGAAATGTCGGCGTGCAGATTAACAATGTCTGCCCCGTGAACAAGGGCGAGACTGTCTGGACAGTGAATCCTACCACAGTGATATACATAGGACGCCTGTTCAATAAGGGAATCGTCGATTTGAAGCACCTGATAGCAGTTGCCGGCAGTGAGGTAAATGCCCCTGCTTACACGGAAGTGCTCGTGGGACAAAGCGTGGCTTCTGTGCTTGACGGTCAGCTTAAGGGTGAAGGTCATTTGCGTATCATCAACGGCAACCCTCTTACTGGACGCCATTGCTCGGTTAATGATTATGTTGGTGCACACGCTTCGGAACTGACTGTAATTCCGGAAGGTGATGATGCTGATGAGATGTTCGGATGGATTCTTCCGCGTACCAACGATTTCTCTACTTCACGCAGCTACTTCTCATGGCTGTTTGGCAAGCGTAAGGAGTACAGTCTTGACGCCAGAGTGAAGGGTGGAGAGCGTCATTTGATTATGAGTGGAGAATACGATAAGGTGTTGCCGATGGATATTTATGGCGAATATCTTGTGAAGGCGATAATCTCTGGCGATATAGACAAGCAGGAACAACTTGGCATTTACGAGGTTAGTCCTGAGGATTTCGCTGTTGCGGAGTTTGTGGACTCTTCGAAGCTTGAATTGCAGAAGATTGTGCGTGAAGGCTTGGATGTGTTGCGTAAAGAGAATGCTTAATCATATAAAAATATTAAAATAGAAATGAGTGCATTAAGAAATTATCTCAATAAGATAAAGCCCAACTTCCAAAAGGGAGGCAAGCTTCATGCCTTTGAGAGTGTCTTTGAGGGATTCGAAAGCTTCCTGTATGTGCCGAACACCACATCAAAAAGTGGCGCTAACATACACGATGCCATCGATTCAAAGCGCATCATGAGCTTTGTCGTGATAGCTTTGGTTCCTGCATTGCTCTTTGGTATGTACAACGTTGGATTCCAGAACTACAAGGCAGCAGGTACATTGGAGACGGCAAGCTTCTTTGAAGTGTTTGCTTTTGGTTTTCTGGCCGTTCTTCCTAAACTGTTGGTGAGTTATATTGTCGGATTAGGAATTGAATTTGCCTGGGCTCAGTGGAAACACGAGGAGATTCAGGAGGGTTACCTTGTTTCCGGTATTATCATTCCATTAATTATTCCGATTACCACTCCGTTGTGGATGCTTGCATTGGCAGTTGCTTTCGCTGTCATCTTCTGCAAGGAAATATTCGGTGGCACAGGTATGAACATCTTCAATGTTGCCGTTGGTGCCCGTATGTTCCTCTTCTTCTCTTATCCTACAGCAATGAGTGGCGATAAGGTATGGATTGCAAAGGAGTCGATATTTGGATTGGGCAACACATTGGAGGTAGATGCCCTTACCGCTGCCACACCACTGGGTCAGTTGGCGCAGAAGGTCACACCGGATGCGAGTCTTTTCGATATGGTGTGTGGATTTATTCCCGGTTCTGTCGGTGAGACATCAGTGATTGCCATTGCCATCGGTGCCGTAATCCTTCTGTGGACTGGTATCGCTTCTTGGAAAACGATGGGCAGCGTGTTTGCCGGCGGAATTATAGCCGCTTACGTTTTCCATGCGTTGGGAATGACCGACATTGAGTGGTATGAGCATATTATCCTTGGTGGATTCTGTTTCGGTGCTGTATTCATGGCAACCGACCCGGTGACATCGGCGCGTACAGAGCCCGGCAAGTACATATACGGATTCTTTATCGGAGTCATCGCTGTTGTTGTGCGTGTCATGAATCCTGGTTATCCGGAGGGAATGATGCTCGCAATCTTCTTCGGTAACATGGTGGCTCCGCTCATTGATTATTGTGTCGTACAGCGCAACATCTCTTGTCGTGCCAGACGTGCTATTAACAAATAAGGAGGAAAGGCAATTATGAAAACAAATTCAAATAGTTATACGATTACTTATTCTGTGATTATCGTTGTGATAGTGGCATTCCTCCTTGCATTTGTTTCACAGGCTCTCAAGCCGATGCAGGATGTCAATGTCGAACTTGACACACAAAAGCAGATTTTGAATTCGCTCAATCTTCGTGATCTTGACAATGCCACCGCTTCCGCGAAATACAAGGAAGTGGTGAAGGAAGAGAAAGAAGAAGACGGTATGAAGTATTATGAATGTGAGATTGACGGGCAGAAGAAAACCGTCTATACCGTAAAAGGCATGGGTCTTTGGGGCGGCATCAATGGCTACATTGCTGTGGATGCTGACAACAACACTATCTATGGAGTCTATTTCAACCATGATGGCGAAACTGCCGGACTTGGAGCTGAAATCAAGGACAACGTGAAGTGGCAGCAATTGTTCCACGGCAAAAAGATTCATAAGGATGGCGTGGAAGGCATAGCTCTTGGTGTAAAGAAGGATGCTCCCGCTGATGATGAAAACAATGTTGATGCCGTTACCGGTGCTACATTGACATCTGACGGTGTAGATAAGATGCTCAAGGACGGACTCTCGAAGTTCATTAAATAACAATTTCTATTATGGCATTATTTAGTAAACAAAATAAAGAGGCATTCTCCAAACCGCTCAATCTGGACAATCCGGTCCTGGTGCAGGTGCTTGGTATTTGTAGTGCCTTGGCTGTAACTTCACAATTGAAGCCAGCCATTGTTATGGGACTTGCCGTTACTATCATCACGGCATTCTCGAATGTTATTATTTCTGTAATCCGCAAAACCATTCCGCAGCGCATCCGTATCATCGTTCAGTTGGTTGTGGTGGCTGCATTGGTGACAATCGTAAGCCAGGTGCTGAAAGCTTTTGCCTACGATGTGAGTGTACAGCTTTCTGTTTATGTGGGTTTGATTATTACCAACTGTATTCTGATGGGACGTCTTGAGGCGTTTGCCATGATGAACAAGCCTTGGCCTTCGTTCCTCGACGGCGTGGGCAACGGTCTCGGATATGCTCTTATCCTTGTTGTCGTTGGTGGTGTCCGTGAACTTTTTGGACGCGGCTCATTGCTCGGCTTCCAGATTATTCCCGAAAGCGCATACGACTTCGGCTATGCGAACAACGGAATGATGACAATGCCGGCAATGGCTTTGATTCTTGTTGGATGTGTAATCTGGGTACATCGTGCCTATTTTTATAAGGAGGAGAAATAAAGATGGATCACGCAATTAGTTTGTTCTTCCGATCGATATTCGTCGATAACATGATTTTCGCATATTTCTTGGGTATGTGTTCTTTCCTTGCCGTATCCAAGAATGTGAAGACTTCGTTTGGATTGGGTATGGCAGTGACCTTCGTGTTGCTCGTGACCGTACCCGTGGATTACCTTTTGCAGACAAAGGTTCTGGGACCAGACTGTCTCGTTGAGGGAGTTGATTTGAGTTACCTCAGTTTCATTCTCTTCATTGCTGTCATTGCAGGTATCGTGCAGCTGGTGGAGATGATTGTTGAGAAATATTCTCCTTCTCTTTATGCTGCGCTTGGTATCTTCCTCCCTCTTATTGCAGTAAACTGTGCCATCATGGGTGCATCGTTGTTCATGCAGCAGCGCATACTGATGGAACCGACAAATTCTCAGGCTATCACTTCTTTGTGGGATAGCATTGTTTATGCTATCGGTTCGGGTCTTGGATGGACTCTTGCTATTACGCTTATGGGAGCAATCCGCGAGAAAATGCAGTATTGCGATGTGCCGAAACCTTTGCAGGGATTGGGCATCACATTCATCACGGTAGGCCTTATGGCTATGGCGATGCTGTGCTTCGCAGGTCTTAATATTTAAATAAGGAGGACTTATAGATATGGGAAATACAACATTTATATTGGCAAGTATCGGAGTCTTCCTTGTTGTGATACTCCTGCTTGTGGTAATCTTGCTTGTGGCTAAGCGTTATCTTAGTCCGAGTGGAAATGTGAATATTGAAATCAACGGCGACAAGACAATCAATGTTCCGCAGGGAAGCAGCCTGATGACCACATTGAATGAGAATGGAATATTCTTGCCGTCAGCATGTGGAGGTAAGGCAAGCTGCGGACAGTGCAAGGTTCAGGTGCTCGAAGGTGGCGGAGAAATCCTTGATTCTGAAAAGACTCATTTCACACGCAAGCAGATTAAGGATCATTGGCGTCTCGGATGCCAATGCAAGGTGAAAGGCGATTTGAAGATAAAGGTGCCTGAAAGTGTGATGGGCGTCAAGGAATGGGAGTGTGAAGTCATCTCCAACAAGAACGTTTCTTCGTTCATCAAGGAGTTCAAGGTGGCATTGCCTCCGGGCGAGCACATGGATTTCGTGCCTGGTTCTTATGCGCAAATCAAGATTCCTGCATACGATTGCATCGATTACGACAAGGACTTCGACAAGGAACTTATCGGTAAGGACTATATCGGCACATGGGAGAAGTTCAACATCTTCTCGCTCAAGGCCCACAATCCGGAACCGACCGTGCGTGCTTACTCAATGGCCAACTATCCGGACGAAGGCGATATCATAACCCTTACTGTGCGTATTGCGACGACTCCTTTCCTGCCACGTCCGCAGGTGGGATTCCAGAATGTGCCGACAGGTATCGCTTCTTCATACATATTCTCGCTGAAACCGGGTGATAAGGTTATGATGAGCGGTCCTTACGGAGACTTCCATCCTAACTTCACTTCCGGCAAGGAGATGATTTGGATTGGTGGTGGTGCCGGTATGGCTCCGTTGCGTGCACAGATTATGCACATGACAAAGACCTTGCATACACGCGATCGTGAACTCCACTTCTTCTATGGAGCGCGTGCACTTGGTGAGGCTTTCTTCCTTGAGGACTTCTGGGAACTGGAGAAGGAATATCCTAACTTCCACTTCCATCTTTCTCTTGACCATAAGGATCATGTTGCAGACGCACAGGGTGTCAAGTACTACGAGGGCTTTGCCGTGAACTGCATCCGTGATACATATCTGAAGAATCATGAGGCACCAGAGGATTGCGAGTATTATCTTTGCGGACCTCCAATGCTCATCAAGACAGTTACAGACTATCTCGACAGTCTTGGTGTGGATCAGGAAAGTATAATGTACGACAATTTCGGCTGATACAAACAAACCGGAATAAACTTATAACAAACAGTAACAAAGCTGCTGATTTTCAGCGGCTTTGTTGCGTTTGTAGGGGTTGCGTTTCTATGGTTTGTTATGGTTTATTTGGAGCCAATCTGTCCCTTATCTGTCCCCCGAGAGTGTCCCCCGAAAAAATATGATGAGATGAAGAATATCGATTTTAGTCCTGTCCACTTACGGACAAAGAAGATTGCGCAGGGTAAGGAGTCTATCTATTCCAATCGTAACACCACCGGTTTTCAAACAAGGCTTCTTTACTCTTCAAGCAAGCCTTGTTTGAGATTCAAAGGAGCCTTGTTTGAAGAGTAAAGAAGCCTTGTTTGAAAACCGGTGAGTTTCAGATGATTTTCGGGTTGTAATCTGTCGGTTTCGTCTGTTTGGAATTATAGAAATCCCATAGGAGATTGAATGTTTCGCCCGACAACACCGTTCAAATGTTGCCTTAGATCCTGTCCAGAACTGTTTGTATCAAGTCGTCAATCTTGTTCTTATATCCTGTGTCAGCTTTCCCTGCCCGTCTGTTGGCTATCACCATGCAGCATGTTGTCGCACGGTGTCCCATGAGCCGTGCAAGTCCGGCGAGGGCAGAACTTTCCATTTCGAAGTTTGTGATATGTTTTCCCTTGTACTCAAAACTTTCAATCTTTTCGTTTTGATGCGGGTCGGTAAGGGGGATGCGCAGTTCTCTGCCTTGTGGTCCGAAGAAACCGCCGCAGGCCACCGTGATGCCGCGCACCATGTCGTTCTGCGCTATCTGTTCTGTAAGGCTTTCGTCGGCTTTTATGATGTATGGGTATGGCTGGCACATGTTTCCTGTCCACCCCAAGTGTTCTATGAGGGCACGTTCCATCTGCAAATCGCAGACGGCATTGCGTCCTTCGTAAAAGTTCAGGAGGCCGTCGAACCCTACAGAATATTCCGAACAGATGAATGTTCCTTCCGGGGTGTTCAGCTGCAAGCCTCCGCAAGTACCTATTCTCACGATTTCAAGACTTCGGAGTTGGGCTTTTTCTTCGCGTGTCTTGAAGTCTATGTTGGCCAGAGCATCAACCTCATTCATTACAATATCGATGTTGTCGCAACCGATTCCGGTGGAGATAACAGTTATCCGCTTGCCTTTGTACATTCCGGTTACCGTGCGGAATTCCCTGCTTTCCACTTCTGCCTCTTTGTTTTCAAAGTGTGAAGCCACGAGAGCCACGCGGCCAGGGTCGCCCACGAGTATCACCTTGTCGGCCAACTGTTCTGGCTTGACATGCAGATGGAAAATGCTTCCATCCTTGTTTATGATCAGTTCGGATTCTGCAAAATATTTTTTCGTCATAATAGTAGTTTTTTATGATTATAATTAATGTCTTTTGAGCAGATTGTTCTCCGCTTTGCGCAGTTCGCTTGCGGCTTTCTTTATTTCCTTCTGCTTCTGTTCAAGTTTCTGTTCTGAGAGTGCGATGCTTCTTCCTAATGCCGCTTTGTCGTTTGCATTATGGTAGCGTGTGCGCATTGAGTCGATTTCCTTGACCAGCTTGTTGGCTTCGTTCTGTTTCATCTTGAGGTCGGCGTAAGCGTTTTTTGTTTCTGCCGACTTGAAGTCGTTGAGCCTCGTGTAAGTCATCTCGTCATTTACGATGAAGCATATTTCATTTGCTTCGCTGTTCTGCTTCTCTGTTTTTGCCTGCAAGTTTTGCAGCCTTTGCATGGCTGTCTGGCGTATTTCCGGCGTAGGCCATGTGCTTCTGATGCGCATGAGTTCGGCGTAGTTTTTCAACTCCGTGTCGTCCAAATCGTCGGCATCGTAATTCTGACGCGTTTCGGATGGGACGAAGGTATAGACGCAAACCTTTCCTTCCGGTTGCCGGCGTGTTGATGCGAACCATGCTATGCTGTCAGCATCGGCTTCAACGTATATGAAATCGTCCTTTGTTGAGTTGAAAGGAAGGCCGATGTTTTCAGGTTTGAGGAACTTCCCTTCTTCTGCATCATATTTTGTCATGTAAATATCGCGTTCTCCCAATCCCTCCTCGTCGGATTTGCCTGCGAAATAGAGGGTCTGTCCGTCAGATGCCATATAGGGGTAGGTGGCATTGGATACGAGTTCGTTTATTTCTGTAAGCGGGCGTGCTTCGTCCCATTCTTCTCCCTGTCTTTCCCGCATGAACAGTCGTGAAATGCTGTCCGTTCCTACTTCGTTGTAATAGCAGCGGTTGTCGAATCCGTTCACATATACGACCGAGTTTTCGTTCAAGGCGGAATTTGTGTCGAAGAATTTGTTGTATGCGACATATTTTCCGTATGCTTTCGGCAATGTGATTACATCCATTACTTTGTCCGCATCGACGACAGTGCTGTCTATGACAAATACAATCTGGGTGTTTTGCAGCATATTGTCGTAAAGGGCCTTTACCTTTGGCGACATGGTGTTTGCCGGGACTGCCTTTTTCTTTATCGGAGCTTTTCTCTTTTGTGCGAATGCCGTTGTCGTTGCCAACGCCATTGTTATCAGGAAAGTGAGTTTTATGTTCATGCTTGTATTTCTTTTTCGTTTGATTTACAAAGTTACTGAAAGTCTTGAATAAATCTACATTTTTAATTGTATTTCTTGGACTAAAAAGTCGTTATGAATAAAAAAACTCGTTGCAAAGCAGCAAATGGCTTTGCAACGAGTTGGGATTTTATGATGTTTGGCAAGATTTCAATTTGCCGTCATCGTTCCTTACAATGCATCCAGAGGTCTTGGTCTTTCGGGCCAAAGATGTATGGCGTATCTGTATCCGCATCGGTCGTAGATGTTTGTCATGTGGGTCTCGCGCTTTACGAATTCGTCGAAATTCTTTCTTGCTACGGGTGTCCACTGCACTTCTGAAAGGGCTGCCATGCGTGGGAGAATCATGTATTCCACCATGTTTGTCGTGTTGACATATTCGGTCCAGAGGTTTGCCTGTACTCCGAGGATATGCTTCTTGGCTGTTTCAGAAAGCGATTCAGGTGCAGCGTCGAATTCATATACCTTTGATACCGGCAGATAACCTCCGATGCACATGGGTTCCTTGTCCTTGTTTTCACTCTGATAGTAGTCGAAATAGCAATAGGTTGTGGGCGACATGATGACATCGTGACCGGCTTCGGTAGCCTTGCTTCCAGGTTCTACGCCGCGCCAGCTCATGATAGTGGCACTCTTGTTTATATTGCCTTGCGCTATTTCGTCCCAACCTATGATGCTTCTTCCTTTCGAGTTGATGTATTTTTCCATACGGTTGGTGAATACTCCTTGAAGGTGTTTCGCATCCACGTTGTTGGCTTTTGCGAGTGCCTGGCATTTGGGGCAGTTCTCCCAGCGTACTGTAGGACTCTCGTCGCCGCCGATATGGATGTATTTTGCAGGGAAGATGTCGATGAGTTCGTCAATGATGTCCTGTAGGAACGTATAAACTTTTTCGTTGCCGAGACACAACACATCTTTATATATGCCCCAACCGTAGCCCACGCTGTAGGGACCGCCGGTGCAACCCAGTTCGGGATAGGACGCGAGTGCTGCAACGGTGTGTCCCGGCATGTCAATCTCCGGAATGACAGTGATGTTTCTTTCGGCTGCATATCTTACGATTTCACGGGCTTCGTCCTGGGTGTAGAAGCCTTCGTAGGGAGTTCCGTCGTCAATGTCGGAGTTGTGACCTAATACAGTGCAGCTGCGTTTTGAACCTATTTCTGTGAGTTTCGGGTACTTCTTTATCTCAATTCTCCATCCCTGGTCCTCGTTCAGATGCCAATGGAATACATTCATGTTGTGCAGCGCGAGTATGTCAATGAATTTCTTCACGAACGGTACGGGCCAGAAATGGCGTCCGCAGTCGAGCATCATTCCGCGATAGCCGAACCGTGGCGCATCGCTGATGACAGTTGCCGGCAGTGTTATTGCCTCTGCGGTGTTGAGCACAGGCAACGATTTGCGGAGCGTCTGTATGCCGTAGAAGACTCCGGCAGCAGTTTTTCCTGCAATCTTTATTCCTTTGTTCGAAACAGTAAGGCTATAAGCTTCTTCTCCATTGATTTTTGGGTCGATGGCGAGAACGATAGCCGCAACATTCTTTTGCTTTGAAGTCGTTACATTAAGCTTCAGGTGTGTGAGTTGGTTAATGTATTCTGCAAGGAAGTCGGCATTCTGCTTCATCTTTGTGTCGGTTCCGACATACACAATGGGCGTGCCTTCGTTAAGGACAAAGGCCTTGCCTTTTTGCAATTCAATACTTTGGGGGAACGGCACAACATTGTTGTAATTAGCATCGGCGGCAAAAGTGCTTGCCACAGAAGTGCACAGCAATGCTGTCAGAACAATTTTCTTTATCATCTTTTATCTTGTTTTGATTATTATGCTTTTCGTGGAGTGACGGCATCAGGCTTCTTCACCAAGCAGGTGCTCAAGGAACTTGTTGAGGTCGCTGTCAAGGTCCTTCATCAGTTCGCTGCCGATGATTACGGTGTCGTCGTCGGCAATGTATAGTTCCGTAATGCTTTCTTTATCTTCGTTTTCAAGGACAAAGCTGTATGGTTTTAATATTCCCATATTGTCAAGAACGGAGGAGAAAGCTTTGAATGTGGAAGCCAAAGTTTCGTTCACGCTTTCATAGAAGTTCTCGTCGGTGTTGCCAATCCATTCTTCTACTACGCAGCGTGTTATTTCATTCTCATCGTCATCGAACGCCAACATCTCGCCACTTTCCTGCACCACTCTTATGTGTATGTCTGTTATAGGTGTGGAATCGTCTTGCAATGGGAATTTCTGGGCGATTTTTTTAACGAACCGCTCAATTTGCTGGATTGTTTGTTCAGAAGGCTTTGTCATAATTAGTATTACTTTAAGATATTTTGATTGCTGGCAGCGGCAATGGAGGCTGTTCCGGACTGCCGTGTGCAACTTATGTCCTGCAAATATAACATATTTATCTAACAGGGCAATGCGAAATGATGAAAAATGTATGGTTTTTGTTTGCCATTAGGAATTATAATGTTAATTTTGCAATGCGCTGACGGCACGGAACATCCGTATCGGTTGTTTTGACATTAGCAACTTAAGCTTGGCAGGTTTCCTGCTTGCTGTCAGTTCACGGGCGGACAGGCAGACAATGAGATTGTCAGTCTCAGGATTTGTTTGACAAAAGGCACGAATCTGTCTCGTCGCTCGTTACCTGTTTACTAAAAGTATGTCGCAGACACATTCGAGACTTTGATTTAATAACAATACTTAATATGAAACAAACAATTTTAGTGACCGGTGGTACCGGATTTATCGGTTCGCACACAACAGTGGAACTGCAACAGGCAGGCTACAACGTGGTAATCATCGACAACCTCTCCAATTCAAAGGTGGAGGTGCTCGACGGTATTGAAAAGATAACAGGCATTCGTCCGGCATTCGAGAATGTCGATCTTCGCGACTTTGATGCAACAGAGAAAGTGTTCGCAAAATATCCTGATATTGAGGGAATCATACATTTTGCCGCATCAAAGGCTGTAGGTGAAAGCGTACAGAAGCCGCTGCTTTACTACCGCAACAATATCGTATCACTTGTAAATCTGCTTGAACTCATGCCTAAATACAATGTTAAGGGCATCATCTTCTCTTCGAGCTGCACCGTTTACGGACAGCCTACACCTGAGAATCTGCCAGTGACAGAGAATGCCCCCATTCAGCCGGCTCTCTCTCCCTATGGCAATACAAAGCAGGTGAACGAAGAGATAATACGCGACTTTATCCATAGCGGCGCAAGCATCAAGTCAATTGTTCTGCGCTATTTCAATCCTATCGGTGCACATCCATCTGCACTCATCGGTGAATTGCCGAACGGAGTGCCGATGAACTTGATTCCTTTTGTTACCCAGACTGCCATCGGTGTGCGCAAGGAACTGAAGATTTTCGGCAACGACTACAACACTCCCGACGGCACCTGTATCCGCGACTACATATATGTAGTGGATTTGGCAAAGGCTCATGTGGCTGCCATGGCTCGCGTGCTCGACAAGGAAACAGAACCCATAGAATACTTCAATATCGGTACTGGCACAGGAGTTTCCACTCTCGAAGTTGTGGAAGGCTTTGAGCGTGCGACGGGAGTCAAGGTGAACTGGCAGTTCGCTCCGCGTCGTGAAGGCGATATAGAAAAGGTTTGGGGCAATGTAGATAAGGCTAATAAAATGCTTGGATGGAAGGCAGACACTCCGCTTGAGGACGTCTTGAAGTCGGCATGGAAGTGGCAGTTGAAGCTCCGTGAAGACGGAATCATGTAATGACGGCTTCTTAGGCGTTGCATTTTCAAGACCCGTAAGCACTGTTACCATGCTGAAGCAGCACCTGTTGCCAAGTAAAAATAGTGCCTGATACATCGGCTGATACATTGATGCTTTTTGCAGAAATGTATCAGCCGTATTTATTGTTGCAATGCAAAGGGACAGCAGATGTTTCCGCTTTTCTGTCTGTTTTTATGGAAACAAGGCATAACCGATAGTCCATCCGTTGCCTAAATCGTGTAGTATTTCTTTCAATATCCAACAGAATACGTTCTTCATGCAGATGAAAAACTCATGAATGATTGTTCTATATGCAATCTAATTGCGTTGTAAGGCTAAAAACGTATTTAAATATTTGCAATATCAAAAAAAAATAAATACCTTTGCAACCGCATTAGACAAATAGGGAATGCCGATATGGCTCAGTTGGTAGAGCAACGCATTCGTAATGCGTAGGTCCCCGGTTCGAGTCCGGGTATCGGCTCTCTTTTTATTTGTCGAGTTGCGGTAATAGCTCAGTTGGTAGAGCACTAGCTTCCCAAGCTGGGGGTCGCGGGTTCAAGCCCCGTTTACCGCTCAAGTGGATAAGTATTTGAAAATGAATAATATATGATGGAAAGTGGTTCGTCTTAGAGCCACTTTTTGCGTTTTATGGATTATCAAAAAGACCGTTTTTCAAGGGATTTTATGGGTATGAGTGGCGGTATTTGACACCTTTTTGACAACCAAAATGGGGTAGATCCCGATTTTAACAGAAATTATGTCAACCAAAAAAATATGTAAATTCATGACGGATAAGCGTCTATTCAAAAGAATCGTTTTTCTGTTTTTGGGGGGTCAGCGGATTTTCCCGGTTGGTGACAATGGATATTTTTTTGATAAATTGAAATGCTGACCCGAATCTTATAACTTTCGGGTATGTATAAGTTTCATTTATAAAAACAAAAATAGGAAGAAAACAGTTTTGTTCCTTCCTATTTATTCTTGTGTGACTCCGGCAGGATTCAAACCTGCAACCTTCTGATCCGTAGTCAGATGCTCTATTCAGTTGAGCTACGGAGCCATCGCTATGTAAGTCATTTCTGATTTGCGTGTGCAAAGGTACGCATTTTTTGTGTAATGACAAAATATATGCGTTGAAATCTTACTTTTAATGGCTGTTTTTGTGTGAACGGACTATTTCACGGTAAAACTCAGCCCATCGTAGGCAAATTCCACATTGTGAGGTAACTTTTTTGAAATCTCCTTGTGCAGACCAATTTGGTGTGTCATGTGTATGAGGTAAGTCTTTTCGGCACCTATTTTTTGTGAAAAGTCTATTGCTTCATGCACCAGCTGATGTGAATGGTGTTCCTTTTCAAATCGCAGGGCATTTACAACCAAGACACGAACTCCTTTCAGATAGTCCATTTCGGCAGGATCTATGGTTTTCATGTCGGTTATGTATGCAAGGCTACCGATTCTGAATCCGAGGATTGGCATCTTGCCGTGCATTACTTCTATTGGCGTTATTTCCATATCGCCGATGTTGAAAGTATTGTGTTTTTCGAGTTTGTGGAGTTCAAGTGGTGGTGCGCCGGGGTAGAGATGTGTACCGAAGCAATAAGGCATGATGTCGTGTATGCGTTGCCCGGTTTTTTCATCGGCATATATTTTGATTTTGCCGAATTGGGCAAAGGGGCGTAAATCGTCAATTCCGCCTACATGGTCGTAATGCAGATGTGTCAGCAGGACTCCGTCAATCGGGGCGAAAGGGAGTGGCATGAGCTGCTGTCGGATGTCTGGACCGCAGTCTATGAGCACACGGGTTGAGTCCGTTTCAACCAATGCAACGCAACGTAGGCGTTTGTCGTGAGGGTCTTCGCTGCGGCAAACGGCGCAATCGCATCCCAATGAAGGGACGCCACCCGAAGTGCCGGTACCTAAAAGGGTTACGCGTAGGGTGGGGAATTTGTTAGACTTGTTGTCGCCTGTCGTTACACTCTCCATATTATTTTATTCAACTTCTGTGACTTCCGTTATATTATGTTTACTTCCGGATGTATTTCAATTCCGAATCTATTCTTTACATCGGCAATGATTCGGTTGCACAGTTCAAGGATTTCCTTGCCGGTAGCCCCTCCGTTGTTTACAAGTACGAGTGCCTGGTTTTTATGAACACCGGCATGTCCGAGGTTGCGGCCTTTCCATCCGCATTGCTCTATCATCCATCCTGCAGGAATCTTTATGTGCGACTCGTCTATTATATAATGTGGGATGTTTTCGTATTTTGTCAGGAGTTTCTCAAAGATGTCGTGCGTCACTATCGGGTTCTTGAAGAAACTTCCTGCATTGCCTAATACCTCCGGGTCGGGGAGCTTGGCTCTTCTTATTTCTATTATCGTTTGTCGCAACTGACTTGCTGTCGGCATATCAATGCCTTTTGCGTTTAATGAGTTGCGTATGTTTCCGTAGTCAAGGTCGGGATTGAATGCCTTGGAGAGACGGTATGTGACATAAGTTATAAGAAACTTGTTTTTCCAATCATTCTTGAATCTGCTGTCGCGATATGCGTATTGGCAGTCGGCTTTTGAAAGCTCTACCGGTTCTCCTGTCTCAATACATACGGCTTCCACCTTTTCTATTATATCTTTTGCTTCTGCTCCGTATGCTCCGATGTTCTGTATGGCACTTGCGCCAACTTCTCCGGGAATGAGCGACAGGTTCTCTGCACCGTGCCAACCGTTCTCTACGCATATATCCACAACGTCATCCCATGTCATTCCCGCCCCGCAGCGCATGAGGATATCGCCGCTTACGGCTTCAGTTTCTGTCTCATAACCGGAGATTGTGGAATGGACTACAGTCCCTTGGAAATCTTTTGTCAGCAAGAGATTGCTGCCTCCGCCGATTATTAGCAGTGGGTCGTCGCTGGCGTTTAACAGCTGTGCCACCTTCTGTGCATCGGCAACCGACGAGTATTCAAGAAACCGTTTGCATCTGGCTTCTATGCCAAAAGTGTTGTTTGGCAAAAGATTATAATTTGACAGTTCTCTCATTACATTATGATTTTCGTTAATTTCCATTTCCCGCTTTTCTTTTGGAATGTCAATTCCGTTTCCAGTCCGTTTGCGATGCCGCGGATGACAAAAATCTTTTTGCTGCTCTCGGTATATGAGTTTCCGTAGATTATGTTGTAAATCATGTCTTTGGGTAGCTCAGGAGCAAACGACGGCCATTGTTCCGGCGACAGAATGCCGGTCATGTCGCTGAAGTCGTCGTCGGGACTTGGACCCGTGAAGTCAAGCGGATCGTTGATGCTGTTCACCTGGAATATGCTGTCGTTGGCGAAGTGGTGGTAGAACCGCAGGAACGATGCGTTCTTGCTTTTGCTTATGCCGCCGTTTACGATGCCCGTCATCATCCATTGACCGTCGATTCGCTTGAAAATATATTGCTTTATGCTGTTCCGCTGCAAGTTTATCTTCTCGACAATGGCATTGTCGATAGTGGTGTCTTTTACAACGTTCATTTGCTTCATGTTGTCAAAGATGAGTGTGTAGAACTCCTGGTGCATGAAGAAATGTTCCATTTTCCATCTCTTCGCAGTGATGTATGAAGTGTTCCCTCTGGTGGTTACTGGCAAAGGGAAGGTTATTCTCTTCATCTGGAGTTTGCGGTTTGCTGCGAAGTTGAAAATGAAATCGTCAAACAATTCATCAGCGGCCTTGGGGACAGGAGTCTCCGCGATTATCTGGTCGATGGTGTCGGTTGTGGCTGCAGGCTTCACTATGCTTACGCTGTCCGAATCGTTAGCTGAAGTCTTTTTCTCTGTGCAGCCTGTTGAGGAAAAACTTATTGCGCCAATAATAATTGTGAACACAATGAAGAATGCTATCTTTCTCATATTATAATATTCGACTTTATATGTTCTTCAGAAATTTTGCTGGTTTTGTGATGTTATAGCATCCGGTGTAAGATTTCTTGTTTTTTTATCCGATTTGTTACAATCTTTGCTCGCACGGAAAGGAAGTGCATTTCCATTGCCAAATGCCCGCTCTGATTTCACCGCAAAATTACAACTTTATTTTCGATAAACTTCTTTATTAGACTAAAAAATATTACCTTTGCATTGATTTTATGTGAGTCCTGTTTCCATTGTGTGCATGTGCGTTGCCGTGTGCCATTTGTATGGGAGTGTTCTTGCAAAGATTTAATTATTTCAATAGTATGATTTTAGACAAAATAGACCAGCTTCTTGAAGAAGTGAACAATCTTCAGGCAACAACCGCTGAAGAGATTGAGCAATTGCGACTGAAATATCTCAGCAAGAAGGGTGAGATTACAACTTTGATGGCTGACTTCAGAAATGTTCCGGCATACCAGAAGAAAGCAGTCGGAATGAAGATTAACGAACTGAAGCAATTGGCTTTGCAGAAGATAAACGAGCTTAAAGAGCAGAATGCAGAGGCAGAAGAGAGTGGCGACGACATCGACCTCACACGCTCGGCATATCCGATACGTCTTGGTACGCGCCATCCGCTTTCGATTGTGAGAAATCAGATTATTGATATTTTCCAGCGTATGGGCTTCACGCTGGCGGCCGGCCCGGAAATTGACGATGACTTGCATGTCTTCACAAAGTTGAATTTCGCGCCCGACCATCCGGCTCGTGACATGCAGGATACGTTCTTTGTTGAACAGAATCCTAATGATGTTACGAAGAACATTCTGCTCCGTTCGCACACCTCAAACGACCAAAGCCGTATCATGGAGCACCAGCAGCCGCCTATTCGTGTGATTTGCCCTGGCCGCGTTTTCCGCAATGAGGCTATCTCGGCGCGTGCGCATTGCTTCTTCCATCAGCTTGAAGGACTCTATGTGGACAAGAATGTTTCGTTTACGGACTTGAAGCAGGTGCTGCTCACTTTCGCACGGGAACTCTTCGGAGAGGATACTAAGATACGTCTTCGTCCAAGCTATTTCCCCTTTACGGAGCCGAGTGCCGAAATGGATATTTCGTGCCATATCTGTGGAGGAAAGGGTTGCGGCTTCTGCAAACACACCGGCTGGGTGGAGATTCTCGGTTGCGGAATGGTGGATCCCAATGTGCTTGAGGCTTGCGGCATAGACAGTTCGGTATATACCGGCTATGCTTTCGGACTCGGAATAGAGCGTATTACAAACCTGAAGTACAGAGTTGCCGACTTGAGAATGTTCTCGGAGAACGATACCCGCTTCCTCAGAGAGTTCGAATCGGCGGAATAAACCGTATTGCGGTAACCGCTTATGGTATGAAAACGACCCGTTTGTGTTTTTGAAACATACAAATATTCCAATCAGAAAAGATGGCTTTGCGCAATAGCGTGAAGCCTTTTTTTATGCGCGTTGGAATATTGTCGGGGCGGAGGTCAAGTGTATATGTAAAAAAGAAGCAATCCCAATTTTCAGCGAAAATTGGGATTGCTATTGTTTGTTTGGAATAGAGTTTTGTTTTTGTTAGGCCTCAGCTTCAGGTATTACTGATACTGTGCTCTTGTCGCGGCGACCCTTGTGGAAGTTTACCACACCGTCAACCAACGCATAAAGAGTGTCGTCTTTGCCAATACCAACATTCAAGCCTGGGTTGTGCTTTGTACCGCGCTGGCGTACGATGATGTTGCCTGCGATGCACTTCTGACCGCCCCAAATCTTAACGCCTAATCTCTGAGAAGCTGATTCACGTCCGTTCTTCGAACTACCTACACCTTTTTTATGTGCCATTTTCCTGTTCCTCCTAAATTTAAGCGATTACTTCTTTGATTGAAACCTCTGTGAACTGTGCACGGTGACCGTTCTTCTTGCGATAGTCCTTGCGGCGCTTCATCT
>USEC01000003.1 GCA_900553595.1 uncultured Prevotella sp. | reverse complement strand
CATCGAATGACCCAATAAATGACCCAATAAATGACCCAATAAACTTGACCGAGAGACAGAAGATGATCTTGCGGATGTTTTCCGAGGAAAAGAGTCTGAGCAGAGAAAGGCTTTGCGAGAAAACGGGGTTGTCTGATGCCACAGCCAAACGTGAGATAGCGTTCCTTAAAAAAGCTGGATATTTGAAACGTGTCGGCAGTTTAAAGGCAGGACATTGGATTGTGATTCCAAAATAACTGTTTTCTGTTTTGCCCCCAGATGTTCAAAGATGTAAATGAACATTGGGCTCATCGCTTTCAACGACAACATCGCATCCGATGCTTCGCAGGTCGCATCATCGCAGCCACTACAGTAATCTGGTGTCTTGCCTCGTATATTAAAAAAACTACTAAAACAAAGAATACAATGGATTATCAACCTTTATTAGAGAAAATAAGACGTGAGATAGAGATATATGCCAAGGACGGCAAGCAGGCCGACTACATTCCGGCATTGGCAAATGTCAATCCCGACCAGTTCGGAATCTGCCTCAATACGCTTGACGGCAGGTCCTATTGCCTCGGCGATTCGGATGTGAAGTTCTCCATACAGAGCATCGCCAAGGTGTTCTCGCTTGCCATAGCATTGAGTCTGCTGGGCAAAGACCTGTGGACCCGTATAGGCAAGGAGCCTTCGGGCTCGGCTTTCAACTCGCTTGTTCAGTTGGAGTATGAGCACGGCAAACCCCGCAATCCGTTTATCAATGCCGGCGCATTGGTCACTGCCGACGTGCTGCTTTCGCACCTTGAGAATCCGACGGAGTTCTTCCTTGAATTTGTTCGCACAATAGCCGGGAATCAGGACATCAACTATTCTGAGGAGGTGATGCAGTCGGAACTGGACAGTTGCTATCTTAATGCCTCCATTGCCTATCTGCTGAAGCATCATGGCAACTTGCATAATGATGTGAATGATGTGCTGCGCTTCTATTGCACTATATGCTCGTTGGAGATGAGCTGTGAGGACTTGTCGCACGCATTCATGGCTTTTGCCAAGAGCAACAGGCCTTTCTCGCATGCCGGAGTCAATCTCACCATATCGCGAGTGAAGCGCATAAACGCCATCATGCAGACTTGCGGGTTCTACGATGAGGCCGGCGACTTCGCCTTCCTTGTAGGTCTTCCGGGCAAGAGCGGTGTGGGTGGCGGCATCGTTGCGATTTATCCTTCGCGCTATTCGATAGCTACATGGAGTCCGCGGCTCAACGCAAAGGGCAACTCCATCATGGGAATGAAAGCCTTGGAACTGTTCACCTCCGAAACAGAGGAGTCGATTTTCTAAGAGAAAAGGCTTAAGCTTCAGGCTCGGATTGGTTCGCTTTTTTTAGTCCCAACATTTTGATTACACATTTATAAATTAGAAAGAATGAAACAAAAAACTCATTGCCGCCATGCCACTGCTATGCTGTTGCTCGTCGTAGGGCTCTTCGTTGTCATGCCGCAGACGGCTTATGGTAAAGGAATCGACCCAAAGAGAGCAACTGAAATAGCTAAAAAGTATGTGTCACTGCCTCGTGGCAATGATGCGAAAGTGCGAAATAAAGTCATCAACGCCTCCATAAACTCTCCTTATTATATATTCAATGACGCAGGAGGGCGTGGCTTTGTCGTCGTCGCCGGCGACGATGGAATGGGCGAAGTGCTTGCTTATGGCACCGAAGAAACGCTCGATACGCTGAACGCCAACCCTTGCGTGAAGCTGCTTCTGGAGGGCTATCGCCAAACGTTTGAAGTGCTGAGAGAAGGAAATGTGGCAGTCCGGGGCGGCAGCCGTGCCGCCCTGTTCGCAAAAACCGTGTCGCCGTTGCTGAAAAGCAAGTGGGGGCAGTCGCATCCTTTCAATGCCAGGACCGGCTATCCTTACAGCGGATGCGTGGCTACGGCGGTGGCGCAGCTGATGTATTACTACCAATGGCCGGCACAGGGCCAAGGCAGTAACGAATATACCGTGACCTACTACAACACGACGAAAAGTGCAGACTTCAGTCTGTCGCACTACGATTGGGCAAACATGCTGCCCGACTATCGCTACCCTGTGCAGGCAACTGCCGAAGAGGAAGATGCCGTCGCCTTGCTTATGGACGATGTCGGCACCGCTTCCTTCATGCAGTACACCCCTGATGCAAGCGGAACGCAGGGCGTGTTTGCTTATCAGGCATTGCAAAAGAACTTCGATTATACGGCCGCATACATCACAAAAGCTGTCGAAGGACCGGCTCGCTTTGCCGAGATATTGCGTCAGGAGCTGCTCAACGGATGCCCCGTCTATTTGGAAGGTCGCCCTGCCGGTTCGGCTTCCGGGCACGCATGGGTGGCCGATGGATTTGATGAAAACGGTCTGTTTCACATGAATTTCGGTTGGGAGGGGCAAGGCGATGCCTACTATTCGCTCACAAACCTCAGTGTGTCGCAGACGGGAAACGAGTTTCAAGGCAAGCCACTTGCCTTCAACCGTGCCATTACCGCCATTCTCGCCCACCCGAACAATGGGGTTTATCCCGACATAGAGCGCGGACTTCTGGAGTCGTCCCCGCAACTGATGTTCAACGAAGGCGGCTCTCTCACGATGGAAAACGCTACCGGCAAGAGCTTCGACCCTGCGCAGATGCTGACCGTAGCGATGAACTCTTTCGTGAACAGAGGCAAGCCTTTCAAGGGAGATATTGGTGTGGCAGTGTATGATGTGGAGGGCAATTTAAAGTTGGTGGCTTACTCTGACGACCATGCCGACGGTGGTTTCACGCAGCGCATCTACGGCGGCGACCAAGAGGGTTTCATGGGAACCGACTATCTTATAAATCAGGCGCAGCACATAAGGCTGAGTCTTGACGGCCTCGCCGACGGCTATTACCGCCTCGTCCCAGTGTGTGCAACTGTTAAGGACGATGGCACATGGGACGACTTCGTCCGCATGAAGAAAGCTCCCGTCATTGAAGTGGAGCTTGCCGGCGGTACCGGTCGCATCTCAGAAATGTGCTCCGAGGAACCCCATTTCCAGCTGATGGCGCAGCCAAGGATTGACGGTGCAGCCGAGCAGGGGGCTAAGATTCACGCCTTCTTCACCGTGAAGAACCTCAACGGAGTGCCGCGCGACTGCTATCTGCGTGTGCAGCTGCTCGACGGAAACGGGGCGGTTGTGCTTGACACGCGCGTTGATGAACTGACGGAAATAGAGGGTTTTGCCGAAGTTGAAATACCCGTTGTGCTTTCGCTGCCTGCCACTCTCGCTCCGGCACGCTATGAGGTGAGGCTCGTGGCGTCTGCCGATGAGGCTGAAACCCAGCTTTGCCCCATAAACAACATTCACGACAGAGACGCCGCTTACATAGAGGTGACAAAGGCACAGGAAAAGCCTCTCATGGCAAAAGTGGAGGTTTTTCTTGCTGATGATTCGCATGAGAAAGTGGAGTCGGGCAGCATCGACATGACGCAAATGTCCCTTTTCAAAATCGGTGTCTCGCTGCGCACATCGGAAGGCCGCAGTTACGACGGTCCCGTGACGATGTTCTACGAGGACGCGGAGACGCTGGAAAAGGCGCAAGTGAATGGCATTGAAGATAATGTCAGCATCTCATCGTCCTTCGATGTGCCGCTTTACAGCTATTGGTTGCGCAAAAGCACTCTGCCGTGGGCTGACGGACACACTTACAGGATAACGGTGATGGGACGCACTGACGACGGTGAAGTGGAGCTGAAAAGCCGTGATGACACTGCTTTCTTCCTGACGCGTGAGGGCGATGTCCTCACCCTTTACCAAGGCGTTATTACCGGGATGGAAGCTGCCGACGCTGCCGACACCTCTTTCCGTGTCGGTCGTGAGGGCGACCGTCTGACGGTGTCGGGCAGCGGTTTGCGATGTCTGAGGCTTTACAGCGCAGGCGGCCGACTGCTCAGACAGGCGTCATCAGCCGACGGAACCCATGCCGTCATGTCTCTGCAAGGCATTGGGCAGGGCGTATTTCTGCTGCAGGCTGACGCAGGAACGCGCCGAAGCACTTACAGATTTGTGCTCTTTTAGAGGGCTGAACGGTGCAGCCGTGGGCGTAACCGTATGAGAGGATAATGTTCCGCGAAACGGGACTTATACATCCTGCTGACCGCCAATGGCATAAGTCCCCCTTCGGGGAACCGCCCCTTACATCCTTGCCCACCCACAGCTGCGCCGCTTTGCGGCTTGCAGTGGGTTTCGCATAGAGGTCCCGCTTCGCGGAACCCGTAGCTAAAAGTTTTTTACCGGACAGCAATAAAAAACTGTACCATACGGCAATAATATTCAAGACGAAATCCCGCCGTTTTCAAAACAAGGCTTCTTTACTCTCCAAACAAGACTTCTTTACAACGCAAACAAGGCTTCTTCGGAGTGCAAAGAAGCCTTGTTTTTTAAGCCGTATTATTGAATCTGGAAATTCGTCTTGTTGAGAGCCGGTTCAGTCCGGTAACTCTCTCGAAACCAGCGTGGTTTTATCTTACTACATATTTCCTGCCATTGACGATATAGACACCGGGGACTGACGGACGCGTGACGCGCACGCCCTGCACGCTGTATATCCTTGTGTCGGCTTTGTCGTCGTCGCTCCGTATGCCTGCCACGCCTACATCGCCGCCTTTCTTTCTGGCAATCACCGCATGCTTCTGCCTTTCGTTGCCGAGCACGATGCAACCGTTTTCAAACACAGCACCGTCGGGTTCGGTGATGCCAAGCGTCTCGCCGAGCACAAGTCTCTGCACGTTCTCCATGGCAGAGTTGGAGGCGGTGAGGTCGAGCACGGCGTTGTCGCCCTTGATGGTGAGTGTACCGTTGTCGGGTCCCGACTTCATGAAGAGTCCCGTATAGCCGCCCTTCACCACCACCTTGCAGTTGTCTATCGTCACATTGCCCAGATAGGAGTAGATTCCGTCGCCATGTTCGTCGGTCACAGTTATTGTCAGGACGCTGTTCCCGTCGCCGACGATGGTGGCATCGGCTCCCTTGCCGCCAAAGCCGGGCGATGCCCCCACGAGCAGACCGTAGGCACTGGCAGTGAGAGAGCAGTTGCCTTTGACGCGTATTGTCAGGTGTCCGCCGTCGGCCTGAATGGCGGTGTTATACTCATGCTCGTCTGCATTGAGGGAGGCATTGTCGAGTGTGAGCACCTGTTCCTTGATGTCGTATGCCGTCGAGCCATCGCCCAGCACGTCGTGGGCGTTCTTCACGCTCACATAGGTGCCGCACACGACGAGCTGCACCTTGCCGTCTTGCGGTACTCCCACTTCATATTCGGCGGAAACGTATTCGCTGGCATCGTAGCCGTCGATGACATACGCCCACACCGTGCAGCTCCCGTCTATCACCACCGGCTCGGTGTAGGCTGCGAACGACACCTTACCGGGGGCGGCGTCCTTGGGCACGACCTTGTAGTAAAGTCGCCCCGTGGCATTGGGGTTGGTCAGTGTCAGCAGGAAGTCGTCGGTAGCGCCGCTCTCTTTCGAGAAAGTAGGCGACTGCATGGTGACGATGCCCGGAGCCACTTTGCGCTTGGTGAACTTCTCCCACCCGTTGCTGTCGTAGCCGCTGGAGTGGATCGGGATGTAGAGTGTGGCATTGTGCGCGTACCACTCGAACAGGTCTTCGGGCAGAGATACCGTCGGAGCCGTCACGGCATGGTTCAGGATGGCTTTGAGTGAGGAGCATTTGTAGAACATCTCCTTGCCCTTGAGGTAGGCAAGCGTTGATGGCAGCATCACTACTTCGAGGTTGGTGCAGTTGGAGAAGACATAGTTCCACATCGTTGTGACGCCCTCTGGTATTGTCACCTTCCTTACGCCTGTGTATGCCAGAGCCTGGTTGTATATGGTCTTGGCGTTTTCCGGCAGAACCATTTCCGTCAGGTTCGTGCACCCTTGGAAGGCATTTGTCACATCTTCCACATTCTTAGGATAGGCGAAACTGGTGATGGCCATGTTTTCGGCAAAAGCCAGTTCGGAGATGCTGCTGACCGATTCCGGCAGCTTTATGGAGGGCATGGCGGTGCCGATGAAGGCCCTGTCTCTGATGCCTTGCAACGATTCCGGCCATGTGACATGCTTCAGCGCAGAGCAATCGGCAAATGCCCGCCTCTCAATATAGCGCACCGTGGACGGAAGCGTCACCGACTCCAGCGTGTTGCAGCCGTCGAAGGCTTGTGCGCCTATCGTGGTGAGCGTTTCCGGCAGCCTTATGGTCGTCAGACGGTGACACGACATGAACGTTTTGTCAGGGATTTTGGTAATGCTGTTCGGCACTGTGGCATTCTTTATGTTATAGCAATTTTCGTACGCGCCATTGCCCAGAGTCGTCAGCGTCGATGGCAGCGTCGCCTCTGTCAGCGACTTGCAGCCCTTGAAAGCATTCTCACCGATTGACTCCAGACCCTCCGGCAGCGGCAGGGATGCTATTTGGGTGCACCCTGAAAACGTGCTGCTGCCGATAGACTTCAGACCCTTGCCGATGGTCACACTCTTCAGTCCGTAGCAGTCCTCAAGCAGTTCGTCGGCCAAATATGTAAGCGACGACAGGTCGATGCTTTCCAGTCCGCTGCAGGCGAGGAAGGCCATACTGCCGATGCTGCTGACCGTAGACGGGATGTCAAGACTCTTCAATGCCTTGCATCCTCTGAATGCCGAATTTCCGATGGTGGTCAGACTGGCGGGCAGAGTGATGTCGTTCAGTGCGCTGCAACCGTAGAATGCGGCATAACCAATCTCTGTCACGGTGGGAGGGATGTCGATGCTCGCAAGGTTATTGCAGTTGTTGAACATTTCGTCGTTGATGGTCTTGAGCTTTTGTGGGAGTTCCACCGACTTCAGGTGATAGGCGTTTCGGAAACAGTTGGAATGCTTTTCGGAGCCGGACAGATAGACAAAGCCTCCGAATTCGGTGAGGTTGGCGGGAAATCTTATTTCCTCGGTGAGAATAGAATAAGTGAAGTCGAAAGCCACTCTGGTGTCGTCGCCTTCAAAAACAATTTTCTTGGCTTTCGAACATGAAAAGAACACCTCCCTGATGTCGGCGGCAAAGGTGATGCTTGCGATGTTGCCGTTGCCGGTATTGACGGCATACACGGGGTATGTCTCGCCGGCACTCGCTATGTGTATGGTGCTTGGCACATACAGGTCGCCTTCGGCTTTTATGCTCTCGATGCACACATACGGCACGCCGTCGGCAGTCTTCACGGCCAGGTCGCAGTCGGCCTCGGCAAGAGTCGTGGTTTGTGCCAGTGCCGGCACGCACAGCATTATTGCCAACAGCGCCATGATCCATTTTGTAAAAACACCGCTGCCCGGGGGAATGAAAACGTGTTCTGCCGCTGCTTGGAGTGATGAGCGGGTCGCCTGCATCGCACCGCGACGGAAAGGCGAAATAGGTTTAAGATTCTTCATAAATAAGTTCTGTTTAGCATTTACATTTCAGACCTTTTGCATGCGCCTCATGCAAAAGCCCTGGGGATATATGGCAAAAATACTAATAAATTCCGAAATGTCAAACATTTACACAGTTTTTCAGTGAATATGTAACTTAATTCCCATGCTTTTCCGCCATTCTTTCAGCCGACGCGACATGCCAGCAGCAAATATATGTGGCAGCAAACAGTAGAAAACCGAGCTTTCCGCTTGGTGTACTTTTGAAAGTACACCCGAAGTACACCTAATGTACACTGCACCTATCGTATTGATATTCAGACTTGTATTTGATGTTTTTGCTGAAAAGGTGTACTTGTGTAGTTTTTTTGTAAGAACATTTTTAATATATCTTTGCGGTGCACCTGACATCAATTCATTTCCTGCGATATTATTAGACAGTGTTGTGATTTGCTTTAAAATTCATGTGTTTATGTTTAAGTCAGATAAGTATTAGTTCAAAAGAATTTTCTGTTTGATAGTTCTTTCGTCTGTGCCAAAGTTACGAATAATAATAATGTGGGAGGGTGTACATACTCGACTTTTTGCCCGCACCGGCGTTAATAAAGCTTAATTCAAATGCTTTGTCGGACTAAACGTTGCGCTTTGTGAAGTATAATCCTTATTTTTGCCGTACGAATTTTAAGCAAATCACAATAAGGATTATTCCGTTGTGAAAACATCAGGTCAGCCCATCGTCCTTAACGGTGGGCATTTTTCATGGTATGAGACGGACTGAACCGGGATCCGCGGAGTCTGGCTGGTTTGGGATAACGAAGGAGAAAGATATGGAAAAGGAAGAGAGTTCGAGTAGGGCGGTGCACGACATGACGGCGGGTTCGCCCATGCGTGGTATCGTACGGTTTGCGTTGCCGCTCATTTTTGGATATATCCTGCAACAGATGTATCTTGTCATTGATGCGGCGATAGTAGGGCGCTGGGTCGGTGTAGAGGCTCTGGCGGCGGTGGGTGCATCGTCGTCGGTGATGTTTCTCGTCATGGGTTTCTGCAACGGGGCGTGTGCCGGTTTCGCCATACCTGTGGCACAGGCTTTCGGTGCCAAGGACTTCACTAAGATGCGGACGTATGTTGCCAATGCGGTGCGCGTGGCGGTGGTGATGTCGGCAGTTGTGACGCTGCTGTCGCTGATGTTCTGTCGGCGCATATTGCAGCTTGTGAACACTCCCGACGAGATATTCCACGATGCCTATGTCTTCCTTATGCTGCAGTTTGCCACCATCCCTCTCACGTTCGGTTTCAACCTCTTTTCGGGACAGATTCGTGCTCTTGGCAATTCGCGCCAACCCTTTTATTTTCTCATTGCGTCGGCTGTCGCCAATGTTCTGCTTGATGTCGTGCTCATCCTCTGGCTGGGGATGGGAGTCGAGGGAGCCGGCATAGCCACATGGTTGTCGCAGGGCTTGTCGGTGTGCCTGTGTCTGTGGTACATCCGCCGGCGCATGCGCATACTTATTCCGCACGGTGCCGAGCGACGCTACGACAACCGCCGCACGAGCATTCTGCTCAACAACGGTGTGCCTATGGGGCTGCAGTTCTCCATCACGGGTATAGGCATCATCATGCTGCAAAGTGCCAACAACGCCCTCGGCACCACCTGTGTGGCGGCGTTCACGGCGTCGATGCGCATAAAATATCTGTTCACTTGCGTGTTCGAGAACATAGGTGTGGCGATGGCCACATATTGCGGTCAGAACCTCGGCGCGCGCCGTATGGACCGTGTGAGGCAGGGCGTGTGGGCGGCAACGAAGATTACGGCCGTCTATTTCGTCTTCACCGTGGCTGTGATTTACCCCTTTGCCGACGACATGATGACACTCTTCGTGGACGGAGGACAGGCGGAAGTGACGGCGAAGGCGGCTGAGTATATGCGCATCACCAACTACTTCTATCCCGCCCTGGGTATGCTCACCGTGTTGCGCTACTCCATACAGGGACTTGGTTTCAGCAACTTCTCCATGCTTAGCGGCGTTATGGAGATGATAGCCCGCAGCGGAGTGAGCCTCTATCTGGTGCCGGCTCTGGCGTGGACGGGCGTCTGTCTTGGTGACCCCGTGGCGTGGTGTATGGCCGACGTGTTCCTGTTCCCTGCCTACTGGTGGGTGCTGCGGCGACTTGACAGGCAGTGTCGGGAGCAGACTCCGGCGGTGTGACGATAGTGTCTGCTATTTAATTGATTCTCAGATATATACAGGTGGATTTTCAAACAAGGATTCTTCGCATCAAAAAGAAGCCTTGTTTGCGTTCCAAAGAAGCCTTGTTTCTGATGCAAAGAAGCCTTGTTTTCAAAGCGGCGGAATCACTTTCCGTTTCCAGTGCTTTCGCCGTGCCGGAAAGCATCCCTCATCATACGCTTCCTGCCACGTTTCCTCTCTCTTTCCTCCAATTCCCCGCCAGACTGAAGTACGGCGTTTCCCACGCTCTTTACACCCGGAAAAGCTTCGTCAAGTATTATAATTTGTTAAACTTTGCTAATATCAACATTCGTGCCATGCGTCCACATTTCATATTAAATAAAAAAACCGTAATTTTGCAGTCCGATTATTGGGGATACACTTAGAGTCCCCTGCATGAGAGTGTTAATAGTGTACGCTTTTGGCCGAGCGGCACGGTTAGTGAATCGCTTGTGCAAAAAATAATATGTTTTTTAGTAGTAAATTTTAATTTAAACAATGAACACTTTAAGTTACAAGACTATTTCCGTAAACAAGGAAACAGCTAAGAAAGAGTGGGTAGTTATCGACGCCACTGACCAAGTAGTAGGCCGTCTCTGCTCAAAAGTAGCCAAGCTGATTCGCGGAAAGTACAAACCAACCTTCACTCCCCATGTGGACTGTGGAGACAATGTCATCATCATCAACGCTGCCAAGGTGGTATTCACCGGCAAGAAGGAGACTGACAAGGTCTATACACGTTATACTGGCTATCCCGGCGGACAGCGCTTCAACACTCCCGAGGACCTTCGCAAGCGTCCTAACGGAGTAGATAAGATCATCCGTCACGCCGTAAAGGGTATGCTCCCCAAGGGTCCTCTCGGTCGCAAGCTCCTCGACAACCTCTATGTTTATGAGGGCACAGAGCACAAGCACGAGGCACAGCAGCCAAAGGCAATTGATATTAACCAGTATAAATAAAGGAAAAAGATGGAAATGATAAATGCAATTGGTCGCCGCAAGAGTGCCGTAGCTCGTGTTTACCTCACAGAAGGCACCGGTAAGATCACAATCAACAAAGAAGAAATCACAAAATACTTCCCATCAGCAATTCTGCAGTACGTGGTTAAGCAGCCTCTGCAGCTTCTTGGTGTAGAAGAGAAATACGATATCAAGGCAAACCTCGACGGCGGCGGTTTCACCGGTCAGAGCCAGGCTCTGCGTCTCGCCATCGCTCGCGCACTTGTAAAAATCAACGCCGAAGACAAGAAGGCACTCAAGGACCAGGGCTTCCTCACACGCGATGCCCGTGCCGTTGAGCGTAAGAAGCCGGGTCAGCCCAAGGCTCGCCGTCGCTTCCAGTTCAGCAAGCGTTAATATCAGGAGAGCGGCTGGGACACCTTATTATATATGTGTGGCTTAGCATTTCTCCGACGTTTAGCATCCAAACCCGCAAGACCGAGGATGAGCCAGTGGAGGCGCACCATGCATACGGCAGTCAGGAAACGGCGAAGCCGGCAGGTTCGCAGCCCACTATTCATAACTCAGAAAATCGTTACTCGCGGGCTGGTTCATTCACAACTCAAAGGAAAGTAAACAATTTAAAAACAAAGAACAAATGTCAAGAACAAATTTTGACCAATTACTCGAGGCTGGCTGCCACTTTGGCCACCTCCGTCGCAAGTGGAATCCCGCTATGGCTCCTTACATCTTCATGGAGCGCAATGGCATTCACATAATCGATTTGCACAAGACCGTAGCCAAGATAGACGAGGCTGCAGAGGCTCTGAAGCAGATTGCAAAGTCAGGCAAGAAGATCCTGTTCGTCGCTACTAAAAAACAAGCTAAGGACGTTGTAGCCGAGAAGGCATCAAGCGTTAATATGCCTTACGTTATCGAGCGTTGGCCGGGCGGTATGCTCACCAACTTCCCCACAATCCGCAAGGCAGTGAAGAAAATGGCGAACATCGACAAGCTGATGAACGACGGTACATTCTCGAAGCTCTCTAAGCGTGAGCTTCTTCAGGTGACACGCCAGCGCGCTAAATTGGAGAAGAACCTCGGCTCTATCGCCGACTTGACCCGCCTTCCGAGCGCATTGTTCGTTGTCGACGTAATGAAGGAGAACATCGCTGTGAAAGAGGCCAACCGCCTCGGCATCCCAGTGTTCGCCATCGTTGATACAAACTCCGACCCACGCAACGTGGACTACCTCATCCCTGCCAACGACGACGCAAAGGATTCAGTTGATGTAATCCTCTCTGCATGCTGCAGCGCCATCGCCGAAGGTCTGGAAGAGCGCAAGGTGGAGAAGGCTGACGAGAAGGCTGCCGCTGAGCAGGCTGAGACAACTGAAGGCAAGAAGCGCACACGCAAGGCACGCAAGGACGCTCCCAAGGCAGAAGCAGAAGCTCCCGCAACTGAAGAGCAGGCTCCCGCTGCCGAGTAATCAGACAGACAATATTAATAAATATCTAACCACATTTTAACACTATGGCTGTTTCAATTGAAGACATCAAGAAACTTCGTGCCATGACAGGTGCCGGACTCGCTGACGTGAAGAAGGCCCTCACAGAGGCAGAAGGCGATTTCGATAAGGCAAAGGACTTGCTCCGTGAGCGCGGACTGGCTATCGCTGCAAAGCGTTCCGACCGCGAGACTTCAAACGGATGCGTGCTCGTGAAGAGCGTGAACGGCTTCGCTGCAACAATTGCATTGAAGTGCGAGACCGACTTCGTGGCTAACGGCGCCGACTTCATCAAGCTCACAAGCGACATCCTCGACGCTGCCATCGCTGCCAAGGCTCACACACTTGACGAAGTGAAGGCACTCGCTCTCGGCGAAGGCGATGTACAGGCTGCTGTAACACAGCGCTCTGGTATCACTGGCGAGAAGATGGAACTCGACGGATACAACGTGCTCGAAGGCGACAACATCGAAGTGTACGACCACATGGGCAAGCACACTCTCTGCACAATGGTACAGCTCAACAAGGAGAACGCTGAGGTAGGTCACAAGATTGCTATGCAGGTGGCCGCTATGAAGCCTATCGCCCTTGACGAGACACAGGTGCCGCAGGAGGTTATCGACAACGAATATACCGTTGCCGTTCAGAAGACCAAGGAAGAGCAGATCGAAAAGGCTGTTGAGGTAGCTTTGAAGAAGGCCGGACTCAATCCTAACCACTTCGACTCTGAAGACCACATCGAGTCTAACCAGGGCAAGGGATGGATCACTGCCGAAGACGTAGTGAAGTTCCGCGAAATCAAGGAGACTGTCAGCGCAGAAAAGGCTGCCAGCCTGAACGAGAACATGATAAACAACATCGCAAAGGGCCGTGTCGGCAAGTTCTTGAAGGAGAACTGCCTCGTGGCTCAGGAGTTCCAGTTCGGCAACGGTGACAAGGAAACTGTTGCCGACTACCTGAAGAAGCAGGACAAGGAGTTGAAGATTGTCGCTTACAAGCGCTTCACTCTTGCTGCTGAGTAATTTTTCTTAAACAAAGAAGAAAACAATTACAATCATAAAAATGGAGTCGTAAAGGGTGAAAACTCTTTATGACTCCTTTTTGCTTTTATGCAAAAACACAGGCGAACAACGCCGGAAAAAAGGCAAAAAAAATCAATCAGACATCCGTAAAACCTTAAAAACAATAAAAATGAAGATATTTGCCGTAGGCATGAACTACCTTGCACACAATAAAGAGCTGCATGGAGCGTTATATAAACCAGAGCAACCTGTCATTTTCACAAAGGCCGACTCGGCACTGTTGAAGGACGGAAAACCGTTCTTCATACCCGACTTCATGGGACGCATCGACTATGAAACGGAACTCATTGTGCGCATCTGCCGCCTCGGAAAGAGCATACCGCAGCGGTTCGCACACCGCTACTACGACGCAGTGACGGTGGGCATCGACTTCACCGCACGCGAGATGCAGCAGAAATTGCGTTCCGAAGGCAAACCGTGGGACATCTGCAAAGGCTTCGACGGATCGGCTGCTCTGGGTGAATGGGTGGATTTGAGCAAGTTCCGCGACATACAGGCAATACACTTCCGGCTTGACATCAACGACAAGACAGTACAGGAAGGCTGCACAAGCGACATGCTCTACAAGGTGGACGAACTCATCGCTTACATCAGTCGCTACTTCACTTTGAAGACAGGCGACATACTCTATACCGGCACTCCCGCCGGAGTAGGACCCGTAAAAATCGACGACCACCTCGAAGGATACATAGAGGACAGGAAAGTCCTGTCGTTTAATTGCAAATAATAATAAGTGAGACAAAGAACGAAACAAATAGCGATAATTGCCTTTCTCGTGCTCATGGCAGTACAGACAAAGGCGCAGCGGTTCTTCAACCTGACGGCAGCCGAGGTGAAGACCGACTCCGTCGTGCCGCATTTCTGCCACACCGAGCCGCTGCCAGACAACTATCGCGATTCTGTCTATACCGTCAGCATCGTCTATCCTGAATTTATCGACATGCCGGCGACCGATGTTTCCAACTACCGGCGACACCATTCCGCACTGCCGCCAGCCATGCCCGAACTGGAGACGAACATCGTCTTCAACCGCAGGAAACCGTTCATCAGCACATCATTCTGCCCCGTCGTCTATCGTTCGGGGAAGTATCAGCTACTCGTAAGCTTCCTCCTCAAGCGGGAAGCATCCGTTAAAGGCGGCGCAAAGAACAGCGCACCGAAACGGAAAACCGATGTGGCTCCTGCCGAACGCTATGCCGCCCATTCCGTGCTCGCAACCGGGAAGTGGGTCAAGATAAGGGTCTCCACTTCGGGATTCCACCAAATCACCGAGTCGCTCATACGCAAAGCCGGCTTCTCCGACATCAACAAAGTGAAGCTGTATGGTTATGGTGGTAACCTCAAGAACGAAATACTCAATGCCGACGACCTCATCAATACCGACGACTTAAAGGAAGTTTCCACCTACAAGTCGGGCAACCGGCGCGTGTTCTACGCCCGCGGTCCGGTGTCATGGGCGTCGAACACATCCACAGTCCGCACCCGTAATCCTTACTCCGACTATGGATATTACTTCCTCACGGAGTCTGCCGACGCTCCATCCACCGTTGATGCAGCGGCAATGGCGGCCGATACCTATCCCACACCCGACGACTTCCATTCCCATTACGAGGTGGACGCCTACTCGTGGTACAACGGAGGGCGCAACCTTTTCGACTCACACAGCGTGGAACCGGGTTCTTCCCGCACAGTGAATATCGCCGCACCGAACACGTTCGGAGACCAGAAACTCGTCGTTTGCGTATCGGCCGGCAGGAGTTGTGTGGTACAGGTGGAGGTGAACGACTCCATCGTGGGCACCGTACGCACAAGTCTCGGCGACTCGAAATACATCTTCGGATGCCGCAAGTCAGCCACATTCACAGTCAGAAACATCAGGGCGGACAACGCAGTCAAGCTTACGGTGCTTGACGGAGCCGCCATGCGTCTCGACTACATCACGCTTGTCTCGCCGGAACCCAGACCCATGCCCGACCTCGATTCGGAGTCGCTTCCGGTGCCGGAGTATGTCTATGGCATAACAAACCAGGACCGCCACGCCGACCCGCAGGCCGATCTTGTTATAATAATCCCCACTTCGCAGAAACTGTTGAAGCAAGCGCAGCGACTCAAGACGTTCCACGAAGAGCGCGACGGACTGCGTGTGAACATCGTACCGGCAGACGAACTGTACAACGAATTCTCAAGCGGAACGCCCGATGCAAGTGCCTACCGCCACTACATGAAGATGCTTTACGACCGTGCCGCCGACGAGAAAGACATGCCGAAGTATCTTCTTCTCTTCGGCGACTGCGTGTGGGACAACCGTATGCTCACTCCGCAGTGCCGCAATCTCAACCCCGACGACTACCTGCTCGCCTTTGAAAGCGAGGAATCCTTCGACAAACGCAGTTGCTATATAGACGACGGTTTCTACGCAATGCTTGACGACGGCGAGGGAGCCAAGCCTCTGTGGGTGGACAAACTCGATGTGGCTGTGGGCCGTTTCCCTGTCACCACCGAGCAGGAGGCAAAGGTTCTGGTGGACAAAACCATCTCCTACGCCGAGAATAAAAACGGCGGTGCGTGGCAGAACACCATCTTCTTCATGGGCGACGACGGCGACAACAACCAGCACATGGATGATGCCGACCTCGTGGCGGAGCAGGTGATAGCCAACTATCCCAGCTATATCGTGAAGAAAGTGATGTGGGATACCTACACACGCGAGACTTCTTCGACGGGCCATACCTATCCCGATGCGACACGCATGATAAAGCAACAGCAGCAGGCCGGAGCACTCGTCATGGACTATGCAGGCCATGGAAGCGAGATACAGCTGTCGCATGAGATGGTGCTGCGCATCACCGATTTCGAGAATTTCACCAATACCAACCTCCCACTTTGGGTGACAGCGTCGTGCGACATCATGCCGTTCGACGGCGGCGAAGCCACTATCGGCGAGACCTCCATGCTCAATCCGAAGGGTGGGTCAGTGGCTTTCTACGGCACGACACGCACCGTATATGCCGCGCAGAACACCATTCTCAACCGCAACTTCATGCGCTATGTGCTCAGCTACAATGCCGACGGCACGCCATGCACCATAGGCGAGGCGCAGCGTCTTGCCAAGAATGCCAGCGGAAGCGAGTCGCTCGCACGCAACACCCTGCAGTATTCGCTCCTCGGCGACCCTGCCCTTGCGCTCCATCTGCCCACTGCCAAGGCGGTGGTGGATGAGATAAACGGCGTGGCAACAGGTTCTGGTGACGACATAAGGCTCAAAGCGGGAAGCCGCACAACAGTGAAGGGACACATCGAGGGTGCTGACGATTTCAACGGTATCATTACCCTTACCGTGCGCGACAACCGCGAACTCGTGACCTGCCGCCTTAACGATAAGACAGCGGCTGACACTCCGTTCACCTATTACGACCGTCCCAACACGCTCTACAACGGTAGTGACAGCGTGCGCAACGGACGCTTCGAGCTGAACTTTGTAGTGCCGAAGGACATAAACTACTCCAACAGTACGGGCATAATCAACCTCTATGCCATCAACTCCTTGCACACCGTCATCGCCAACGGACACGACGAAAGCTTCATAGTGGGAGGCAGCGACATCGCCGAAAACGACTCCATCGGCCCGTCAATCTACTGCTATCTCAACTCGCCATCGTTCCAGAACGGCGGCGATGTGAACAGCACGCCTTACTTTGTGGCGCAGATTATGGATAAGGACGGCATCAATGCCACGGGCAACGGCATAGGTCATGACATGCAACTCATCATCGACGGTAAGCAGGCCTACACCTATTCGCTCAACGACAACTTTACCTTCGACTTCGGTTCATATACGAGTGGCACCACCTACTACAACATCCCTGAGCTGCCGGAAGGCAAGCATAAGCTCCAGTTCCGTGCATGGGATGTGCTCAACAATGTCTCCATTGCCGAGTTGTCGTTCAATGTCGTGAGGGGAATGAAGCCTCAGTGCAACATAGAATGCACGCAGAACCCGGCGACCGACAACACCACATTCATCGTCACACACGACCGTAGCGGCATGGAAATCACCGTCGGTATCGATGTGTTCGACATGAGCGGGCGACTTCTTTGGCGTCACGATGAGGTGGGGGGAAGTTCCGGAAGCGCATACACCGTGGACTGGAATCTGACGCTCGACAGTGGACAGAAGTTGCAGACAGGTGTCTATCTCTACCGCGTAAGACTCACTTCGGAGGGTGCGACACGCACATCGAAAGCAAAGAAACTCATCGTTGTCGGCAATAAATAAGCCCGAAAAGCGTTTTTCTTAGAAAGAAACATACAAAGAAACAAGCATAACAATGAAATACATGACACGAATCGTAGCCATCATCGTGGCTGCAATAACAGCCTTGCCACTTGCGGCGCAGGACAAGAAGGACATGTTCAACCCCGTGAACGCATCGGTGACATCGCAGACAATAGCCCCCGATGCGCGTGCGGCAGGTCTTGGCGACGCCGGTGCTGCCACCGATCCCGACGTGGTATCGCAATACTGGAACCCCGCAAAGTACCCGTTCACCATTTCAAGGGCGGGTGTCGCGCTCAACTATACGCCGTGGCTCCGCCAACTTGTAAGCGACATGGACCTCGCCTATCTCGCCGGTTACTACCGCATCGGCGACTACTCCGCCGTGTCGGCATCGCTGCGTTACTTCTCGCTCGGCGAGGTTTTCCTCAGCACCGGTGAGTCGGGTGGCGACAACATGACAATCAATCCCTACGAAATGTCGATGGATGTGGCCTACTCGCTCATGCTCAGCGAGAAGTTCTCTATCGCTGCCGCCGTGCGATGGATATACTCCGACCTCACCTACGACTACACGCAGGACACGTCGCCGGGTAGTGCTTTCGCCGTGGACTTGGCTGCCTACTACCAGAATTACCTCAACATCGGGTCGCGCGAGTGCCAGCTCGGACTCGGACTCAACATCTCGAACATCGGTTCTAAGATTTCGTTCGGTGGCGACAACAACTCCGAATTCATCCCTACAAACCTTCGTCTCGGTGCATCGCTCATGGTGCCCATCGACGAGTACAACCGCTTCACCATCACGGCTGACGCCAACAAGCTGCTCGTGCCCACCTATCCCAAGCAGAACGAGGGCGAGAGCACCGAGGACTACCAGCAGCGTGTGCAGAAGGACTACTACGATGTGTCGTCAATCAGCGGCATATTCAAGAGCTTCGGCGACGCTCCCGGCGGATTCAAGGAGGAGCTTCAGGAAATACAGTGGAGTGTGGGTGCCGAGTACATCTACCACGACCAGTTCGCCGTGCGTGCCGGTTATCACAACGAGTCGGAGAACAAAGGCAACAGAAAGTACTTCACCGTGGGTGCAGGCTTCAAGATGAGTGTCTTCTCTCTCGATGCCGCATACGTCATTGCCACGGCGAAGAGCAATCCGCTCGACCAGACTCTGCGCTTCACCTTGAGCTTCGATATGGACGGAATCAAGGACCTTTTCAGGCGTAGATAAGTCTGCGAGGGGTGGCAACAAACTTTATATACAACATTAACACTCTGCATTTTTATGAAGATACGAACCGGATTGGGCTACGATGTGCATCGCCTTGTTGAAGGGCGCGACCTCTGGCTCGGAGGAATCAAGATTGACCACACGCTCGGACTGCTCGGACACAGCGACGCCGATGTGCTTATACATGCCATTTGCGACGCTCTTCTCGGCGCAGCCAACATGCGCGACATAGGCTATCACTTCCCCGACACCGCCGCCGAAACGCTTGATGTGGATAGCAAGATACTTCTGCGCAAGACCGTGGAACTCATTGCCACCAAGGGGTATCGCATTGGCAACATAGATGCCACGGTGTGTGCCGAGCGTCCCAAAATCAATCCTCATGTGCCGGCAATGAAGAAATGTCTTGCCGAAGTGATGGGTACCGACGAGGACAACATCTCCATCAAAGCCACGACAACGGAGCGGCTCGGCTTTACGGGGCGCGAAGAGGGTATCTCTGCATACGCCGTTGTACTCATAGAGCGCGACTGACGGAGAACATTTGGTAATTCATAATTCTGAATTCATAATTCATAATGATTGGCTTGCCCGTATAGTCGGGTGAGACATCATATTACATCGTTTTCAAAAGAAGCCTTGTTTGCGACGCAAACAAGGCTTCTTTGCTATACGAACAAGGCTTCTTTTGAGTGCAAAGAAGCCTTGTTTTTGCTGCTGTATGTATGTGCTTGAAAATCAGACTCTTCGTCCTCCATTTGCAAGCATTTCCTTTATCGTGTCGTTGTAGCCCTTGTCGGCCAGCAGGTCGTCTATGTTCAGGTGCATACGGTAACGCCAGTAGTGGTGCGGGTCGGCAGGGATGTTTATTCGTTCGGCGTTGGCGTCGGGCAGACGCAGCCGTTCGTCTATGGCGAGCCAGTCCTGCAGGGCGAGGATGCACAGCATCGACGGGCAGGCGAGGTGGCGTTCTATTATCTCACGGGCGAGCCATCCCGGCAGCGGATGCGGCGCGTCGCCGTGGCGGTAGAGCACGGTGGAGTAGTAGTCTTGCGTCCGTGCTGGGTCTTCGTCCCACCATTGGCGCAGTGTGGGCATGTCGTGAGTGGATATTGTGCACACGCTACGGTAGGGATTGTGTGCCAGGTTGCCGAACTGCACGCCGTATTCCTTGGGCATCTGTTGCAGTTCCAGACTCAGTATGCGCAGCTTCTCCATCACCCATGCCACGCATTCGGGCACCATGCCGAGGTCTTCGGCGCACACGAGCATCCTTGTCGCTTCCGCGAGCATGGGTAGTTTTTTCATTGCTTCGCGGTACCAGAAGTAGTTGTTGCGGCGGTAATAGTAGTCGTCGTAGAGGCGGTTGAAGCGTGTTTTGTCCTTTTCGCTGAGTGTTTGGAAGGCGAAGTTGAGCTGTGCGGTGATGCGAGGGTGGAACTTGTTGGCGTCGTTGGCGTCGCGCACGAAGAGTACGTTGCTCGTGAGCTTGTACAGGTTGTCGCGCAGGGTGGTGTCGGCCTTTGTGCGGCGGTGTGCGAAAGCCGCTTCTATCATGCGCTCCGTGGCATATTCGGGACGCATGGCGTAGAGTCCGTCGGGGCGTGTTTCAAGGAACGCCTGCTTAACCTCGTCGGCCTGTGCGCCGAAGATGCGCTCCAGAATCCAGTCGTTTATGTAGGGTGTGGTGTAGCGTTCCTCGTCGAATGTGAGTCCGTACGACTCTATTTCGTCGCGTGTCATGGCTATCGACGGGTCGAACTGTCCCATGAGAGCATGCACGCATTCGCTGGGAATCGACCATATACGGAAGAAACCGAGCACATGGTCGATGCGGTAGGCATCGAAGTAATTGGCCATGTGCTGAAAGCGTCTTATCCACCACTGGCCTCCGTCGGCGAGCATTGCGTCCCAGTTGTAGGTGGGGAATCCCCAGTTCTGGCCGTTCTGCGCAAAGGCGTCGGGCGGCGCACCGGCCTGCGCGTTCATCTTGAAGTAGGCTGGTTCGTGCCACACGTCGCATCCGTTGCGGTTCACTCCTATCGGGATGTCGCCCTTGAGGATTACTCCCCGTGCCTTGGCGTACTCGTGTGCGGCCTGCATCTGCTGGTGCAGGACGAACTGTATGTAGTAGTGGTAGGCCAGTTTCTTGTAGGCTTTCGTGCGCGGATTGGCGAGCTGTCCGCGCTCGGCTTCGCACCATTCCCTGTGGCTGGGCCACTTCTCGAAGTCGGCGGTGCCGTAGGCGTCGCGCAGATAGCTGTATTGTGCGTACGGCACGAGCCAGTGTTCGTTGTCGGCGAAGAAGCGTTTGAATGCCGCCGACTTCATGGTGCGGTCGGCACACTGGCAGAATATCGTGTGCAGATACTCGTTCTTGGCGCGGTTCACACGCTCGTAGTCAATCTGTGGCAGTGCGTTCAGTTCCTTGCGCAGGTCTTCCATGCGGCGGCGTTCCGCCTCGTCGTCGATTGGCGGGAGCTGCCTCAGGTCGGCATACTGTGGATGAAGGGCGAAGATGCTTATGCAGGAATAAGGGTAACAGTCGGCCCATGTGTGCGTGGTCGTGGTGTCGTTTATGGGCAGTATCTGCAAGACCCGCTGTCCGGTTTCGGCTACCCAGTCCACCATGCGCTTCAGATCGCCGAAGTCTCCCACGCCGAAACTGCCCTCGGTGCGCAGTGAAAACACCGGTATGAGCGTGCCGGCGAGCTTCATGTCGCATATCTCGAAGAAGGCCTGGTCGCATTCTATGACATGGGTTCCGTCGGCATGAGGGTCGGGTAGGGTTATGCGGCGGTTGTAGCCGGTCTCCCACATTATCTCGTCCATGTCGGTCTTGGCGACGAACTTGAACTCGGTGCTTCCGCCGCTGAATGCTGTCAGATCGACATCTGCCACCCATTCGTTGGTGTTGTGTTCGGTCATTGCGATGCCTTTGTCAGGGTTCCAGCGTCCCAGGCAGTTATCGTCGCCCACGAGAAGCAGTTTCGCGCCGCTCTTGAGCTGCGGTGCTCTCACCACGAGTCGCAGTGCGCGGGGCAGCTTCCGGCTTTGCGTCTTGCCCGGACGCCGCCGGTTTATGCAGTCGGTGAATGCCGAAGAGTAGAGGTAGGAGTCGCAGGGTGTCTCCATCCAGCGGCACTTTACGGTGGCGTTCTCCGTGGCGATGGTGGCCAGTTCGAGCCTGTGTCTCACCGTGAGCCATTCGCGTCGCAGTTCGCGTGTGCCGTTGTTCACGGCGAAGAAGAATTCTATTACGGGATTGTCCTGCTTGCACAGGTTGTCAAGTCGGTAGCTCCAGTGTTCGCCGTCGTTGGTATTCATCTTGAAAGTGGCTGTGCGTACCACGCCGTCGGTGTCGGCAACGGGTATGTTCAGGCTGACTTCCTCGCCGAATTTGGTGGAGTAGGTTATGTTGAAGACAATGTTCATAATGCAGGTAGTAGTTCTTTTGCTTGTTCGTTGTTATAGAAGTTCCGCCCGTCTGCGGCATGCTTCCTGCGGAAAGGCTGTGTGTCGGAAGTGTGTCGGAGACTTGCGGAACTTATGTCTTTACCACTGTCCGGCGGGCGACAGGTCGGTGTCGCGTCTGCCGTGCAGGTTGTAGTCGATGATGAACTGGCGGTTTGCGTCGAGCATGTTGCGCAGTTTGGGGTCGGCTTCGTTCTCTGCCGTGGCGTCGGGCAGCATTCCTTTCTCGTTGAAGAGGGTTGCTACTTCGTATGGTATGTTCTCCTCGTTGAAGAGGAAGTTCTGTGCATATTTCTTGGCTGTGGCTTCGTCGTAGAGCGGATTGTCGTCGGATTTTATGCATGGAGCCATTCCGAAGAGCATACGCATGCCGCAGTGCGGAGTCGCGCAAGCGAGTATCGTGTCGCCGACTTCCTTTATCTCCGGCAGCGATTCCATTGTCATGTTGGCGAATCCCATGTCGTTGTTGAGGAATTGCAGCAGTGCTTTTCTGTCCTTGAAGAATGCGTACCACTTGCCTCCGTTTGCTTCTTTGAACCTGTCGTATATTGCTTTCTCGTCGGTGTGTCTGCGTTTCGCCTTTTCCTTGGCTATCATTTCCTTGGTGTCCTTCTTGTTATCGACGGCTGAGAGTATTCCGTTGAGCCACCAGCTGCTGCCGTAGCGGAAGAGGACGGCTGTCGCAATGCTCTTGTTCTCTATGAGTTTGTCGATGTGTTCCATCTGCACCGAGAGTTTGTTCACTTTTATTCCCTTCTCGCCGGTGAGCAGGTCCTTCATGTAGATGTAGCTTTCGTCCTCGCGTTCTATGGTGTAGTAGCTGACCGGTTTGCACTCCGCTTCTGCCCATATCTTGCGTGCCGGGTGCAGGCTTGCTATGCGTGCCATCCATTCAGGTGTGGTGAGTGATAGCAGATTGCTGCGCGACACCGACACGAGTTCGTTCTGTATGTCGTAGGTTATGAGGTTGAGCTCTGTCTGGTTGTGTGCTTCATGTGCTGCGTTTTCAATGCTCTGGCGCAGTATCTTGTTGTTGCCGAGGTTGAAGTAGCATCCGTAGTGGAACCATTTGAGCAGGTCGCGATACTGGTAGAAGTCGTTCTCTGTCACCTCGTCGGTGCATAGCAACCGTCTGAGGTTCTCGTTTTCGGGCGCTGTCTCGTATTCCTTGTCGAAGAGTTCGTATATCTTCTCTGCCGTTTCTTCGAGTCCGTCGGTGTTGGGGTAGATGAATTCGTTGTCGAAGTAGATGTGCTGCACATGGTGCCAGAGCAGGAATTTCACGTCGGCGAGGTTTATCTCGTCCTGTATGTATGTGCCGTCGGTGTCGTAGAACGGTATGTATGTGCCGTAGCGTTGCTTGCACTCTGTGGTGAACGCCTTCCAGATGCCGAGTTGTGAAATCACGTCTTCAAACCATGATGTGACGCACAGGCTGAGGTATATGAGGTCGCCTTTGTTTCGCAGCAGCTTGCCGTACTCGGAGTCTTCGATTATCGCGCATACCTTGTCGGCAAGATTGGTGTAGTACAGGTCTGTTTCGCCTGACTTGGAGAATGGATGTAGTGTCATCCAGTCCTTTATAAATATTGTTCTTTTTCTTTTCATAGTCGGTTGATGTTAGCAGGGGTGCTTTTCGCCGGTTGTTGTTCTTACTGGCGGCAGCGTAGTCCCTACTTCACTGCCTCCACCGTGTAGCCGGCGTTCCGCAGCAGCGCGAGCACGCCTTTGTCGCCTGTGAGGTGTCCGGCTCCCACTACAAACATGGTGGGGCGTGCCGACATTATCGCCGGCATCTTTGTCGCCCAGTCCCTGTTGCGGTTGTCTATGAGTGCTGCCTTCTCCTCTTCTGTGGCGTCGCAGGTTGCGCTCAGTTTCTCGTCCATTGTCTTTTCGAGAGCATTGAGGTCCTGGCTGTAGTAGGCTTCCGCCATACGGTCGAGGAGTCCGGCGTAGTATTCGGTGTTGTCGAGCAGGCACATCAGCTGTGTCACCTGTCTTTCGAGCGGCACCATGGCGTAGAGGAGTCCGGCCTGGAACTCCATTGTTTCAAGGCCTTCGGTGGGTTCGTTGTTGTTCTTTGCCTGTGTCTGGAAGTACTGGTCGATGGTGTTTGTCGGGTCGAACTCTCCTATGTGGTTCGACATGTACAGGAGTGTCTGCAACTGTGTTGCCAATGCGCCCGGTGCGAGCTGTCCCATCTGTGCGAACACCATCGGGTTGGAGAGTCCCACGCCCATTGTCTTGGTGATGAATGCGTCGAGTTTGGCGAATTGCTCTTTTGTCAGCACAGTCTTGAGTGTCTGTCCTTCGGGCATCATCATCTTCTTCTGCATCATTTTCAGCGAGTCGAGGTTTGTCATGGAGTCCCATTTCACTTCTCCGTACACCTGCTCGGTGTCGGTGAGTGCCTGCTTCACGCCTGGTATCTGGTGTACGAAGCTCACGTTGGCGAGGTGGAATGTGCCGATGATGTACGACGGTTTCTCCAGTGTGTTGCTGGAAATGCGGTAGAGCACCTGTGCACTTGCGCTTGCAGCGACGAGCAGTGTCGCTATGAGTAATGTTGCTATTTTCTTCATAAATCAGTTTTTCTGTTACGAAATCGGTTAATAATGGCAAATTTACTCATTTCGCACGAAACTGGCAAGCATTCGCCATGAAAATCTCTCTTGTACCCTCTTTTTGTTTAGCGTAATGTGTTGGTTTTCAGTACACTGTATCTATGCGTCTGCATCCGTATATGTCTGTTTTGTAAACAAGGCTTCTTTGCCTCACAAACAAGCCTTGTTTACAGTGCAAAGAAGCCTTGTTTGTGATGCAAAGAAGCCTTGTTTGAAAAGCAGGGAATTCATTTTGAAAATAAAAGGTTGATAGCAGCAATCACTATTGTGATTTCTTTTGAAAATTATAGGAGGTCGAGCGTCCCGCTCGACAGCACCGACCAAAGAATACATCCACAAGACTTGCATTCTCGATCAGTGTTGTCGAGCGGGACGCTCGACCTCCTATAGCTTGTTGAAACTAATTCGTAAAATATCAACGTTCTGCTTTTGCCGAACTGGGATGATATTTTTCTTCTTCCTCCATACTGCCGACGCCTTTACTTTCTCCTCTCCACGGTGTCTTTAAGTCTGCCGAGTGCCTCGCGGAGCACGGCGCGTGGCGAGGCGATGTTCATGCGCATGAAGCCCTCGCCGCCCTTTCCGAACATCTCACCGTCGTTGAGAGCGAGTCCTGCTTCGTCCACGAACAGGCTGACGAGTGCGTCGTGTTGCAGACGCAGTCCGCGGCAGTCGAGCCACACAAGGAACGACGCCTGCGGGCGCAGCGGCTTTATTTGCGGTAGGTTCTCTTTCAGATATTCCTCCACAAACATTATGTTACCCTCGATATAGTGCAGCATCTGGCGTCGCCACTCCTCGCCCTCGTTGAATGCCGCCATTGTGGCTATGGGCGCGAAGATGTGCGGTTCGTCGAGTTCGTTGGCTGCCATCCAGCTGAACAGTCGGTTGCGCAGTTCCTCATTGGGCACTATGCAGTAGGAACTCACTATGCCGGCGATGTTGAAAGTCTTCGATGGTGCGCCGAAGGTGATGCTGCATTGCGCCGCTTCCTCCGACACCGATGCGAACGGATGGTGTCTGTTGCCGAAGAGAGCCATGTCGCAGTGTATCTCGTCGGAGATGACGATGATGCCGCGTTCGGCGCAGAAGTGTGCCAGACGGCGCAGTGTCTCCTCGTCCCACACTATTCCGGCAGGGTTGTGCGGATTGCTGAGTATGAGCAGACGGCACTTGTCGTCGGCCACTTCGGCGAGGTTGTCGAAGTCCATCGAGTAGCTGCCGTCGTCGTGACGGATGAGCGGGTTCATCACTACTTCGCGCCCGTTGCCTGCGGGAGTGAGGCGGAAGGGGTGATAGACGGGCGGTTGTATTATCACCTTCTCGTCGGGTTTCACGAACACGTTCACCACGAAGCCTATGCCTTTCACTATGCCCGGAACGAAACGCATCCATTCCTCGCGCACCGTCCATTGGTGGTGTGTGTCAATCCAGCGTGTCACTGTCGGCCAGAAGTCCTTGGGTACGACGGTATAGCCGAAGAGGGAGTGGTCGAGGCGACGCTTCATGGCGTCGGTGATGAACTGTGGTGTGGCGAAGTTCATGTCGGCTACCCACAGCGGCATGAGGTCGGCTTTGCCGTAACGCTCCTGCAGCACGTCGAGAGCCAGGGCTCCTGTGCCGTGGCGGTCGATGATCTTGTCGAAATCGTATGTCATGGTTTGCTGTTTTGTAATGTCTTGTTTCAGCCCTCGTCCAGAGCCTGTCTGAAGTCCTCGAAGAGGTCGTCGACGCTTTCCAGACCCACGCTTATTCTTATGGTAGTGTCGAGTACGTCCATTGCGCGGCGCTGCTCGTCGCTGAACGGACCGAAGATGGTGCTCGCAGGATGTATCGCAAGCGTGCGGTTGTCGAAGAGGTTGGTGGCGCGGCGTATGAGTTTCAGACGGTTGATGAAGCGGAAGCACGCCACTTTGGAGTCGAGGTCGATGGTGAACATGCACCCTGCCGTGCCGCCGAACTGCCGCATGGCTATCTCATGGAAGCGGTTGTCGGGCAGTCCTACATAGTTCACCGCGCGTATTCCCGGCAGTGTCTTCAGGCGTTCGGCAAGCTCTATGGTGTTGGCCGACTGCATGGTGTAGCGTGCTTTCAGGTTTTCCAGTCCGAGGTTCTGCATGTAGGCGACGTGCGGAGTCATGTAGGCACCGAGGTTGAAGAGCATCTCATCGTGCAGACGGCGTGCGAATTCGGGATGGCCGCCGTAGTCGATCACCATTCCTCCGATGGTGGTTGCGCCGCCGGAGAGGTATTTTGTCGTGGAGACTACCTCTATGTCCACGCCCAGAGCCTTTGCCGAGAACTCGGTGAAGGGTATCACTGTCGTGTCAGCCACAAGCGGTATGCCGTGGCTGTGGGCTATGCGTGCGAGCGCAGGGAGGTCGGCCACTTCCAGTTGTGGGTTGGTTATCGTCTCAAGGAATATGCAGCATGTGTCGTCGTCCACCGCCTTTTCCACCTCGTCGAGGTTGGTGAGGTCGCACAGGTGAGCCTTCACTCCGAGGCGTGGCAGCGTGTTTGTGAGCAGCGAGAAGGTGTTGCCGAACATGTGACGCGATGTCACCACGTTCCTGCCGGCTTCCACAAGCGACAGAAGGGTATTGCTTATCGCCGCCATTCCCGACGAGAGTGCGGTCACACGCTCGGCTCCTGTTATGGCTTTCACTTTCTGTTCGAGGAATGTCACGGTGGGGTTCATCACGCGGGAATAGTCGGGTTCCTCTATACGTCCGCAGAAAGCGTCGGCCATAACGGTGGCGTCGGCGAACTCGTAGGCACAGGTGTGATACACGGGCATGCTCAGAGCGCCGTACGCATCGGACTTCTGAAACGGGGTGTCGATGGCTAAAGTCTGTTTATTCATTGATTTTTCTGTTATACTGGAAAACTTCTTTCTTCTGCCGCCATGTGCTCATCCGCATTGTAGCAAGTGCTTTTATTTACGATGACGGTAGTGGATGCAAAAGTAGCAAAAAGTTGTTTTTCTCAATATAAAAATGTCGTTTTTATGCACGATTGCATTGAAATAAAATTAAAAACACTAATTTTGCAATCATGCAGGAAGTAAGAATTTATGAGATGGAGCATTGCTCCGAGGCCGTTGCTGCGGCGGTGAACAGGCTGTTGCAGCAGTTTGGCAGAGCGCACGGACCGCTGTCGGTGCAGGATTTGCTGTCGATGACGGCGTCGGGCGACACGCATCTGTTCCTTTTGGAGGCAGAAGACGGCATCGCCGCAATGGCTACGCTGGCTTTCTACACCTCACCCACGGGGCGTAAGGCGTGGATTGAGGATGTCGTAGTGGATGAATCGTGCCGCGGACGCGGCTTCGGCAGGCTGATAGTGCAGTATGCCATTGACTTTGCGCGGCGTTCGTCGGGTTGCAAACTCATGCTCACTTCTCGCCCGTCGCGCGTTGCCGCCAACCGCATGTATGCCTCTTTGGGCTTCGAGCGGCGCGAGACCAACGTGTATCTGATGAGGCTTTGAGAGACTTTTCCAAAACGGGAGTTAGCGGAACAGGCTTCCGCTAACTCCCGTTTTGGCACACTTATTTTAACTTTCGTGCTCCATAAGGCCTGTTTTCCTTATTCTTTCGTGAAGTCGTCGGGGCAGGTTATGGGGTCGAGCACTTCGCCGTCGGCCATGCGCAGCCATGTCTTGAAGGTGCGGCTGCCCTCGGTCAGCTCTATCACGCGTGCGCCGTTGCGCTGCGGGCAATATACGGTGCGGCCGCCGGTGTACTGTCCGTAGGAGAGCAGGATGCCTTTGTAGAGCACTGAATAGTTGTTTATGTGGTCGTGACCCACGAACATTGCCATCACGTCGCCGTTGAGTCGCATGGCGGCAAACTCTCCTGTGTTGAGCTTCGGAGCACAGGCTTCCTCGAAACGCTTGCCTATGAGGCGCGCTTCCTCGTCTCGTGCGGCATCGTTAAACTCCGGTACGGGGATGTGTTGAAATACTATTGAGGGCAGAGGGTTGCCTCCGTTGGCCTTTGTGTAAGTCGCGCTCTGGCTGCGATACCAGTCTATCTGGTCGGGGTGTACCCAGTCGTAGCCTTTTATTTCCTTTATTGATGAGTAGGAATTGCTGTCGAACACATATATCACGGCGGCGTCATGCTTGCCGTCTGCCGACTTCACCGGCAGGCAGAAGTTTGCCATTCCGCTCACGCCCTCAGCCGTAGTGGTGAGGCAGAGGGGCTTCTTGCGCACATAGTCGAATATCTCCTGACGTGTGCGTCCCTGCTCGTCGTCGTGGTTGCCGAAGGTGTATGCGAACGGAATGCCGCGACTTATCACCGGCGCGAAGGCACTGTCGAGAGCCTCGAAAGCCGGTTTGTCGTACGCCACATCGCCCGTATAGACCACGAGGTCGGGCTTCTCGGCGTCGAGAACGGCGTTCATGCACTTTGCAGCTGCGCTCGATTCCGGCTTGCCCGGCTTCCAATGTACATCGGTGAACTGCACTATTTTCAGCGTTTTCTTTGCGTTGAACTTCAGGGTCTGCGCTGTTGCGCTGCCCATTCCTGCGACGATGAGCGCGAGGCAGATGAGTGTCTTTATGCTATTTCTTTTCATTTTGGTTTTGTTTTTTCATTTGTCGATGCTAAGATACGCAAAAAAGTTGTAACGGGCAAAGCTGTGCTTGATATAAAGGGGAAAAACCGCCCGTTTGCGACGAAAAGCCGGCAGGGCTTCATTTTTCAGCGATTTTTTCAGTAATTTTGCGTCTGTTTCCAAGAAAGATGCTTTTCAGGTGATGGAAAAATCGCATTGTAAGGCGGAATATCCTGTTTGAACGACAATGAAAAAAAATACATTTATACTCTTTTCCCTCTTCCTGTGTCTCACTGCCGGGGCTCAGGTGAGCAGACGCACGGCCTTGCGGCTTGCCGAAGAATCCGTGAACCAGATAACGATGACGGGCTACATGCCCTCGGCTGAAGTGATGGGCCAGTTGGCTTCCGTCGCCGATATGAGCATCGACATGATAAGCCGGATGGGCGACCCCGACGACCCTGCACAGGCAAAGGCTTGCATAAAGCTTATTGATGCCATTGCCGACTTCACGCAGACACCCACGGGTGCACCCTACGCCGATGCCATGCGCGAGGGATTGAAGAAGGCCATCGACCGCAGCGACGACCCCGCCGTGCGCCGCCATCTGCTCGACGGACTTGTCACCTGCGCCACTGCCGACGATGTGCAGCACCTTGTCATGTATCTCGGCGATGCCGACATGGCTCCGGCGGCGTTCCGTGCGCTCGTCTCCATGAAGGACATCGACGCCGACATCGCCCGTGCCGGGAGCATGGGCGCGGCTTCCGACTCGCTCGTGGCACTCGTCGTCAAGGCGCGTGCGGGCAAGGCTGTGGCTGCACCCGTGGCGAAAGCGGCCCCCAAGGCTGCCGCAGTGCCGTTCTGGACGAGTTCGCTCGACCTCCTCATCGGCCGCATGCGCACCCATCCCGACGCTTCCGCCGACAGCCTTCTCAGCACCAACGCCACTTCCGCCGCACTCCCTCGCCTGCTGAACATGGCACGCCACCGCGACGGAAAGGCGCGCGATGCCGTCATGGCACGCTACATCACGCTTCTGGGGCAGCTCAACCTCAATCCTGCCATGCGCTATCTGCTTCTGCGTGAGGCCGATGCACTGAACCCATGCGACGACATCAGACGCAAGATAATAATAGACCTCGGTACGACACGACTCGTACAGGCACTCGCATACATACGCAAATACTACGACTCACGCACTATGGGCGACGCAACGGCGGTGGCGGTGGCCGACATCCTGGGCAACAATCCCTATGCAAACGGCGGCAAACACGCCTACAACATGCTCAACGCAGCCAAGTACTCGCTCGCCTGTCACTACGACGAGGAGGGCGCCGGCGAAGCCATCGACCGTGTTCTGAACGCATTGGACGAGTGCCGCCTCGACTGCGGCTACAACCTTGCCATGGCGCGCAGCACCAGTATGGGCAAGAACGGCTTCTGGAAGATGACCGAAGACCTTGCCGACTTCGACATGGCATTCGACTGGAAGGCGCCGGGGAAGATTGTCGTTTGTCTGCATTCCATGCCCGTGCTCACGCTGAGCCGCACACAGGGCGCACGGATAGAAGGCGATGCGGCATGGCACAGGTTTGCCACCGAGGGCGAATGGTGTACCGCCAACATCCGTGTGCACGACGGAAAGGTGAGCGTAAGCATCAACGGCGAGCACGTCATGTCGGATGTACGCCTCGTAAACCCCGACCGTGGAGCCGCAGCCAACGCCTCCGGCTTCATCATGTTCACCGCCGATGCCGATGGGGCTGAAGTGCGTCAGGTGTGCATCAAGAAGATGCCTTGACGCATAAGTAAACCATACGTTTTCCAGTCGTCTGTCGGACGGCATTGAAAAGAAGCCTTGTTTGTGTCGCAAACAAGGCTTCTTTGCTATCCAAACAAGGCTTGTTTACACTGCAAACAAGGCTTGTTTAAAAGTGGAAGAGTAAAAGAGTAAAAAAGTAAAAGGTATTTCGTTGGGTCTTAATGGGTTATGCTGTTTTTCATGCCGTATGGACTGTGCTTCCGGCAACAATTTCCTTGTCTTCTGGCAATCGCAGCGGTGATGAGTCTTTGGAGCTTCCGTCTTGCATAACTTGAGTACCCTTGAATTTGTGCAAAAATGAGTCAGATATTCATCAATGTCCCTTTTCCGCTGACTTTTTGACGGCTTGACGGATATTTTTAACACAGGTTTATTTGCAAGTAACTGTTCAGCGATAGCACTGCACCCTTAATCCACGATTGAAATATACAGCAAAAAGACCTATAAAAAGACAAAATAAAGTGTCTATATTTCTTGCGTATGTGAGATATTTTTCGTACCTTTATACCTATGAAAGAGCAAGTTACGGACATATCAAAAGTGCTGCAAGACATGACGACAGAGATGCGGTTGATGCGTGAAACCATCGATCAGCAATATGCTGAGATAGCCAAACTTAACCGTAACATAGGAACTCTAAATCGTCAAATACGCAAGAAGGACGAAGAAAATGCAAGGCTTAAAGAGCGTCTGTCTAAATACGAGAATCCTAAGAAGAATTCCGGCAACAGCAGCACTCCGCCGAGCAAGGAGACTATGAAAGACGAGATAGTCAGAAGGACAAAAAGTCTCCGCAAACCAAGTGAAAAGAAGCCAGGCGGACAGGAAAGTCATGACGGTCACAAACTATCCTGTTCTCCTTCGCCAGACGAGATAATTGATGACACGCCTAACTATTGCACTAATTGCGGTGACACGCTCGCAGACGCAGAGCGTGTGCTTGACTATGTAACGCAAGTTGTATCAATTCCGGAACTTAAACCAGTAATCAAGGAGATACGTCATTATGTGATGATTTGCAAGAGGTGTGGTGAGCGTGTACGCACTGCACCAAGACGCAAGTCTAATGATGTTATTTATGATGCAAGCGTGAAATCGCTTGTTGTGTATCTCAGCGTCGTGCAGTTTCTTCCATACGGACGTATAGCAAGTTTCTTGCGTGAGGTGTTCGGGCTTGCTCCGAGTGAAGGCTCGCTTGTAAATTGGGTGAGGGAAGCCAAAAGAAATGCACAGCCTGCCATTGAGAAAATCAAGGAATATATCATGTCGTCAAGTGTCGTCGGTTTCGACGAGAGCGGATGTTATTGCAACAAGCGTCTTGACTGGGCATGGATAGCGCAGACCGTTTATTACACCTTGCTCTTTCGGGCTGATGGCAGAAGTTCAAAAGTGTTGGCGGACAACTTTGGCGACAGTTTGGAACGAATGATTGCCGTGACAGACCGCCATAGCGCATACTTTGCACTTCAATTCCTCAACCATCAAGTTTGTATGGCACACCTGCTGCGAGAGTTGCAGTATTTGTCAGAATTGAACGACAAGCAGGATTGGTCCGACAAGATAGCAAGTTTGTTCCGTGAAGCCATACATGAGAGAAACTCGAACCCATCTGCGATAATACCCAAGGCATCGTGGATGGAACGCTTAGACAACCTGCTCAAACTGAATATCTGCAATTTTGGTAAGAAGTTTGAAACACTCAAAAAGGGTCTGAGAAAATGCCGTGACTACATCTTCAATTTCCTTGAAGACCCAATGATACCATCTGACAATAATGGAAGTGAGCGTGGAATACGTAAGTTGAAAATCAAGTTGAAGAACTCCTGCACATTCCGTTCTGATTTTGGGGCAGATGCATTTCTTGAATTACATTCAATCGTTGAAACTGCTAAGAAACACAACAAGACTCCGTTCAATGCTATTCAAGCCTTATTTGAGGTTTGAAAACTTGTCATGCCCTATCGCTGAATAGTTACCAACTCAAATATATCAGTTGTAAAACACTAATCCGAATTATTTTTTGTAAGTTTGCACCGTTTATATAATAAAAAAAACGGAGAAACAATTATGAAAATAGCAATGGTGACAGGTGCGACAAGTGGAATCGGAGAAGCTTGTGCGCGTAAGTTTGCTCATGAAGGTTATAGTGTCATTATAACCGGACGTAGGGAAGAGCGACTTGATTCGCTCAAAACGGAGTTGGAGAAAGACGGCGTTTCTGTCCTTCCATTATGTTTTGATGTGTGCGACAGGGCGCAGGCGAAGAAGATTCTTGACAGCCTGCCTGACGAGTGGCAGAATATTGATGTGCTAATCAACAATGCCGGACTTGCCCGTGGTTTGGAACCGGAATATGAGGGTGACTTCACCGACTGGGATGAGATGATAGACACGAATATCAAAGGGTTGCTTAACATCACGCGTTATATTGTTCCCAAAATGGTAAAGGTCAATCATGGGCATGTGATAAACATAGGAAGTGTGGCTGGCGATGCCGCTTATGCAGGCGAAGGAGTGTATTGTGCGACTATGCAGCCAGTGCTCCGGAGCATGTTCAAATAGCCGAAGTGTTGGTTCTGGCAACCCATCAGGCCAGTGGTTCTGTCGTTTATCGCGAATAAAAATTTTACATAAAATATTTTTTTAGTAGTTCTCTTTGTTTGCGTCCGCTTTTTTGAACAACAATCAGCAAAGCGGATGCAATGGGGAACTCTCTCTTTGATGTAAAAGAGTAGGATTTTATACAAAAACCAATAAAGTTTGTCAATATGAGAACAAACGGTTTGGTTTCGTCATTTTTTTGTTTTCTTTGCACTGGCTAATGCGTATGGGCAATGCTCTATAGCATTTTTCAATGCAGAAAAGTTGCGTATGATGCCATTTTCAGATATGAGAAATGCAGTTTCTGACAGACCTATACTGACTGTCACGGGTTCGGATGGAACCGGTGGAGCAGGAGTCCAAGCCGACATCAAGATGATTTCAGCTCTGGGCGGCTATGCTGTTTCCGCAATAACATCTGTGACTATGCAGAACACATTAGGCATTCAGAAGTTTCACGACCTGCCTGCCGAGACTGTTCGTGGGCAGATAGAGGCCATTGTGAACGATGTCCAACCTGAAATAGTAAAGATAGGGATGTTGAGAAGAGTGGATGTTGTGAGAGCACTGGTGGATGCTTTGTTGAAATACAGGCCTCGCGAGATAATCTATGACCCCGTTATCGTTTCAACCCGTGGCGATGTCTTGATGCAATCGGACGTGGTGGCGGAAATCAAGCAACGGCTTATACCTATCTGCACTCTTTTGTCTGTGAGGAAAAAGGATGCGGAGTATCTGCTTGGAAAGGCGGATGATGCGGAGACAGACGCCATGTCGCTTGCCCAGAACCTGTTGTCAATGGGATGTCGCAATGTGCTGGTTCAAGACACCAATGCCAAGACGAAGGCGCATACGGATGTCTTCATGAAGAAAGAGGACAACGATGTCAGATATTTCTCCTCCTTGGAAACGCAGCAAAGTTGTTGTGATTCGCACGGAATGGGAGGCATGCTGACTTCGGCAATAGCTACATTCCTTGGCAGATCGTTCGGTATGGCGGACGCCATCGCTATGGCTTACAACCACATCAACCAGTTGTCCGTGGCGCATATAGGCTTGATTGGCAGAAGCAGCGAACTCTTCAACAGCTTTGTTGATGAAGTGTCGAAGGAGAACTCCATAAACGTGGAGGTGCGCCATTACGCCGACAAGCTCAATGTAAGTTCGCGTTATCTGGCACAGGTGACGAAACGGATTGCCGGGAAAACGCCGAAGGCCATTATCGACGAGCATATATGCCGTGAGGCGGGACGCCAACTCTCCATGTCGGACAAGACAGTGCAGGAGGTTGCCTACCTGTATGGATTCGGTTCTCAGGCGCATTTCTCTAAGTTTTTCAGAAAAACTACAGGTGTAACACCGACAGAATATAGAAAACAACAATAACAAAATCTTACTATTATGAACGAAAACAGACAAACATTAAACAGAAATCTGGCTCAAATGCTTAAAGGCGGAGTCATTATGGACGTAACAACTCCCGAACAGGCTCGCATTGCCCAGGAGGCAGGAGCATGTGCGGTGATGGCTCTTGAGCGTATTCCTGCTGACATCAGAGCAGCCGGCGGTGTGTCAAGAATGAGCGACCCGAAGATGATAAAGGGCATACAGGAGGCAGTGTCCATTCCTGTTATGGCAAAATGCCGTATCGGCCATTTCGCTGAGGCACAGATTCTTCAGGCGATAAAAATCGACTATATCGACGAGAGCGAAGTCCTTTCTCCTGCCGATGATGTATATCACATTGATAAGACAAAGTTTGATGTTGCTTTTGTATGTGGCGCAAGAAATCTGGGCGAGGCTCTCCGCCGTATCGCCGAAGGTGCCACAATGATTAGGACAAAGGGTGAACCCGGAACGGGTGACGTGGTTCAGGCTGTGCGCCACATGCGTATGATGCAAAGCGAAATGCGCCGCATCGCGTCAATGGCTGACGATGAACTCTATGAGGCAGCAAAACAGCTTCAGGTACCCTACGAGCTGGTGCAGTATGTACATGAAAACGGAAAGCTGCCGGTAGTGAATTTCGCAGCCGGTGGTATTGCTACTCCTGCCGATGCTGCACTTATGATGCAGTTGGGCGCAGAGGGCGTGTTCGTTGGTTCCGGTATCTTCAAGAGTGGCAATCCGCAGAAGCGTGCCGCTGCAATCGTGCAGGCTGTCACGAATTTCAATGATGCGAAGAAACTCGCCGAACTCTCTGAAGACCTTGGCGAAGCTATGGTCGGTATCAATGAGAGCGAGATTGAGATATTAATGGCCGAAAGAGGAAAATAAGTCATTATGAGAATTGCAGTGTTGGCACTACAAGGTGCGTTTCTTGAGCACCGGCAGATGCTTGCAAAACTTGGTATTGAAAGTTTTGAAGTAAGGCAACAGAAAGATTGGTTGCAGCATAAAGACGGACTGATTATCCCCGGAGGCGAGAGCACTACACAGTCGAAACTCCTTAAAGACTTGGGTTTGCTGGATCTTGTGAGAAGCGACATTGAGGCGGGACTCCCGGTCTATGGAACGTGTGCCGGCCTCATTCTGCTTGCGAAACAAGTGGAAGGACAGCAACCGAGCGGTCTTTCGACTATGGATATAAGCGTGTGCCGGAATGCTTATGGCAGACAATTGGGAAGCTTCTTTACTGAAGCGAAAGTTGAATGTGTCGGCGATGATGTCCCAATGACATTCATCCGTGCTCCATACATAAAGGAGGTTTACGGCAACACAAGGATTCTTGCAGAAGTGGGAGGACATATCGTTGCTGCCCAAGAGGGCAACCAGCTTGTAACCTCTTTCCATCCGGAGCTTGACAGCGACACACGCATCCATGAATATTTCCTTAATATTGTGAGGAAGCATGCGCAGCAAACTGTAATAAATGATTGAACCGATACTGATAAATATCAGATAATCAATAAGTCAAGGGTTTTGTTGGAACTAGACAAGACCCTTGACTTTTCTTTTGCCCCTTAATCCGGTTTTCATGTATGATGAAACGTTATTTCAAACAAGGCTTGTTTGCGCTTCAAAGAAGTCTTGTTTGCATCGTAAAGAAGCCTTCTTTACAGTCCAAACAAGGCTTCTTTTGAAATGGGCTATGAATTGTTGGTTTTTGCATGATGAAAATCCGGAATAATTTTCTTTTATTCTTATTTTCTTGGTAACTTTGCAGTGTGACATAAGGAGTTCTTGCGAGCTGATGCCGGACATACTTTCCGGTTTCCTTCGTTGTCATAATCAATTGTTTTTTTGAATGTATTTTACAAATCAATAACCACTGATAAAATGAATCTGAAAATCCGTTTGGCATTAATGAACTTCCTGGAGTTCGCAGTATGGGGAGCCTATCTTACTTCGATGGGACGTTATTTGGGCAATATAGGTATGGGGACAGAAATAGGATACTTCTATTCCATGCAGGGAGTGGTCTCCATATTCATGCCGGCAATAATGGGCATCGTTGCCGACCGATGGGTGCAGGCTCAGAAGCTGCTGGGTATTTGCCATCTGCTTGCAGGATTGTTCATGATGGCTGTGTCATGGTATGGCTCTGTTGCAGGCCAGAGTGCGTCTTTTGCAACGGTGTTTATGCTTTACACCATGTCCGTGGCTTTCTATATGCCGACTCTTTCCCTTGCAAATTCGGTGGCTTACAACGGGCTTTCGCAAGCGGGTCTGGATGTGGTGAAGGATTTCCCGCCGATAAGAGTCTTTGGCACTATCGGCTTCATCCTCACGATGTGGTTTGTGGATATTATGGGATTCCAGACCAACCAGATGCAGTTTGTCACCTCCGGCGTGCTGGGCTTTGTGCTGTTTGCCTATTCGTTCACACTGCCCTCGTGTCCCGTATCAGGCAATGGCGATGCAAAGTCGCTTTCAGAGGCATTCGGTCTGAAGGCATTCGCACTGTTCAAGCAGAAGAAAATGGCGAGATTCTTTGTCTTTTCCATGCTTCTTGGTGTGAGTCTGCAAATCACAAACAGTTTTGCAAACCCTTATATCAGCAGCTTCGCAGTGCTGAAAGAGTTTGCCGACACGTTTGGCGTACAGCATGCAAACATTCTTATTTCGTTGTCGCAGATAAGCGAAACGTTCTGTATCCTTCTGATACCGTTCTTCATGAAACGCTATGGCATCAAGAATGTCATGCTTATAGCAATGTTGGCATGGGTGTTGCGCTTCGGACTCTTTGGTACCGGCAATCCGGGAAGCGGCGTATGGATGTTCATTCTGTCGATGATTGTCTATGGTGTGGCGTTCGATTTCTTCAATATAAGCGGTTCGCTTTTCGTGGAGCAGAACACCGACCATAACATTCGTTCGAGTGCGCAAGGCGTGTTCTTCTTGATGACCAACGGTATCGGCGCGACGATAGGAACGGTGGCTGCACAGAAGATAATAAATTATTTCACTTATAGCGAAACCGTAGGAAACCAGTCTTACACTGTCGGCAACTGGCAGATGTGCTGGTTCATATTTGCAGGTTATGCCTTGGTGGTGGCTTTGTTGTTTGCCTGTATCTTCAAGACAGACAGGAAGTAGGGATAAAAAGATGTTCCAGTTCTTATCAAAATATTCGCCGGACTACTCCAAAAACACCTTTGAGGGGTGGTCGGTTGTTTTAGTCGTTGCCGTGGGTTTCGTGGCATCAACCTTCGCCGGTGGCTGGTTTGAAGCGTTCTGGCTGTTCGTTGCAGGTGCTTTATGTGCCCACATTGTTGCCTGTGTAATAAAATTCTTGGTGACAAAGCAAAAGGAAAAACGATAGTGAGGAGAGCGAAAGCATCTGAAACTAATGAAATTTGAAAGATGAAAGAAGCAAGATATTTTTATGTGCCAGATGCGGCTCATGCAGGAGAACTGCCTGAGGAAGAGGCAAAGCATGCCGTTCGGGTTCTGCGTTTGCAGTGTGGCGACCGTTTGTTCTTGGTTGATGGAGAAGGCGGACTTTTTGAAGCAGAGGTGACCATGTCGTCGGGCAAGCATTGTATGTATAACATCATCAGCAATCTGGATTATCAGAAGGAATGGCAGGGGCGTATATGTCTTGCCATAGCCCCGACAAAGATGATGGAGCGCATTGAGTGGATGGCAGAGAAAGCTACGGAGATAGGATTCGACGAGATTTGTTTCCTTAACTGTAAGTTCTCCGAACGTAAGACCATCCGCACGGACAGGGTTGAAAAGATTGTGGTTTCGGCAATGAAACAAAGCCATAAGGCGGGCAAACCGGCAGTCTGTGAAATGACTGATTTCAGAAAATACATAGACACTCACACTTCCGGGCATCGGTTTATAGCTCATTGTTATGATGAAGTGGAGAGGGCAGACTTCTATGGCGAACTGCAGAAAATGAATCCGGAGGATTCTGTGACGATACTTGTAGGGCCGGAAGGCGATTTCTCCATTGATGAGGTTAAGTATGCCGTGGCGCAAGGCTATAAGTCAGTTTCGCTCGGTCGGAGCAGGCTTCGTACTGAAACGGCAGGTTTGTGTGCCGTCCAGATGTCAAATCTTTCAAAGAGGGTATTGTAAAAGGACGGCTCTTTCGATACAATAAGGATGCGGGTTGGTTTTTAATTTCACAGCCGCATCCTTTTTCTTTTTATCAGCCACTATATCAGAATCTTTTCAAGCAGGTTTTCATCCTGTTTTCACAGCCGTTTTTTCGCATACGGACCATTTGTTGCATAATATTTTGGAAAAGTGAAAAAATAATTGACAAAAGATGCTTTATGAGTGGTAAAAGATTTGCAAACACCACAAAAAAGCATTACCTTTGTAACAGTTATCCTGAATACAATCTTTTTACCTTTAAAAGGCTAATACCTATTGAGATGGAATGCCGAACTCTGTGAAGAGTCCGGCATTTAACTTTATATATACTTCTGAAAGGTGAGGCATATAGAAGTGCAACAGAGAATACAAAATAAAAATAGGAGGAAAACCCGTTTGGGGTCTTCCTCCTATTCCGTTATTAACCTTTATGTAGTTTTGTCTTATGCTTCGATTGCAGCTACTCCAGGAAGAACTTTGCCTTCAATTGCTTCGAGCAAAGCACCGCCACCGGTTGAGATATAAGAAACCTGGTCTGCAAGACCGAACTTGTTGATGCAAGCTACAGAGTCGCCACCACCGATAAGTGAGAATGCTCCTTCCTTTGTTGCCTCAGCGATTGCCTCAGCGATTGCCTTTGAGCCGCCAGCGAAGTTGTCGAACTCGAATACACCGGCAGGACCGTTCCAGAGGATAGTCTTTGCGCCCTTGATTGCATTAGCGAAGAGTTCGCGTGTCTTAGGACCTGCATCCATACCTTCCCAACCGTCGGGAATGTCGTTTGACGGGCAAATCTGAGTGTTGCAGTCGTTCTTGAAAGCATCGCCGCAAACTGAGTCGGTACCGAGAACGAGGTTTACGCCGTTCTCCTTTGCCTTCTTGATAACATCGAGAGCAATGTCAAGCTTGTCGTCCTCACAGATTGAGAGACCGATTTTTCCGCCCTGAGCCTTAGCGAATGTATATGTCATACCACCGCAGAGGATGAGGTTATCAACCTTTGTGAGGAGGTTTTCGATGATTCCGATCTTTGTGGAAACCTTAGAACCACCCATGATTGCAGTGAAAGGATGCTTGATGTTGCCAAGCACAGCATCAACAGCATTCACCTCTTTCTCCATGAGGTAGCCGAGCATCTTGTGGTCTTTGTCGAAATATTCGTCGATAACGGCTGTTGAAGCATGCTTGCGGTGAGCTGTTCCGAAGGCATCCATTACATAGCAGTCAGCGTAAGAAGCGAGCTTCTTTGCAAATTCCTGCTGACGGCCTTTCATTTCTTTCTTTGCAGCATCAAACTCAGGTGTGCCCTTTTCTACGCCTACTGGCTTTCCTTCCTCCTCTGGATAGAAGCGGAGGTTTTCAAGAAGAAGAGCCTCGCCTGGCTTCAATGCGGCAGCCTCTTCAGATGCATTGCCACAGTCTTTTGCGAATTTTACATCAACGCCAAGTGCTTTTGATACGTTAGGTACAATTTGACTCAAAGACAACTTCATGTTTACTTTGCCTTTGGGCTTGCCCATGTGGCTCATCATGATAAGAGCACCACCATCGGCGAGAACCTTCTTCAAGGTGGGGAGAGCGCCGCGGATGCGAGTGTCGTCAGTTACATTTCCATTCTCATCCAATGGTACATTAAAATCAACACGTACGATGGCCTTTTTACCGGCAAAGTTGAAATCTTCGATTTTCATTTTACTAATATTTAATTTGTTAGAATTATTTCTTTTGAACGCAAAATTACTAATAAAAAATGATATTTGGGTGTTACTGCGTTATTATTTTAAAGTATTTAACCGCAGCAGGTGTTTCCTTTTCTTTTATGTCAGACTTTGTATTGGGTTTTGTCTTCTATCCCTGCTTCGGCAAGGGCTTCTCTGCGCTCAACGCAAGTGCCGCATTTGCCACAGTGTACTTCTTCGCCTTTGTAGCAGCTCCAAGTTTCCGAATAGTCTATTCCGAGTGCTTTGCCGATTCTGGCAATGTCCGTCTTTGATATGTTCGTGTAGGGTGCCACAACTTTGCAGTTGTTGTATGTACCTTCGGTCGCTGCCTTGTCGATTGCATCGATGAATGCAGGGCGGCAGTCGGGATAAATGGCGTGGTCGCCGCCATGATTGGCTATCAGAACCTTCTGTAATCCGTTGCTTTCTGCTATGCCGATGGCTATCGAAAGCATAATTCCGTTTCTGAAGGGCACGACTGTCGATTTCATGTTGTCGTCGGCATAATGTCCTTCCGGTATCGCTTCCGCTCCTTCAAGCAGGCTGCTTTTGAAGTATTCATGAATGAAGTCGAGGTTGATTGTGATGTGCTTTATCCCTAAACGCCTGCAATGTTCCGCAGCGTATGGTATTTCGCGGGCATTATGGTTGCTGCCGTAATCAAACGAAACACCTAAGGCTATTTCGTCTTTCTTGTCGTAGAGCAGTGTTATGCTATCCATTCCACCGCTCACAATGATTAGTGAATCTTTCATTTGAAGATGTTTTTTTATTATGTTATCCAAACAATAGTCGTAAGGCTTCTTCCACTTTGCGTACCGGATGAAGCTTTATGTTAAATTTTTCCTGTACGATTCCCTGGATATTGTATTGTGGGATGATTATGTCTGTGAATCCCAGTTTCTCGGCTTCTGCCAGTCTTTGTTCTATACGATTGACGGATCTGACCTCTCCACTGAGTCCTACTTCTCCCGCCATACACCATCCTGCCTCAATGGGTATGTCCACATTGCTTGAGAATACGGCTGCAATGACACTCAAATCCATTGCCAAATCGGTGACACGGATTCCTCCTGCGATGTTGATGAACACATCTTTTTGTATCAGTTTGAACCCGACGCGTTTCTCAAGTACGGCCAACAGCATGTTAAGGCGGCGCTGGTCGAATCCGGTTGCCGAACGTTGTGGCGTGCCGTATGCCGCAGATGACACCAGAGCCTGTGTCTCAACAAGGAAAGGACGCACTCCTTCTATTGTGGAACTGATGGCTATTCCTGAAAGCCCTCCATGGTCTTGCGACATGAGCAACTCTGAGGGATTGTTCACTTGGCGCAGTCCGTTTTGCCGCATTTCGTATATTCCGAGTTCGGAAGTGCTTCCGAACCGGTTCTTGATAGAGCGTAAGATTCGGTACATGTAGTGCTGGTCGCCTTCAAACTGGATTACCGTATCAACGATATGTTCCAATATCTTTGGCCCGGCCAATGTCCCTTCTTTGTTGATGTGCCCGATGAGTATGACGGGTATGCCGCTTGTCTTTGCAAAATGGAGTAGGGAAGCGGCGCACTCACGCACCTGCGTTATACTTCCGGGACTGCTTTCCACTTCCTCCATTGCTATTGTCTGAATGGAGTCAATGACCACGATTTCCGGGTTTATTTCATTTGCATACTCGAAAATCCTGTTCAGTGAAGTCTCGCACAGAATGGTGATATTGTCCTGAAGCGTTTTACCCGTGTTCTCACAAAGCCGTTCGGCACGCATTTTCAATTGGTGGGCACTCTCCTCACCGCTTACATATAGGATGCTTTTGTCGTTGAGATTGAGTACTGTCTGCAATGTGAGTGTACTCTTGCCTATGCCAGGTTCACCGCCAAGCAGAACCATGCTGCCTACGACCAGTCCTCCACCAAGGACTCTGTTCAGTTCGCTGTCGTGCATGTCGATGCGTGGGTCGTCAATGGCAGGGATGTCTTTAAGCTTGATAGGGCGGCTGATCTTGTTGTTCAAAGGAGTGCCTGCGGAGTGGCTTCTGCTTGAAAAACCCGAAGTACAGCCTGAAATCCGTATCTCCTTGAACGTGTTCCACTGACCACAACTCGGGCATTTCCCAATCCATTTGGTTGAGTCGTATCCGCAATTACTGCAAACGTATGCTGTCTTGTCTTTTGCCATGATTCCAATTTCCTACAAAAATACTAATAATTTTCGTTGTTACAAAATTTATTACTACTTTTGCTGAATGAAAAAAAGCATATTCTACATATTTTTACTTGTCCTTTTTCTTTCTTGTGGGCAATCTGTTGAGGAAAGGAAGCGATTGTCGTTGGCAGAGAAAAAGGAAAGACAGAAAGAAGATTCTTTAGCATTTAAAGTAGCGGTACTTCCTACTCTTGACTGTATGCCTTTGTACTTGGCCAAAGAAAAAGGTTGGTTTGACTCGTTGGATGTTGATGTCAGGTTGCGGTTGTTCACCGCTCAGATGGACTGTGACACTGCGTTCGAGGGGAAAAGCGTTGAGGCTATGGTTTCGGATGTGGTAAGAACGGAGCGTCTTAAAGGCAAAGGGACCGCACTGTCGTATCTGACTTTCACCAATGCTTACTGGCAACTGCTTACAAACAGGAAGACCCGAATAAAGAAAACGAACCAACTCGGTGACAAAATGGTAGCCATGTCGCGTTTCTCTGCGACTGATTATCTGACGGACCGGGTGCTTGATGGCGTAAAGACTTCTTCTGTTGTCTTCCGCATACAGGTGAACGATGTGAACATACGGTGCTCGATGCTGCAGAACAACGAGATGGATGCGGCATGGCTCACGGAACCTTATGCTACGGCTGCACGCTTGTTCGGGTCGCCGGTCATTGCAGACAGCCGTAAGATGAAGGGCAGGTTTGGCGTGATTGCAATTCGCGAGGATGCCGCCAAAGACAAATACCGCAAGCGGCAGATTGAAGCATTGGTGAAAGCTTACAACAAAGCTTGCGACTCATTGAATGTTTATGGCGTTCCGCATTATGAGGAAATAATGCAAAAGTACTATCGTCTTGACTCTAAAATTGTCAAGGCAATTCCGCAGCAGCGTTACGAATATGTGGCAAAACCACAGCCTTCAGAAATAATCAATGCTAATCAGAAGTAACAGTTACAGGCTCTTGATATGGAAATGAGTATAAGGGAATTGATTCTTGTAAAGCGTGATATCGGCAATTCATTGTCGGCTTTGAAGAAATATATTACTCAACACGAATTGAATACATTGTCGAACGAAGTGGAAATCATAGAGTCTGATTTCCGCCTTATGTGTGGTTACATGCAGCGGGGCTATAAGGATCCGCAACTGGAGACGGTCTATGACGGTTTGCTCCGTCGTGTCTTCCGTCTGTACGGCAATGTGAGGATGGAGTCTTTGATAAAGAAACGTCCTTCGTTTATGGCTGCGAAACGATTTTCCTTTGATGTGGAAATGTGTCATGTGGAAATCCGCAAGACTCTGGAGACCTTTGTTCAGGATGTGGCATTGAATTCATTGTTGGACAGTTCGCAACCTGACTCTCTGCAAAACATTTATTCAGACCATCAACGATACGTTGAAACGCTGTTCAACTCCATACTTGTTTCAGGGCAATGGAGTGAAGGGACATCAGCGTTTATGCGGAAACTTCTGTTGTCTCCCACGATTGACCAGAATGACATCCTGACAATCATCTCATCGATAATGCTCTCGCTGATGAATGTTTTCGATGTGGAGAAGTGGGTCACGTTGCTGTCTATATATGAAAACGCAGTTTATGAACGGGTGCGGCAGAGAGCCTTTGTAGGTTGGGTGTTGTGTGCTCCGAAGAGCGGAATCCCGTTGTTCCCGGAAGTGGAGGAGGGCATAAACCGTGTGCTCGACGACAAAATGAAGCGTGAAGAACTGCTGCAACTTCAGATGCAATTGTTCTATTGCGCCAATGCCGAATCTGACAAGGAACGTATCCAGAAAGAGATTATTCCGACATTGGTTAAGAACAGCAATCTGCGTGCTTCCGGTTCCGGATTCATTGAACGGGATGATGATATGATGCGCGACATACTTGGTACGGAAGACTCTGATGCCGAGATTGAGAAACTTGAAAAGACGATGTCGCAAATGATGGATATGCAGAAGACCGGCATTGACATATATTATGGCGGATTCTCGCAAATGAAGCGTTTCAGATTCTTCTATCAGTTGAGCAATTGGTTCTGTCCGTTCAATTCTGAGCATCCCGAACTGCGCGCTCTTGCTGATAAGCTCAGCGGTTCCAACTTCTTGGACACTCTATTGCAAAACGGACCTTTCTGCGATTCCGACAAGTATTCGTTTGCGTTTGCCATGGCATCGGTGTTCGACAGGCTGCCTGCCAATGTGAGGAACATGGTGGGCAACGGCGAAGCATTGGGTGCTACCGTCCCGACGGGACAGCGTGAGAGTGCCGCCTATGTGCGGAGAACATATCTGCAGGATCTTTACCGCTTCTTCAACATCTATCAGAATCGTAGCGATTTCGACAATCCTTTCAGCTTTACGGATGATGCCCTTGCTTCATTCTTCTTTGCAGATGAACTCTTTCAGGATGCAAGACTGTCGGAAGAACGGCTCGGTCTGATGAAATTCCTGTACAGGCAGAAACTTTATTCACACATCAAAAGGTTGTGGCAGACGGGTTCTGAATCGCATTCCGCGTCCGAAGAAAAACGCATAGCGGCATTGGCTTATTTGCAGATGGGTGATTACGGAAAGGCAATGGAGTTGTTGGAGAGTGTGCTTGCTGACGCCCCTGCTGACACTGTCACGCTGAAAGGTTTGGCAAAAGCCAGTTTTGCGCTGCACGATTATGCAAAATCGGAAGAGTATTACCGTCTGTTGGTTGATGCTTCTCCCGACAGTTTGCGCGACAATCTTGGACTTGCCGTTTCACAGTTGAACAATGGAAAGCAGAAAATGGGTATGCAGGTGTTGTTTAGACTTAATTACGAACACCCTGACAATATCGATGTGATGCGTTCACTTGCATGGGGCTATCTTATGAGCGGGCGGGCTGATGATGCCGTAATACTGTATGACAGGTTGCTGAACACGGCAGAACCATCCGGCTCTGATGTCCTTTGTGCCGGTTATGCCAACTGGTTCCTTATGCGGGTAGATGCTGCATTAAAGCATTTCAGAAAATATCTGGACACTATGAGACAAAAGACTCCGACATATAGCATAGCCACTGATTTTGAGGAGGATAAGGCATTGTTTGACAATAATGACATTACAGAATCGGAACGGAATGTTATGGAATATCTCGTTGAAAACGATATTTCATAGCCGCTCCGTATGGCGTGTTTCTGCTTGGTTCTTCCTGCAGTTTCAAACAAGCCTTGTTTGTCATCCAAGGAAGGCTTCTTTACAATGCAAAGAAGCCTTCTTTGACTTTCAAACAAGGCTTCTTTTGAAAATGGGTGATACGGCTTTATCTTGTTGGGGATATTAAACTGATGTTGAAGCAGATTGGCAGACAGGCAAAAAGCCCTGAAATTCCAAATCGGGATTTCAGGGCTTTTTGCTTATTGTCAGAAGTCGTCAAGAGTCATAGCCTTCTCTTTCTGCTTGTGTGAAGGCTGGCTTTCCGGCTCGTTAGCGTTGCTCTTGCTTGAAGAGCTTGCATCCTGTACTGGAATGCTTATGGGTGCTCCGTTCTCGTCAAGTATTATTTCTTCATCCACATTTACGCTGTCAATAGCTGTAGTGTCGCGTTTTGATTTTGAAAAATAGCTTTGACAGCTATACATTGCCGATGTTATGTCGGCATCTTTCGGTTTTCCGAACTTTGCATGATACTTGCTGAACGCAGGATCTTTAAGCACGGCATTGAGGAAGTATCCGCAGATGGGGAGTGCCGTACGGCTGCCTTGACCAAGCGCGCCGGTTCTGAAGTGTATGCATCGGTATTCGCCTCCGACCCATGCTCCAACCACCAGATTGGGACTTACTCCCATAAACCATGCATCGGAATGGTTGTTCGATGTACCGGTCTTGCCGCCCCAGTCGCAGTCGCGGAACTCTCCTACATAGCCGTTGAGGCTTTGCGATGTTCCTCCGGGTTCTCTCAGACCTCCAAGCAGAAGCTGTTGTGTGAGGAATGCGCTCTTGTATGGGATGACCTGTTCCTCGTTTGAGCGGTTGTTGTACACTTCTTTGCCGTTCCTGTCCACAATCCTTGTCACGAGCACATACTTGTTGTACTTGCCGTCGTTGGCAACTGTGCAATAAGCATTTGCCAGTTCGCGCAGATTGACATCGCTTGAACCTAACGCCAATGAAGGTGTGTCGTTAAGCGGACTTTCTATTCCCATCTTGTGAGCTGTCTCAATAATTCTTTGGATTCCCATTTCCTGTCCGAGACGGACAGCAATGGAATTTATGCTCCTTGCGAATGCTCCTTTGAGAGGAATGGAGTCGCCGGAGAACGAACCGTTTGCATTCGATGGTGTCCATGTCACTTCCTTTTGCTGCGCTTTGTCATAGACCTGCATGCTGAAATACTCGTCACGACGCTTGTCGCAAGGAGTAAGTCCTTGATTCATGGCCTCAGTATATACGAAAAGCTTGAAGGTGGAACCCGGCTGACGCATTGCCGTCACCTTGTCATATTTCCATGACTTGAAGTCTATGTCGCCGACCCATGCTTTTACGGCACCGGTCTGTGGTTCCATGGCAATGAACGCGCAGTGCATGAAGCGCACCATATAGCGTATGGAGTCCATGGTCGATATCTCCTTTTCTATTACTCCATTCTCATAGTCAAAGAGTTTTACCTTGTGGGGCTTGTTCAGATAGTACTCTATTGAATCGGGATTGTTCGGGAAACGTGACAACAGATCCTTGTAAACAGGCTGCTTCTGTACGATTCCTTCTATGAAGTTTGGAATTTCCTTGTGGTTCTCGTCCTGCCACGGGTTCTGGTTTCCCCAGTGGTTGTTGAAGTTTCGCTGAATCTGGCGCATCTGTTTGATGGCAGCATCCTCTGCGTATTTCTGAAGACGCGAATCGAGTGTTGTGTAGATTTTCAATCCGGATGTGTAGAGGTCGTAATTGTTATCATCACACCATTTCTTCAGTTCGTCTGCCACAGCATTGCGGAAGTACAGGGCTTTACCGTCGTAGTTGCTTTCAACGCTGTAGTTGAGCTTGATGGGAATCTTACAGATAGAGTCGTACTCGTTGGTTGTCAGGTGTCCGTGGGAAAGCATCTTTTTGAGCACTACATTCCTTCTTTTCAAACTGTTTTGGGGATTTGAAATTGGATTGTAGTATGTTGTTGCCTTGAGCATGCCCACAAGGACTGCCGCCTGTTCTGTCGTTATGTCCTTGGGCGTGGAGTTGAAGTAGGTTTTGCATGCGGTCTTTATGCCGAAAGCGTTTGAACCAAAATCCACCGTGTTGGCATACATTGTGAGAATGTCCTTCTTGTCATGCGTGATTTCAAGCTTTGTCGCAATCACCCACTCCTTGCTCTTCATTATGAGCATGCGCACTCCTGGGATGTAACCCAACAGTCCGGTACTGTAATTGGTACGGACGCGGAACATGTTCTTGGCAAGCTGCTGGGTGATGGTGGATGCACCGCGGGCGTCATGTCGCAGCAATGCGTCCTTGGCGGCTCCGACAAGTCCGGGGAAATCAATTCCGTGGTGTTTGTAGAAGCGTTCGTCTTCCGTAGCAATTAGGGCTTCCCAGAATACGGGATTTACATCCTCGTATTTTACAGGTGTGCGGTTTTCGTTGAAGAATTTGCCTATAAGAACTCCGTCTGCACTGTATATTTCCGATGCTTCGTTAGTCTCAGGATTCATGATGGTGTAGAATCCGGGCGATTTTCCAAACAGCCACAGGAAGTTCATATCCACCATTCCGAGATAGGCGAGAAACGCTACGATGCACGATAAAAATCCTATTGCTGTTTTGGTGTACCATTTTCTTCCTTGGTACAGTTTCTTGTACCATTTCAAAAAAGCACAAAGCTTTTTATAGCACCAAATGAGATAGTTTTTAACCTTGTTCATCATACTATTATTTAATTTTGGTATTTACATGAATAAACTTTTGTCATTTGTGACTTTTATGGGTGTAATGAAATGCTTTTCTTTCACTTTAAGTGAAAAACCGTATTCTTATACAAATGTACAAAATGATTTTAATTTTTCAGGCAAGAATCGATATGTTTTATGATTTCTTTAATTTCGCATGGATTGAACCATTTTATCGATGGGTCGCGCTTGAACCATGTCTGTTGTTTCCTGCAATAGCGGCGGGTATTGCTTTGTATTTTGAATATCGCTTCTTCGAGTGTTGTCGTTCCGTCAAAAAATTCAAACATCTCTTTGTACCCCACAGTGTTCAGCGCGTTGAGCTCGCGTTTGTCATAAACACTTCGTGCTTCGGCTTCCAAGCCATGCTCTATCATTTCCTCAACACGCCTGTTTATGCGGTCGTAGAGGGTGGCACGGTCGAGAGTCAAACCTATTTTCATAATGTTGAAGGGTCTTTTCTTGGTGATGTTTTGTCTGAACGATGTGTATGTCTTGCCCGTCATCTTGCATATTTCCAATGCATGGACAACCCGTCGGGGGTTGTTGTGGTCGACAATCTTCCAATGCTCATAGTCAAGGACCTTGAGTTCTTCAAGGAGAGCGGCGAGCCCCTCCGTTTCCAAGCGGCGTTTCATTGTGGCTCTTGTTTGCTCGTCAATGGTGGGTATGTCGTCGATGCCGTTGCAAACCGCATCGATATACATCATGCTGCCGCCACTCATCAGAGCAGTATCAGATTCTTTGAATATGTGTTCAAGTGTTTTCATTACATCCTCTTCAAACATAGAGGCGCTATAGTAGTCGTCGATGTGATGGTTGCCGACGAAATAATGCTTCACCCTTGATTGTTGTTCTCTTGTAGGGGCGGCGGTACCAATTGGTATTTCTGAAAAAATCTGACGGGAATCGGCATTTATTATTGGGGTTGCAAGATGTTCGGCAACTTGCAAACTCAATTCTGTTTTACCGATTCCCGTCGGGCCTAATATGACAATGAGGGTCTTCATGAAAGACAGTCAGGTTCGTTCTATAATTGGTATGATTACGAATTTATCGAATTATACCGCGCTTTGATGACTCAACAAAATCGATTATGTATTGAATCTCTTTTGTTATCTGCAGGTTTTTCTTTATTTCCTGAATGCCTTCTGCGATAAGTCCCTTTGAGTAAAGCAGACGGTATGCATCGTGAATGAGGTGAATCAGATCGTTGGAGAAACCGCGTCTGCGGAATCCGACAAGGTTAAGTCCGCAATACTTGGTGGGTTCTTTGCCTGCAATGACGAATGGTGGAATGTCCTGTGAAAATCTCGAACCTCCCTGTATCATGACATAACCTCCGATGTGGCAGAACTGATGGCAAAGCACGGAAGCACTGATTATGGCATTGTCGTCAATTACCACTTCACCGGCAAACTTGGTTGAATTTCCTATAATAAGTCCGTTTCCCAACACGCAGTCATGTCCTACATGCATGCTTTCCATCAGAAGGTTGTGGCTTCCTACCAGTGTCTTACCCTTGGAGGCAGTACCGCGGGAAATTGTAACGTTTTCTCTGATGCTGTTGTCATCGCCAATTACGCAAAGAGTATCTTCTCCACGGAACTTCAAATCCTGTGGTTTAGTGGATATACTTGCTCCTGGGAAGAACTCGTTTCTGCTTCCGATGCGTGCACCGTAATGGATGGTCACGCTGTTAAGCAGAACATTGTTGTCTCCAAGTTCAACATTCTTGTCAATGCAACAGAAGGGACCGATTATGTTGTTGTCTCCAAGTTTTGCTTCAGGATGTATGTATGCTGATGGACTTATTTGATTCATTGTATCGTTCTTGTTATTTGTTCTTTACAATTTGTGCGGTGAAAGTCGCTTCCGACACGATGTGGTCACCAACGAAAACATAGCCTTTCATTGATGATATGCCGTGTCGTACAGGTGCCAACAAATCTACTTTGAATATAAGAGTGTCGCCCGGAACTACTTTTTGACGGAATTTCACATCGTCAATTTTCATAAAGTATGTGGACCAACACTCTGGTTCTTCAAGGGTGTTGAGTACCAACAGACCTCCACACTGAGCCATTGCCTCAATCTGTAATACTCCCGGCATAACCGGTTCTTGCGGGAAATGTCCTACGAAAAAGGGTTCGTTGCTTGTCACATTCTTTACACCTACGATGCTTGTGGCTCCAAGTGCAATCACTTTATCGACGAGCTGCATCGGATAACGGTGAGGAAGAAGTTCGCGTATGCGTATGTTGTCCATGAGTGGAGTTTCATTCGGGTCGTAGATAGGTGCCTGGATTTCGTGCTTGCGAATCTCCTTGCGCATCAGTCTCGCGAACTTGTTGTTGATTGTATGGCCCGGACGGGTGGCTATTATGCGACCTTTGATGGGTTTTCCGATAAGAGCCATGTCGCCGATGATGTCAAGCAGTTTGTGGCGTGTGCATTCGTTTTCCCAGACAAGAGGCTTGTGCTGGATATACCCAAGCTCTGTAGCATTGCGATGTTCTACGTTAAGCATGTCGGCGAGTTGGTCGAGACGCTCTTGGGAAGTCTCTTTCTCGTAGATGACAATGGCATTGTCAAGGTCGCCGCCTTTGATTAGATTTGCATTCAGCAGTGGCTCTATGTCTCTGACAAATACGAATGTGCGTGCTTCGGCAATCTCTTCGGCAAAATCATCCATTTTGTCAAGGGTCGCAAACTGGCTGTTGATGAACTTGGAATTGAAGGAGCACATTGCTGTCAGACTGAATTCTTCATCCGGAAGAATCGTGATACATGAACCGGTGGTGTCGTCCTTCACTTCTATTTTGTGGCGGATAATGTACCAGTCCTTGGGCGCATTCTGCTCTTCGATGCCTACTTCGTTGATTTTTTTGACATACATTGCTGCGCTGCCGTCAAGAATCGGGAATTCAGGTCCGTTTACTTGTATGAGACAGTTGTCTATTCCCATGGCATACAGAGCCGCCAAACCATGTTCTACGGTTGATACTCTGACTTCACCTTTTGCTAAAACGGTTCCGCGTTGAGTGTCTGTCACGTTTTCGGCAATGGCCTGAATGGTTGGCATACCATCAAGGTCAATGCGTTGTATCTTGTAACCAGTGTTCTCTGGAGCCGGATTGAATGTGACAGTAAGGCTTAAACCCGTGTGCAATCCTTTTCCGCATAAAGAGAAACTGCCTTTTAATGACTTTTGTTTGGACATGTTTTATTTATTTTTCAAACGTTCGATTTCTTTTTTCAAGTCTTCAATTTCTTTGTACATTTCAGGTAACCGTCTGAATATTGCTTGTGACTTGAAGTATTTTCTTGGGTTCATTGGTGGTGTACCGATAAGCGATTCACCACCTTTCAGGCTTCCCGGTACGCCAGACTGGGCTCCAAGGAAAGTCTTGTCGCCGATAGTGATGTGGCCGGCAAGTCCCACCTGTCCACCAAACATACACCATTTTCCGACTTTTGTACTGCCGGCGATGCCCACTTGGGCTGACATTACCGTGTTTTCACCAATCTCCACATTGTGGGCTACCTGCACTAAGTTGTCGAGTTTCACGCCCTTTCGTATTATGGTACTTCCCATTGTGGAACGGTCCACGCAGGTGTTGGCTCCTATTTCTACGTTGTCCTCAATGGTGACGATACCGATTTGCGGTATTTTGTCGTAGCCTTCAGTATTCGGAGCAAATCCGAAACCGTCGGCTCCAATGACGGAACCGGCATGTATTGTGACATTGTTTCCTATTTTGCAACCCTCATAGACTGTTGTGTTGGGGTAAATCTTGCAATTGTCGCCAATTTTGCAATTGTCGCCAATCACTGCATGTGGATAAATCTCACAGTTGTTTCCTACAACAGTGTTTTCTCCGATGCACGCAAAAGCCCCAATATAGCAGTCGTTGCCTATGTTTGATGACTTTGCAATGCTTGCTTTGTCATCAATGCCTTTCTTCTTGGGTTTGCTTGCTTCATAGAGTTGCAGTAGTTTGGCAATGCTTTCGTAGGCATTCTTAACCCTTATGAGTGTTGTTGATACGGGTTGTTCAAACTCCACATCTTCATTGACAATGACTATTGACGAGTCGGTGTTGTAAATGAAATGAGTGTATTTCGGGTTGGACAGGAAAGAGATGGCTCCCTTCGTGCCTTCTTCTATTTTAGCGAAAGTATGAACTGTGGCATCAGGATTTCCTTCTACCTTTCCACCGATAAAGGCGGCAATCTGTTCGGCTTTAAATTCCATTTCTTGCAATTGGTTTTGTTTTAATTATGCAAATATAAGAAATATAATTCAGAAACAAGGATAAAAGTCATTCCAAATGCCCTTTTTCTTTGCTTGAGGTCAAATACCGTGCTTTATCAGCTCGGCATCCATCTGTATTTGCAGCTCTTTCGCTTTTTCTGCCGCCACCTCTGCAAAGTCGGCGTTCTGACTTGCATAGATGATGCCACGAGAGCTGTTTACCAACAATCCGCACTCGTTGTTCATGCCATATTTGCATACTTCTTCAAGCGAACCTCCCTGTGCTCCGACACCTGGGACAAGCAGAAAATGCTCCGGAACAATCTTGCGGATGTCTTCAAACATTTTTCCTTGTGTGGCCCCAACGACATACATCATGTTGTCCTTGTTGCCCCATTGCTGTGAAACTGTCAGTACTTTCTCAAAAAGGCGGGTTCCGTTCTCGTCCTGGCAGAGTTGGAAATCATGGCTGCCCTTATTGCTTGTCAATGCAAGGAGTATTACCCATTTGTCTTTGTAGTTCATGAACGGTGTGACACTGTCCTCGCCCATATAGGGGGCTACGGTGAGGGCGTCAAGTTTGTATTCCTCAAAGAATGTGCGGGCATACATTGCACTTGTGTTGCCTATGTCTCCACGCTTTGCGTCTGCAATTATGAAATGGTTTGGGTAGTTGTCGTTCAAATACTTGATTGTCTTCTCAAAAGCAATCATTCCCTTTATTCCAAATGCCTCATAAAAGGCGAGATTCGGCTTGTATGCAATGCAGTAGGGTGCTGTCGCATCGATTATTGCCTTGTTGAAAGCATATATCGGATCCTCCTTTTCAATCAGGAATTGCGGTATCTTCTTGGTGTCTGTATCGAGACCAACACAAAGAAAACTTCTTTTTGTCTTTATTTGGTTGAATAATTCTTGTCTGTTCATATCTTTTATAATTCGGTTTCTTTCATTCTTTCTGCATTCTCTGCCACTGTAAGTGCGTCGATCATGTCCTGTATGTTGCCAGCCATGAAACCCTGAAGGTCGTGTGTCGTGAATCCTATGCGGTGGTCGGTGACGCGTCCCTGTGGGTAGTTGTATGTGCGAATCTTTGCACTTCTGTCTCCTGTTGATACCAAAGTCTTGCGGCGACTTGCAATGTCATCGATGTATTTCTGGTGTTCACGGTCGTATATAAATGTGCGCAATCGTGACAAGGCACGCTCCTTGTTCTTAGGCTGGTCGCGGGTTTCTGTACATTCGATGAGTATTTCTTCCGTTTCTCCGGTCACCGGATTTTTCCAAGGATAGCGCAGACGGACACCGGATTCCACTTTGTTCACGTTCTGACCACCGGCTCCTGAAGAGCGGAAAGTGTCCCATTTTATGAGACCTTCGTTGATGTTCACTTCAAACTTGTCGGCTTCGGGCAGTACGGCAACTGTTGCAGCACTTGTATGCATGCGTCCTTGCGTCTCTGTTGCCGGTACTCTTTGTACACGGTGTACGCCGGATTCGTATTTTAATGTGCCGTAAACATTGTCGCCGCTAACGGCAAAGTCTATTTCCTTAAAGCCTCCGACAGCACCTTCGCTGACACTCGTCACAGATAAAGTCCAACCCTTTGTGTCGCAATACTTCTTGTACATGTTGAACAAGTCTCCTGCAAACAGAGCCGCTTCGTCGCCTCCTGCGCCAGCTCTGATTTCCATTTGGACATTCTTTGCGTCCTCAGGGTCTTTGGGGATGAGTGCTATTTTTATCTCCTCCTCAATTTGGGGTTGAAGCTCTTCGTTTATTGTAAGCTCCTCACGAGCCATGTTCTTCAGGTCGATGTCGCTTTCGTTTGCCAATATGTCCTTGGCCTCTTTTATTGAGTTTATGCATGCGATGTATCTGTCGCGTGCTTTCATTATGTCGCTTAAATCCTTATATTCTTTTGTGAGTTTTACGAAGCGTTGCTGGTCGGCTATCACATTGGGGTCAGTTATGAGCGTGGAGACCTCTTCGTAACGGCTTTCAAGTCCTTCAAGCTTTTCTAATATATTGCTTTGATCTGCCATTGGGCTTAACGAAATAATAGATGTAAAAAATTAATATTCAAACACTCCATACTCGGAATTGATGGTGAGGGATTTCTTTCCTTCCTCAATGTGTCCGACAATCTGTGCGTCAATGTTGAAACTCTTGCTTATGGCAATAACCTTTTCTGCCAGTTCCGGGCGGATGTATATCTCCATACGGTGTCCCATGTTGAACACCTTGTACATCTCTTTCCAGTCTGTATGGCTTTGTTCCTGTATCGTCTTGAAGAGTGGCGGTATCGGGAACATGTTGTCTTTCACGACACGACAGTTGTCGCTGACAAAGTGAAGCACTTTCGTCTGTGCTCCACCCGTGCAGTGCACCATTCCGTGAATTTCCGGACGCAGTTTGTCAAGCAGTTTCTTGATGACCGGAGCGTAGGTGCGGGTAGGGGAGAGAACGAGTTGTCCGGCATTCACATCTACGCCTTCCACCTTGTCGTCCAGACGGCATGTGCCGCTGTAAACCAGTTCTTCCGGGACTGCGTGGTCGTAGCTTTCCGGGTACTTCTCTGCCAGATACTTTGCGAACACATCGTGGCGGGCACTTGTAAGACCGTTGCTTCCCATGCCTCCGTTGTATGACTTCTCATAAGTGGCTTGTCCGAATGAGGCCAGTCCGACAATAACGTCGCCCGGACGGATGTTGGCATTGTTTATGACATCCTTGCGGCGCATACGACATGTGACAGTGGAATCGACGATTATTGTTCGTACAAGGTCGCCGACATCGGCTGTTTCGCCTCCGGTAGCATAAATGCCGATACCCATGTCGCGCAGAGTTGCGAGCAATTCGTCGGTGCCATTGATGATGGCCGAAATCACTTCTCCGGGAATGAGCATCTTGTTGCGTCCGATAGTGCTTGACACAAGGATGTTGTCCACGGCGCCGACACACAGCAAATCATCGGTGTTCATGACGAGAGCATCCTGTGCGATGCCCTTCCATACGCTGAGGTCTCCCGTTTCCTTCCAATACAGGTATGCCAACGACGACTTTGTGCCGGCTCCGTCGGCGTGCATTATGTTGCAATATTCCGGGTCGCCACCAAGAATGTCGGGTATGATTTTGCAGAAAGCCTGCGGGAAAATACCTTTGTCAATGTTTTTGATGGCGTTATGTACGTCTTCCTTTGCAGCGCTTACACCGCGCAACATGTATCTGTTAGAGTTGTCCATATCTTGATTGTTTTGAATTTTCTTGAAGTAAAATGATTTATTCGCGCTCCTTTCCGTTCCAGAATTCCCAACTTGCAAAGGCTTGTAGAAGTAGCATTTCCAGACCGTTCTTGGTGTTGGCTCCGAACTCGGCTCCACGTTTCATGAAGAGAGTCTCGTCGGGGTTGTACAGGAGGTCGTATAGAATCGTGTGGCTGTCCATTGCCTCGTATGGCAGGTTGGGGCATGAATCTACATTGGGGTACATGCCAAGAGGGGTGCAATTGACTATTACATTATATTCTTTCACCATTTCCGGAGTGACATCCTCGTAGGTTATGCAGCCCGGTTTCCTTGTCCTGCTCACGAAAATGGTGTCAAGTCCGAGCGACTTCAATCCGAAATTGACGGCTTTCGATGCGCCTCCTGTTCCAAGGATAAGTGCTTTCTTGTGACATTTCTCCAGCATTGGCTCTATGCTTCTGGTGAAGCCTATGACATCGCTGTTGAATCCTTTCAGGAAGAATTTGTTGCCTTTGTGAGTCACTCTGATGACATTGACCGCACCAATGGCTCTTGCTTCCGGACTGAGGTCGTCCAAATAGTTTATCACCTTCTGCTTGTAAGGGATGGTGACATTCAGTCCTCTCAGCTCAGGATTTGATGCCAAGATTTCAGGCAACTCTTCTATCGTGGGAATCTCGTAATTGATGTAGCATGCATCAATGTTCTCATTCTCGAACTTCTCGTTGAAGTATGTCACAGAGAATGAATGTCCCAAGGGATAGCCTATTAATCCATACTTGTCCATTTTCTTTCTTGTTATGTTATTTTGTAGCGAAATACATGGTGCATATTCCTAATGTCATTCTCTTGAATTCTGCTTTTGCGAACCCTGCTTTCTTCAGTATCTCCACCATTTGCTCTCCTTGTGGGAATGCTTCGATTGTAGCGGTGAGGTACGAGTAGGCAGCGTTGTCTCCCGAAATGAGCCGTCCGTATATAGGCAGGACCGTGTGCGAATATATCTTGAACAACTGCTTCATCGGGAAATGTACCGGCGATGTCAGCTCTATTATGCATAGGTGTCCGCCGGGTTTCAGGACTCTGTGCATTTCTTTCAGTCCCTTGTCCAAATCGGCAAAGTTCCTTATGCCGAACGCAGCGGTTACGGCGTCGAACGTATTGGCGTCGAACGACAGGTGAAGACAATCGTCTTTTTTGAATGAGATGGTCTTGTCAAGATGCAAAGCCTCTGCCTTCTTTTGTCCGACGGACATCATCCCTTCGCTTATATCGACCCCGACTATTTTTTGGGGGTGAAGCATCCGGGCTTCCAATATGGCAAAGTCGCCGGTGCCGGTTGCTATGTCAAGAACCGTTTCGGGCTTGAAGGCAGACAGCTTTTTCAGTGCATTCCTTCTCCATATCTTGTCTATGTTCCATGACAGCCGGTGGTTTAGTTTGTCGTATGAGTGCGCAATGTTGTCGAACATAAGCTCGACCTGCGCTCCCTTGCCCTCATTGTCGCTGTAGGGCTTTATTTTTTCTTGTCCGTAAACCATTGTATCTGTATAATGAAAATAGTTGGTTGTTATTGTATGGAAATAGACATTTTTATGAAATGAAGTTTGCGCATTTGACATGGTTGCCTATGTCAAACGCGCAAATACTTGTGTGCCGGCTATTTGCGTGATGCAAGATAGTCGCTTACATTTTTCTCTATGCGTGCGTTTATGTCGCCTGCTTCAACATTGCGGTCAAACGTTTCGCCGGTAATGTGTTCGTAAAGCTCGATGTAACGCTCGCTTACGCTTTCCGCATACTCGTCTGTGATTTCGGGCATCTGCTGTCCGGGTTCGTTCATGAAGTTGTGCTCAATGAGCCACTGGCGTACAAATTCCTTTGAAAGCTGCTTCTGTGGAAGTCCTTTTTCAAACTTCTCTTCGTAACCGTCGGCATAGAAGTAACGGCTCGAATCAGGAGTGTGAATCTCGTCGATAAGATATACCTTGCCGTCGCGTTTGCCGAACTCATATTTGGTGTCCACCAGAATCAGTCCGCGCTGTGCTGCCATTTCCTGTCCGCGCTTGAATATCTTGCGTGTGTAGTCTTCCATGACGGCATAGTCTTCGGCACTTACGATGCCTTGTGCTATGATTTCTTCTTTCGAGATGTTGAGGTCGTGTCCCTCGTCGGCTTTTGTCGTCGGAGTGATGATGGGCTCCGGGAAACGCTGGTTTTCTTTCATTCCGTCCGGCAGCTTGACTCCGCACAGTTCGCGGCATCCCTCTTTATAGGCACGCCATGCAGAACCTGTAAGGATGGAGCGGATAATCATTTCCACGCGGAATCCCTCGCATTTCAGTCCTACGGTGACCATCGGGTCGGGTGTTGCCAGTTTCCAGTTGGGGCAGATGTCGGTTGTTGCGTCAAGGAACTTTGCTGCAATCTGATTCAGTACCTGTCCTTTGAACGGGATGCCCTTAGGAAGGATGACGTCAAATGCAGAGATTCTGTCCGTTGCAACCATTACAATGAGGTCGTCGTTGATGTCGTAAACATCACGCACCTTGCCGTGGTACACGCTTTTCTGTCCTTCAAAATGAAAATCAGTCTGTGTAAGTGCTTTCATAATTTCTCTATATTTTATATATTTATGAATCTCAATTTGTCTGTTTGTCAGCCGTTTTCCGCTCGTTGTCACGCTGCTTGTCGTGGCTCTCGTAAGCATTCACGATTCTTGTGACAAGTTTGTGTCTGACGATGTCTTTTTGGTCTAACGGTACGAAGCTGATGCCTTCAACGTGTTTGAGGATTTCCATGGACTCTATCAGTCCGCTTTTTTGTCCACGGGGAAGGTCTATCTGTGTCATGTCGCCGGTGATAATCATCTTTGTGTTCCATCCCATTCTCGTGAGAAACATTCTTATTTGGGCCGGTGTGGTGTTCTGGGCTTCATCCAGAATCACTACTGCGTCGTTGAGCGTACGGCCGCGCATGAAGGCGAGAGGGGCTATCTGTATGACGTTCTTTTCTATCATGTCCTGCAGTTTTGCCGCAGGAATCATGTCTTCGAGTGCATCGTAAAGCGGTTGCAGATAGGGGTCGATTTTGTCTTTCATGTCGCCTGGCAGAAATCCTAGTTTCTCACCGGCTTCGACTGCGGGGCGACTGAGGATGATTTTCCTTATTATCTTGTCTTTCAAAGCCCTTACTGCAAGTGCAATGCTAAGATACGTCTTGCCTGTACCGGCGGGACCTATGGCGAATATCATGTCGTCTTTTTCAAAGGCATCAACGAGCTTCTGCTGGTTCTTGCTTCTGCACTTTATGGGTTTGCCTGAGATGTTATATACGATTACGCCTTTGACGGAGTCGGCTTTGGGTTGCTTGCCTTTGACGATGTCGAGAATGTCTTCGTCGCTGATGGAATTGTATCTTATCACATGGCAGCGCATTTTTTCAATGTGTTCCTCAAATGCAGCCATTTCCTCTTCATCGCCCAAGACCCTGATGATGTTGTCGCGTGCGACGATGCGTAATTTGGGGTATAGCGACTTTATGATTTGCAGATGGGAATTCGCAACCCCGTAGAAAGTTACAGGGTCGATGTCTTCCAATATGATATGCTTTTCTATCAAAATAATGTTGTCGTTGTTTTGATTGCAAAGTTAGTAATTTTCCTTAAACATGCAAAATGTATATTTTATTATTTTTGTGTGCAGACTTATTTTAACCCAAATAGCTCATTGGAACGAATGAAAACATCCTGGCATTCCGTTATTCCTGCTTTGTCTGTCTGTTGGAATTTACTTGTTTTTGGGGCATCGCTGTCCTTTCTGATGTTGCGTTTTTATTTTGAATTTTGCCTTTTAAAAGTGAAAAAATATTGATTTCTGGCAATAAAAGTCCAATAAGTTTGAAAAAAATACAAATTTGTTTTGTATTGAATGTTTTTATTGTTATATTTGCAATCGAAATTCGGAATTAAAAAAAATAAAAGCGTATGAACAACAACAAAGAAGCTTATGAGAGGCTTGTAGAGAATGGTATCAAACCTTCTATGCAACGACTGGTAATTATGCAATATTTGCTGACGCATTACACTCATCCTACGGTAGAAGATGTGTATAAGGGCCTTGTGCCGAGAGTGCCCACCTTGAGCCGTACCACAGTATATAATACGCTTAGGATGTTTTCTGAGAAGAATGCTGCCCAGATGATAACAATCGATGAGCATCGCGTTTGTTATGACGGAAACGTGGCCAGGCATGCCCACTTCTATTGCAAGTCATGCAATCGTATAATTGATGTTTTCGATGAAGTCGAGTTCCCGATCGTCCAGCGTAATATCGCGGGAAACATTGTGGATGACGTGCAGTTCTATTTCAAAGGAATATGTGCGGAATGCCAAAAAGAGGCAACCGGCGGACAGATGGGCTAAGTTGTTGATATACAACAATATTGGTAAGCTACGTTAATGATTTGATTTATATAATAACTGATTTAAAACAATAACTATTATGAAAAAGAAATTTATTTGCACTGTTTGTGGTTATATTCATGAAGGTGTAGAGGCACCTGAAGTTTGTCCGGTATGTAAGGCTCCGAAGAGCAAGTTCAAGGAAATGGACGACCCGATGGACGGTCCTGCATTTGCAACTGTACATACACTTGGCGCTGCACGCAAGGAAGACGCCAATGCTGAAATGATAAAGGACCTTGAAACTCATTTTAATGGTGAGTGTGGTGAAGTGGGAATGTATCTTGCCATGAGCCGTCAGGCTGACAGGGAAGGTTATCCCGAAATCGCGGAAGCATTCAAGCGTTATGCCTTTGAAGAGGCTGAACACGCAAGCAAGTTCGCTGAACTGCTCGGTGATGTTCTTAAGGACACAAAGAGCAATCTTGAGGCTCGCATTGCAGCAGAACGTGGTGCATGTGAGGACAAGTTCCGCATTGCAAAGAATGCCAAGGCTGCCGGAATGGATGCAACTCACGATACAGTGCACGAAATGGCAAAGGACGAAGCTCGTCACTGCGCTGGTTTCATGGGCCTGTACAAGAGATATTTTTACGAGCAGTCAAAATAACGGGTACAATAAAACCACCCTCACATGAAACGATTGATTGTCCTATTGGCTGTTGTGATGGTTGCAATGACCATTTATGCTGGCGTTTTTGGGAATACGCGGAATGTCTCCGGAATAGTGTTTTTCCTTGATGGGCATAAGGAAACTTTCCAAAGTATCACCATTCCGTATGCAGGTGACAAGGATTTCAAGGGCATTGACGAGTCGGGCAATAAGAGAACCGTCAAAGCCTTGGATGTGGAACATTTGGAACTTTGGCATCCCAAATATCCGGAAGAGTCGCGCGATGTATTGTGGAGCTGTTTCGACACTAAAGCAAACGGTACCAAGAAATTCGTATCCTGGAGTTTCGTAACAGGAAAAGGCAAGTACATAAGTTTTTTTACCCATTGTGGCAGATATGTCATGACAAAGGACGGACTGGCAATGGTGGGAAAGAACATCTGGCCAGGAATGACATGTATCAAGCCTGCGGTGTCGGGCATATACCAATCCTTCGGTTGGTAGAACAATGTGATGGGTAGCAGCAAAACGGTAGTAAAGAAACTGGTGGAGAAATACATCTTTGACGACCCCGCTTTGTGTAAAGCCATACAGGAGGAAAACTGGAAGGGGAGAGTCCCTGAATTGCTCGAGTTTGTGGCAAGAACATACAATCCACAGAAATAGCGAGGCGGTACGGTGTTAAAACTTCTGTTACACCATTCCTATGCTGACCCAAATATCAAGATAATCTACTTGGTTTTCAAACAAGGCTTCTTTGTATTCAAAAGAAGCCTTGTTTGCATTATAAAGAAGCCTTGTTTGTGAGACAAAGAAGCCTTCTTTGAAAGGCAATATTTATCCCACTGAAAATGAGGCGTTTGCCAAGCTAAAAAACATACATGCCGCATTTGCTGCCAGACATGAAAAAGGCAACCGCATTGTCCGTCAAATCGTGATGATTTTTCAGGTCAATGCGGTTGCCGTTTATGTTGTGGTGGGGTGTAGGTCGTCTTTATTTGATGACTCCAAGTTCCTTGCCTACCTTGATGAAAGCAGCGATTGCCTTGTCAAGCTGCTCATGTGTGTGAGCGGCAGAGAGCTGTACGCGGATGCGAGCCTCGCCCTTCGGCACAACGGGATAGTAGAAGCCGGTGACATAAATGCCCTCTTCAAGCAGACGGTTGGCATAACGCTGTGAGAGAGGTGCATCGTAAAGCATTACTGCGCAGATGGCGCTTTGTGTTGGCTTGATGTCGAAGCCGGCGGCCATCATCTTGTCGCGGAAGTAGTTTACGTTCTCAACCAGCTTGTCGTGCAGACTATTGTCCTCTTTCAGCATCTTGAATACTTCAAGGCTTGCGCCGATGATTGACGGAGCAAGAGAGTTGGAGAAGAGGTATGGACGGCTGCTCTGGCGGAGCATGTCGATTATCTCCTTACGGCCGGTAGTGAAGCCTCCCAATGCGCCTCCGAATGCTTTTCCGAGTGTTCCTGTGTAGATGTCCACTCTTCCGTAGGTTCCGCAAAGTTCGCTTACGCCGTGTCCGGTCTCGCCAACAACGCCGGCAGAGTGCGACTCATCTACCATTACCAGTGCGTCATACTTTTCTGCGAGGTCGCAAATCTTGTCAATGGGAGCTACGTTTCCGTCCATTGAGAACACGCCGTCGGTGCAGATGATTCTGAAACGCTGTGCCTGTGCTTCATGCAGACACTTCTCCAGCTCTTCCATGTTGGCATTTGCATAGCGGTAGCGCTTTGCTTTGCAAAGGCGTACACCGTCGATGATGGAAGCGTGGTTGAGTGCATCAGAGATGATGGCGTCTTCGTCTGTGAGGAAAGAACCGAAAAGTCCACCGTTAGCATCGAAGCATGCGGCATAAAGGATGGTGTCTTCTGTATGGAAGTATTCAGTGATGGCCTCTTCAAGTTCTTTGTGAATGTCCTGCGTTCCGCAGATAAAGCGAACCGAAGACATACCAAAACCACGGCGGTCCATCATCTTCTTCGCTCCCTCGATGAGGCGCGGATGATTGGAAAGACCCAGATAGTTGTTTGCGCAGAAGTTGAGAACTTCCTTGCCTTTTACCTGGATTGCCGATCCCTGCGGGCTTTCTATGATTCGTTCTTCTTTGTAAAGACCTGCACTTTTCAGGTTTTCAAGTGCTGTACATAAATGTTCTTTTACTTTTCCGTACATGTTAATCAGATTTTTTAAGTTCAGTGGCTGCAAAATAACTTATTATTTTTCATATAAAAGATAGTTTTGTGTTATTTTTTTTAAAATCGGAAATAAAAGTAAAATTTCACAAAAAATGTAATGCTGTGTCAGAAAAAATTGTTACTTTGCACCCGTAAAACGCTTAAATGAAAAATCATGAACAATATCTTAGTTATTGGTTCCACGGGCCAGATCGGTTCTGAACTTACAAGAGAATTACGAAGAATTTATGGTAACGACCATGTTGTGGCTGGCTACATAAAGGGTGCCGAGCCTAAAGGCGAATTGTTGGAGAGTGGTCCTTCGGCTGAAGCTGATGTCACAAATCCGCAGATGATTGCCGATGTTGTCAAGCAATACAACATTGACACCATATACAACCTTGCCGCTTTGCTGTCGGTTGTTGCCGAGTCAAAGCCCCGTCTCGCATGGAAGATAGGTATTGACGGTTTGTGGAACATACTTGAAGTGGCAAAAGAGCACAACTGTGCTGTTTTTACTCCAAGTTCAATCGGTTCTTTCGGAGAGTCCACTCCGCATTGGATGACTCCGCAGGATACTGTACAGCGCCCACGCACAATTTATGGCGTTTCCAAGGTTACTACAGAATTGCTGAGCGATTATTTCCACAATAAGTATGGCGTGGATACTCGCGCGGTGCGTTTCCCAGGCGTAATCTCCTATGTGACACCTCCGGGTGGTGGTACGACAGACTATGCTGTGGATATCTATTATTCGGCAGTGCGTGGTGAGAAGTTCGTTTGCCCGATTAAGGAGGGAACACTTATGGACATGATTTATATGCCGGATGCGCTTAAGGCTGCCATACAGTTGATGGAAGCAGACCCGACAAAGCTTGTTCACAGAAACGCTTTCAACATTGCTTCGCTCAGCTTTGCGCCTGAGACAGTGTTTGGAGCGATCAAGAAATACAAGCCGGAATTTGAAATGTGCTATGATGTTGATCCGTTGAAGCAGCGAATAGCAGAAAGCTGGCCTGACATAATGGACGACACTTGCGCTCGCACGGAGTGGGGATGGAAGCCAGACTATGACCTTGACGCAATGACAAAGGATATGCTTGAGAAGCTGACTTTGAAGTTGAACAAGTAAAATTCAGCATCTGATTTTTGAAAACTATTTTTGTTATGGGTAAACGAATTTGCAATATGCGATTTCGTTTACCCAATATTATTTTTGTATTGTTGGGTATAAAACAAAAAAAGAAGGAAGAATTTATCTCCCTCCTTTTATGAGGTACCTAGCAGAGTCGAACTGCTCTACACGGTTTTGCAGACCGTTACCTAACCGATCGGCCAAGGTACCATTCCTTATTTGCGAGTGCAAAGGTACGAAAATGTTTTTAACTGACAAAACTTTTGTCGCACTTTTTATCGCGACAGTGCGGTTTTTCTGCTTTTGAGCATTTCCGTTTGCCTGCTTTTTCTGCGAACACACATCCTTCACATCCGTTGCATCGGTTTGAACTTCCATTGAAACTCTTTGCAATTCTTTTGATTGCCCAAAGAATTGCAAGCATTAGAATGAGAAAAGTAAATATGTATTGCAGCATGAATTCAGTGTTTGTTTTGTTTTGTTTTGTTTGTTTTGTCTTGAAATCTAAACCCCAATCGGTCATTAGACCGAAATAGGTGTGTTATAAGAGAATTTATCTTTCTTTTTCACTCTTCTCCGCCTTTGTTTCGTTATCTTGCCGCCGTCCGCGTTTCGCCATAGCCCGCTATGGCTTCAACACGAATGTTGCAATCTGCTCGACACAAAGACGAAGCTGAGTGGAAATCTAATGACCGATTTGGGTTAAAAAGTACTGGATGTATCCGGTATGAAGAACGTGTCAGCGACGAAGCCATTTGTTGAATAATGGATTGTTTCGTTCTGACACGTTCTGCTTTTTATGGAATGACAACAATTATTTTGTTATGATTGGTTGTTGTCTTCGTTTCGTCAATAAGCGAAGAGTGGGTAGTCCTTCATTATTTCGTTTACGCGTTTGCGTACATTCGCAATGACTTCTTCGTTCTCCGGCGCATTGAGCACTTCTTCGATGAATCCTGCAATGAGAACCATCAGGTCTTCCTTGGCACCGCGTGTCGTGATGGCGGGTGTGCCGAGGCGTATTCCTGAAGTCTGGAATGCGCTGCGTGTGTCGAATGGAACCATGTTCTTGTTCACGGTGATATCGGCAGCAACGAGTGCGTTTTCGGCAACTTTACCGGTCAGGTCAGGATACTTTGTGCGCAAATCAACAAGCATCGAGTGGTTGTCAGTGCCGCCGCTTACGATGGAGAAGCCGCGCTTTGAGAGTTCTTCTGCCAATACTTTGGCGTTCTTTTGCACCTGCTTTGCCCACTCCTTGAACTCTGGTTGCAGAGCTTCTTCAAATGCAACAGCCTTGGCTGCGATGACATGCTCAAGCGGACCGCCCTGTATTCCGGGGAAAACAGCTGAGTTAAGCAGTTGGCTCATCATCTTTGTCACGCCATTCGGAGTCTTGAGTCCCCATGGATTTTCAAAGTCTTTGCCCATAAGGATGATACCTCCGCGAGGACCGCGAAGTGTCTTATGGGTTGTAGATGTTACGATGTGGGCGTATTTCACTGGGTTGTCAAGAAGTCCTGCTGCTATGAGTCCTGCCGGATGTGCCATGTCCACCATTAACAAGGCTCCTACTTTGTCTGCGATTTCACGCATGCGCTTGTAGTCCCATTCACGACTGTATGCCGAACCTCCGCCAATGATGAGTTTCGGTTTGTGCTCGATAGCGAGCTGTTCCATTTCGTCATAATCCACTCGGCATGTGTCCTTGTTCAGATTGTAACCGATGGCGTTATAGAGAATACCTGATGTGTTCACTGCGGAACCATGAGAGAGGTGACCTCCCTGTGCGAGGTTGAGTCCCATGAATGTATCACCCGGTTTTAATACGGTGAGGAGAACGGCTGCGTTTGCCTGCGCACCTGAGTGGGGCTGGACATTTGCGTACTCAGCACCGAACAGCTTCTTTATACGCTCAATGGCAAGAGTTTCCACTTCATCAACTACGCCGCATCCGCCATAATAGCGTTTGCCGGGATAGCCCTCTGCATATTTATTTGTTAAATACGACCCCATTGCCTCCATGACTTCGTTGCTTACGAAGTTCTCAGAGGCGATGAGTTCAATGCCTTTCAACTGACGCTGGTGTTCTTTTTCAATTAAATCGAAAATTACTTGATCTTTTTTCATTGTTAATAGTATTGATGATTACACTAATTCCACTTTGTCTATGTGTTGCTCCTTGTCGCAATAATGGCATTTCAGAATGCCCAGATTTTTATCAACGACATTGAAGACTGTTTGCATAGGTTCGTTGTTTGTTATGCATTTCGGGTTGTTGCATCTAACGATACCCCTCAGTTCATCAGGTGTTTCGACAGTCTTTTTCTCGACAACCTCATAGTCTTTGATTATGTTGAGTACAACATTGGGCGCAACAACCGACAGCCTTGAAATCTCTTCGTTAGTGAAGTACTTGTCGGAAACCTTGATAATGCCTTTTTTACCAATCTTCTTTGACGGGTAATTGTATCCGATGGTTACCGGATTTGTCAGGGTCTTCAATTCAAGAAGATTGGCTACTTGATATGTTTTTTCTGCCGGAATATGGTCGATAACGGTTCCGTTTTTTATGGCGGCAACCTGTCTTTCTGTCTTATTCATATTATTTGTCTTAAAGTTTTATGACTGACGATTTATCCAATGATTGTCTTGTCGTTCATTACATCTTCCAATGTTATTCCTAAAACATCGCAGAATATGGCTTCTCTTGCAAAGAGTCCGTTGCCGGCCTGCTGTATGTAGTAAGCATGCGGGTCGTCATCGACATCGTATGCGATCTCGTTTACCCTTGGAAGCGGATGTAGAATCTTCATGTTTGGCTTTGCCGCCTTGAGCATTGACTTCTTTAATATGTAAACATTCTTCACGCGCTCATATTCCATAAGGTCGGAAAAACGTTCCTTTTGGACTCTTGTCATATACAGGATGTCTGCATTTGAAATCACATCTTCATTGAATTCCGTATGCTCTTGATACTTTATGCCGTTGTTGGCACAATACAGTTTGTATTCGTTTGGCATTGCGAGCTCTTTCGGTGCTATGAAGTGGAATGTGGGATTAAAGTGGCGCATGGCTGTAATCAGCGAGTGTACAGTGCGTCCGTACTTCAAGTCGCCGACAAGATATATATTCAGGTTCTCAAGAGTTCCTTGTGTCTTGTAGATGGAATACAGGTCAAGCAGACACTGTGAAGGGTGCATGTGCGCTCCGTCGCCGGCATTTACTATTGGGACGGGGGCTACTTCGCTGGCATATTGTGCGGCGCCTTCTACGTAATGTCTCATTACTATGACATCAGCATAGTTTGATACCATGAGGATGGTATCTTTTAACGTCTCACCTTTTGTAACGCTTGATGCTTTTGCATCAGAGAATCCGATTACACGCGCGCCCAGTCTGTTTGCGGCAGTTTCAAAACTTAAACGTGTTCTTGTGGAAGGTTCAAAGAAAAGGGTAGCCACTACCTTTCCTTTCAGCAACTCTCTATTGGGATGTTTCTCAAACTCTTGCGCCATCTGTAAAAGATACATGATTTTTTCTTTCGACAGATTGGCGATTGTTACAAAGTCGTGTTTCATTGTCTTTTAGAATTGATTGTTTCCAATTTCGTGTGCTAAGGTACGCATTATTTTTCAAATGCCAAATGTAATCATGTAATAAATATTAATTGAAAAGATAATTCTCTTCGGTAATATGGGCGTTTTGCAAATTCAGCTTCTTTTTTTTTGTGTTTCGTTCTATTTGCGCTACCTTTGCATTAGCACAGTTGTTAATCAACAAATCCGTTGCCTGTCGTCTTTGTTTGACAAAGCAAATTACGATGGGGATATAACATTGTGAAATACATTAATATTAAGTACTTTAAATGAGAAAACTATTAGTTCGGTTCTTATGGGGAGTGTTGTTTTCCTCAATGCTTGCGGGAACATTTGCATTTGTGGCCATTTGGAATGGCTGGATAGGTTATATGCCCCCGGTTGAGGATTTGCAAAATCCTATCAACCGCTTTGCAACACAGATATATTCGGCTGACGGCAAGGTGTTAGGAACATGGAACTTCAATCGTGAAAACAGAGTCTGCATTCCGTTCTCAAGTCTTTCGCCTCACTTGGTGGAAGCTCTTGTCGCTACAGAAGATGTGCGTTTTTACAGTCATTCAGGTATTGACTTCATTGCTCTTGGTCGTGCGCTTGTGAAGCGTGGGCTGCTGGGACAGACAAGTGCCGGCGGCGGCTCCACAATTACCCAGCAGCTTGCGAAACAGTTGTACTCATCGACGGCGAAAAGTACGCTTGAACGTATGTTGCAGAAGCCTATAGAATGGGTTATAGCTATCAAGCTTGAACGTAATTATACGAAAGAAGAGATAATCGCCCTTTACTTGAATTATTTCGACTTCCTGCATAATGCCGTTGGAATAAAGACTGCTGCGAACACTTATTTCAACAAAGAACCGAAGGACTTGACAACAGATGAAGCAGCAATGCTTATAGGCCTGTGTAAAAACCCGTCGCTTTTCAATCCCGTACGCTATTCCGACAGGTGCCGCGAACGCAGGAATGTGGTTCTTGGTCAGATGCTTAAGGCCGGCTACCTGTCAGAATCTGAGTACGAGGAAAATATAGCAAAACCTCTGGCACTCAACTTCCATCGGACTGACCATAAGGATGGTTCGGCTCCTTATCTGCGTGAGTTCCTGCGTGTTTATATGTCTGCCGAAAAGCCACGCCTTTCCGATTATCCGTCGTGGAACAAGCGGCAGTATGTGCTTGACTCAATTGCTTGGGTGTCAGATCCTTTGTATGGATGGTGCAACAAGAACTTCAAGAAGGACGGCAAGCCATATAACTTGAACAGCGATGGTCTGAGAGTCTATACAACCATTGATTCCCGTATGCAGCGTTACGCTGAAGAGTCGGTCTATGCGCATGTTGCCCGGTTTCTGCAACCGGAGTTTTTCAAGGAGAAGCGTAATCAGCCCAATGCTCCTTTCACCTCCGAACTGACGAAAAAACAGGTGGATCAGATTATGGAACGTGCCGTCTTGCAGAGCGAACGCTATCGTAGTTTGAAGGCTTCGGGCGCAAGTGATGCAGAAATAAAGCGTTCGTTCCATACTCCTACCGATATGTCCGTATTTACATATCATGGCGATTTAGATACGATAATGACTCCCTTGGACAGCATCCGTTATGTGAAATCGTTCTTGAGGGCTGGTTTTATGAGCATGGATCCTAAGACCGGTGCAGTGAAAGCATACGTTGGCGGGCTCGATTATTCGCATTTCATGTATGATATGGTGATGAACGGCAGACGCCAGGTCGGTTCAACCATCAAACCTTTCCTCTATTCGCTCGCTATGGAGAACGGCTTTTCGCCGTGCGATGAGGTTCTGAATGTTCAGCAGACCTACATGGTTGCCGGTCGTCCTTGGACTCCACGCAATGCGAGCAGGAAGCGTTACGGCGAGATGGTGACGTTGAAATGGGGACTCGCTCAGTCCAACAACTGGATTTCAGCTTATCTGATGAGCAAGCTTAATCCGCAGCAGTTCGTGAGCCTGCTCCATGATTTCGGCATTAACAATCCCGATATTCATCCTTCAATGTCGTTATGCTTGGGTCCGTGTGAAGTCTCGGTTGCAGAGATGGTGAGCGCATATTCCACTTTTGCCAATCATGGCATTCGTACGGCCCCCATGTTTGTCACGAGGATAGAGGACAACGACGGAAATGTGATTACGAGTTTCCAACCGCGGATGAATGAAGTGATCAATGCCGAAAGTGCCGATAAAATGCTTATCCTTCTGAAAGGGGTTGTCGATAACGGTACTGCGGGACGCTTGCGCTTCAAATATAATTTCAATGGTGAAATTGGCGGAAAGACGGGTACTACGAACCGTAATTCCGATGCATGGTTCATCGGATTCACTCCGCAGCTTGTCAGCGGTTGCTGGGTAGGTGGTGAAGACCGTGATGTGCATTTTGATTCGATGCGTATGGGACAGGGCGCAACAATGGCTCTGCCTATATGGGCTTACTATATGAAGAAGGTGTTTGCTGACCCGAATCTGCCTTACGACCAGAGTGCGACATTTGAACTTCCTGCCGATTTCGACCCTTGCTATTCTGTCGGGGAAGACTTGGACAGTGGCATAGAGGAGGTTTACGAATAAGTGGAATAAATAAAGAAACGGGGGTGAGCTTCATGCAATCGGCATGAGGTTCACCCCCGTTTCCTGTCGTTTCCCTTGGTGCATCAACCCGCAAGCTGCGAGAGTCGTGCAATGTATTTGCCTAATATGTCGAACTCTATGTTTACGACTGTTCCTATTTTGATGTCGCAGAAGTTCGTGTTGTCGTGGGTATATGGTATGATTGCTACCGAGAATGAGTTATCGGTGGGAGAGCATACCGTCAATGAAACGCCGTTTACCGTTACCGAACCTTTATCGACGGTGAAGTAGCCACGTTTTGCCATGTCGCGGTTGAATTCATATTCAAAGGTGTAATATGTTGAGCCGTCGGCATCACGCATATCCGTACATTTTGCGGTTCCATCGACATGGCCTTGGACGATATGCCCATCGAGTCTTCCGTTCATTATCATGGAGCGTTCAACGTTCACTTTGTCGCCGACTTTGAGGAGTCCTAAGTTTGAGCGCAAGAGTGTTTCCTGCATCGCAGTAACCGTGTATGTATCGCCCGAAATGTCCACAACGGTGAGGCATACGCCATTGTGTGAAACACTTTGGTCGATTTTAAGCTCTGTGGTGAAGGAGCATTTCAGAGTGAAATCTATGTTTTCCTTATCGCTTTTTATTGCAACGACAGTTGCCATTTCTTCTATAATTCCAGAGAACATATTCGAGATGAATTTATAATAAATGAAATAATGTGTGTAGCCGTTTGAACAATCGGAAATAGAAAAGAAAGGGCTGCCCAGTGATGTGATGAAACTCCGAGTAAATAAGATTTGAGAGCTCTCCGCCTTTGTAATCCACCGGTTTTACAACTTAGTTCCAGAAGGAGTTTATATGGCCCGCCATTGACAAGAGAAGTCTTCTCGGTTTTCGATTTTAAATTGATGAGTATCCCGATCGAACTGGCACAGCCCCTGTTCTTTTAAAGCCAAGCACAAATGCAGCTATAATTGCCTGGTCTTTGACAATTCATATTGCCGTCATGCTTTTTGACGCTGCAAAGTTACTCTTTTCTTGATTAATCCACAAGCGTTTGACTTGATTTTTATCTTGCCACAGAGCCTTTAATGATTCACATTAATTTGGTGGTTTTCAAAACAAGGCTTGTTTGTCCTCCAAACAAGCCTTGTTTTCAATGCAAAGAAGCCTCATTTGAAGAGCAAATAAGGCTTCTTTTGAATCGGGTGGAATATCTTTGTTTTTTCCGATATTATTTTGTAATTTTGAAGTTGCTAATGTCTGGGATGGGAGGTATGGCAGGCTTTCGGTTCGCTTTGTTGTCGTGTCTCGTCTCTTTCGCTGAAAGCGTGTCGCAGACATACGAAGTAATTATTAGGGAAAGAAGAAATTTTATATACCAATGAATGTTTTTACAAAGATAATTGCCGCGGAACTCGGTCTGCAAGAGCGCAGTGTGGACAACACGCTTGAACTGCTGGAGCAGAACTGTACCGTGCCTTTTATAAGTCGCTATCGTAAGGAACGTACGGGAAACCTTGATGAAGTGTCTGTCGGCGATATAAGTATGTGGCGCGACAGATTGACGGAAATAGCAAAACGCAAGACCACGGTCATAAGCACTATAGATGCGCTTGGCAAACTTACCGATGAACTTCGTTCGCGTATAGAGTCTTGTTGGAACCTGCAGGAACTCGAAGATATCTACATGCCTTATAAGCCACGCAGACGGACAAAGGCCGATGTGGCGCGTGAGCAGGGGCTTGAACCGTTGGCACAGTTGATATTGTTGCAGCGTGATAGCAATCCGCTGGCTTCTGCACGCCGTTTCGTCAGAGGCGAGGTGTCCAGTACTGAGCAGGCAGTTGAGGGAGCGAAGTGTATCATTGCCGAAGTGGTGAGCGAAGACGAACGCGTGAGGAAAAGCGTGAGAGGCGTGTTCCGGCGTGAGTCGCTGATTGTTTCGAAGGTAGTCAAGTCAAAAGCCGGCACTGACGAAGCCTTGAAATACTCCGACTATTTCGATTTCTCGGAGCCGTTGCGTCGTTGTTCCTCTCACCGTATGCTCGCCATGTGCCGCGGAGCGAAGGAGGGATTCCTGCGCTTGTCGGTAGCTGTTGATGACGAGGTGTGTGTCGGAAAAATCCGTCAGTTTTATGTAAAGGGCAGGGGTGAGTGCGGTAGGTATGTGGCTGAGGCTGTCGCTGACTCTTACAAGCGGCTCGTGAGACCGTCGATAGAGACTGAGTTTATGCAGGCAGCCAAGCTTTCGGCTGACAATGAAGCGATAAATGTGTTCTCGGAGAACCTCCGTCAGTTGCTTTTGGCTTCGCCCTTGGGACAGAAAAGAGTGATGGGTATCGATCCTGGATTTCGTACAGGCTGCAAACTCGTGTGTCTGAGCGAGCAGGGCGACTTGTTGTATAAAGCAGTGATATTCCCTAATGCGCCGAAGAACGATTGGAAACACGCCGGTGCAGAGGTGTGCAATGCCGTGGAAAGATGGCACGTTGAGGCAATAGCCGTAGGCAATGGTACTGCAAGCAGAGAGACTGGGGCTTTTCTGAAGAGTCTTGATTTCGGACGGGAGGTGCCGGTCTATGTCGTGAGTGAAGACGGCGCTTCTGTCTATTCGGCCTCCGATGTGGCTCGCGAAGAGTTTCCCTTGGAGGATGTTACGGTCAGAGGGGCGGTCTCGATAGGGCGCCGGCTTATGGATCCGCTTGCCGAACTTGTGAAAATCAATCCGCAAAGTATTGGCGTAGGGCAATATCAGCATGATGTGGACCAGCAGCAGCTGAAGCAGAGTCTTGATATGGTGGTGTCTTCATGCGTGAATACGGTAGGAGTGAATCTGAATACGGCGAGCAAGCAACTGCTCATGTATGTGAGCGGACTTAACGTGACTTCGGCTCAGAATATTGTTGATTACCGTAAGAAAAACGGAGCGTTCAAGTCGAGGGCGGAGTTGAAGAAAGTGGCGCGTATAGGTCCCGTTGCCTATCAGCAATGTGCCGGTTTCCTGCGTATTCCGAATGCGGAAAACCCGTTGGACAATAGTGCGGTGCATCCGGAAAGTTATGGAATTGTGAAGCAGATGGCTGCCGACAGGCATTGTAAGGTGAGTGATTTGATTTCCAATACAGAGGTGTTGGATTCCATAAATCTTAATGATTACATGTCGGAAGCGGTGGGTCTGCCAACGTTGCGGGACATCGTTTCTGAATTGAAGCAGCCGGGACGCGACCCGCGTGAACAGCTTGATACATTTGAATTCGATTCTCGTGTCAGTACCGTTGACGACTTGGTCGTTGGGATGGTATTGCCAGGAATTGTGACAAACATAACAGGTTTCGGGGCTTTTGTTGATGTCGGTGTGCATCAGGACGGCTTGGTGCATATCTCACAACTGGCAAACCGGTTTGTTGCAGATGCCACAAAGGTGGTGCGACTGCATCAGCATGTTATGGTGAAGGTGGTGGATGTGGATCGCAAACGCAACAGAATTTCACTCTCAATGAAAGATGTGGAATAGCAGTTCCGTTTGCTTAATGTAAAAAGAAAGGTTTCGCAAGTCGTGAAACTTGCGAAACCTTTCTTTGTGCCTTTTGTTGTTTTCTGTTTTTGCTCCGCCGGGGATGATTTCCCGGCACTGTTCTTTATATTCTGCTGAAGTTCCTCCTTGAATTTCGCGAACTCCGGCATTGTTCCATACGCGGCAAGAAGCCGTCTCGCTTCTTCCTTTGAGCCGTTGTGCCATTTCCGCGCCGCGTCTTTGACCGCATTGGAAAAATATATATTTATCATAAACTCTATTTCCGTTTTTTCAAATCCGTTTGATGCAGTTTGTTTTGCATCCTTCCATCTGCCGAACGATGCAAAGAACGCCGGAACGGAGAATTTCCGCTTTTTCTTTTTCGATGCATATCGTTCCAATGAAAGAAGTTCCGTAGAATGGAAACGGTTGAACGGCAGGTTCTCGCTCATCATGCCTTCCATGTAGAGAAGAATGTAATCTTTTTTGATGCGGCCCACTTTCATTTTCTTTCCGGTGATGGGGCTCATCAGGGGAAATCCGACGTAATCCCGGCGGGAATCGTAGATCAGGCCGTGCGCGGATTTCATTTCCTCCGCGAAGATTTTCATAGCTTGGTACCAGTTCAGGAAGGCGGTCGTGGCGGCTTTGTAATCCGCTGCTTCATTCAGTCCTTCCGGGGAGACGAGTTTTTCTGCCCAGGAGTCGAAATTCTGAGTCAGGACCGCCTCCACGATAACGGACCGGAGTTCATTTTTATATTTTTCGAGCCGTTCCTGATAAGATTTGAGCGTTGTCTGCTTTTTTCTGTTTTCTTCGGCAAGCTGTTTTTTCCGGAGTTCCTCCTGTTGCCTGAGGCGTGCCGCTTCCGCCTGCCTGCGCTTCTGTTCCGCAATCCGCGCCTCACGCTCTTTCCTGAGCCTGGCAGCATAGGTGTCGCGTTCCTTCTCCAATGCTTTGATCTTCTGGATTTCTTCTTCATTG
>USEC01000002.1 GCA_900553595.1 uncultured Prevotella sp. | reverse complement strand
TCATGTACACGGTGTTCTCGTTCAAGAAGGAGCATGGCAGATGCTTCCATCCGAAATCATTGTTGAGACGGTCGAAGTCGCGCTCTCTCGCCCCACGCTTGTTGTATGTTTCGATAACGTCCTTCTCTTCACTGTCCCAGTCATTGGTTATGATGCAGCGGTAGGTGTACCTGTCACCGAAAGAGTGCCGTTGATGACTTTGTCAAGTGAAAGCGCATAAAAAGCCTTGCGTAATAAATTCCTCCGAAAGGAGTGATTTTCTCAGATTTTATGTTTACCTTTGCCATATGTCAGATATTCTTTATTTGAGTTTAAAGCAGCACTAAGGTAAGTGAATTTCCTGACACATGCAAGCATTGGATAATTTATTGTTATCCAAAGACTTGCTTTCTTGTAAAATTATATGTCTGCTAATTTAAGGTACGATGGTAATGAACATGACAAACATTAACAACGACTTAGCCGCAGGTAAAGACGTTCGCATTGATTTCAAACAGATGCAGAATTTCGGAGAATGTGCTCGGAAAGCAAAACAGTCCGGCTCAGAAATTATACTATTCAATATTGACGGGGTGCAGCCAAGCATCCTTGCTCAATATACTTCGCAAGCTCCGGGACAAGTTACTCTTGAACGTGTGTTCCCTACTGACTTCGGCACACTTGACCTTGTCAAGAAAGGTGCGAATCTCACATGCGACAATAGTAAAGGTTCTTCGCTAATTACTGATATTGTTAAAGCCGCAAAAGCGTCGGGTGCTCATGTCAAATTTATTAACTGCACTCGACTCAGTTCTTTTGATGTCGCTAATCTAAAAAAAACAGGTGGAGATAATGTCAAATTTGCATAATGAATCCGAGGTGTTTAACACCTTACTTCAAAAGTTCTTGTCGCTTCCAAAGATGAACTCCAATCCAACTTTTATGGAGATTTGCCAGATGGGAGGCGATAGGTTTGAGGAGCGTTGTAGTCAAATCCTGCGATTTTTCCTCACGCCAAATGCATGCCATGGTCTCAGAGGTCTATTCTTATCTTCCTTACTCGAAGTCGTAGGTAAAGAAGATTTGTCGTTTTCACTCAACGATACAAAAGTAATCACTGAAGAAGCTACGGAGGACCGCAAATTCATCGACATCACTGTCGTTGCCGATGATTTTGTCATAGCAATAGAAAATAAGATAGGCGCATCTCTCTACAACCCTTTGAAAAGTTATGTCGGTCATATCAAGAAAACCTATAGTACACGTTCCAACCATATCTTTGTGCTACTTTCTGCTCGTCCTATAACCGATTCCGCAGAGATAGGCAAAATAAAACAATATGACTATTACTATGTTAATTACCGTACTCTTTTTGACACTATAAAAAAGAACTTAGGGACTTATGCACTCAATGCAGACCAGTCCTATCTGGTATTCCTTTTTGATTTTATCCGCACAATCGAAAATCGCTACTCAACTAATAATATGGAACTAAAACGCTTCTTTTACGAGAACCGACGCCAAATTAATTGGCTAAAAGCCGAGTATCAAAAATTTGAAAACCAAATTCAACAGCTTCGCAAAGAACGCATAGGGGAACTCCTAATCTTGATAAAAGCTCGTACTGGAGCAGACTGGTGGGCTTGGCAAGGTTGGGACTTAGGTGTTGAATTTAACAAAGATACCAACCGACTTGGTATAGAGGCTTCCTTTAAACAAGGCTCATTCGAAAATCCACTTGGAGTCTTTGGCATTTACATTACTGTTTGGAATCGCAAGCATTATGAACCCTACCGCGAGGCGTTGTCAGAATCGTTTCCTGGTTGCGAACTTGATGAACATCCTGAAAATGCTCCTACGCGAATTTACCTTCATATTCCTGTGATAAAAGAGAATGACACCGATAAAATACTAGATAAATTGACAGAAGTGTACAATATCGTAAAAGCTATAACTGAAAAAATAAAATAGGAGTACAGTTGCATAAGTCCGTGGCTTAATTTTTTAGTACAGGTCTATATTTTCCAATAGTCCGTTAAACTTTTCGTAGGAGCACAAGCTTAGAAGCAAACCACAGAAAGTATCGTGAATAAGATAGAACGTAACTGATTAAAAGCTGGTGTGAACTGAGCTGGGATCAAGTTTGGACTACGCTTGTGCTGGTAGATACCTCTCTCCGCCTGGAAGATAGATAGGCTGGTTGGAGATAACCGACTAGGAAAAGATGACCGATTTGGGTTAAAAGAACATAAACGACAACGGGTGCCGGCATGAAAACACATGCCGGCACCCGTTGTCCGTAAAATGGTGCGCCGTCGGCGGCGCGGTCGTCAGAATATCTGGAGCACCTCCTTGAGGTCGTCGATGGTCTTCAGCTGCTCCATTATCACATGCACATCGGCGCGGTCGTGCACGCGTATCTCTATCGTTCCGTCGAAGATTCCGTCATTGCTCGATATAGTCAACTTGTGAATGTTCACATCAAGTTTGTCGGAAAGCACCTCGCACACGTCGTGAAGCATGCCCTTGCAGTCGATACCGCGAATCTCGATGGTGGCGTCGAAGAACATCTGTCTGTGCATATCCCATTTCGCATCGAGTATGCGGTTGCCGAAACTCGACTTCAGGCGTGCCGCCACCTTGCAGTCGCGGCGGTGTATTTCTATGCGGTTCTTGTTGTCGATGAAGCCGAGGATGTCGTCGCCCGGAATGGGGTGACAGCATGACGGGAAGACGAATGTGGCGATGTTCGACTCGCTTATTATCACAGGTTTCTTCTTGTTGAAGCCCTTGCCCACGATGAAGAAGCCGGGGGCGTTCTCCTTCTTCTTCTCGTCATGGCCGAGGAACGGCACGAACTTGCGCCATCCTATCGCCTGTCCCCTCTTCTTCTCGCGCAGTTCGTCGATGTCCTTGTCACCCAGAATGACGGTGCGTCTGCCTATTGCGAGGAAGAGGTCGTCGTGCTTCTGCACTTCATGGAACACGCAAAGCTTGTTGAGCACCGCCGTTGTCATTTCAAAGTCGTTCGCCTTGAGCCAGTCGGCAAGTATCTGTTCGCCGCGTTTCTGGGTCTCGCGGTTGTCCCGGCGGAGTATAGCCTGAATCTTTCCCTTTGCCTTTGCCGTATATACGAACTTTATCCACGACGCCTGAACGTGCTGCGACTTGGATGTAAGTATCTCCACCTGGTCGCCGCTTTGCAGCTTGTGGCTCAGCGGTACAAGCTTGTGGTTCACCTTTGCGCCAATGCAGTGGCTTCCGAGGAAGGTGTGTATCTGGAACGCGAAGTCGAGGGCTGTACACCCGGCAGGCATTGTCTTGATTTCACCCTTGGGCGTAAAGACGAATATTTCGCTTGCGAAGAGGTTGAGTTTTATTGTGTCAAGGAAGTCCATGGCATCGGGCTGCGGGTCGTCAAGGATTTCCTTGATGGTGCTGAGCCAGTTGTTCAGCTCGCTGTCGTCGTCGATAACCTCGCTTGCTTCCTTGTATTTCCAGTGTGCGGCGAAGCCCTGTTCCGCCACTTCGTCCATGCGGTCGCTGCGTATCTGCACCTCAATCCACTTGCCTTGCTTCGACATCAGCGTGACATGCAAGGCCTGGTAGCCGTTGGCTTTGGGGTGGTTCACCCAGTCGCGGATACGGTCGGGGTGCGATTTGTAAATCTGGTTTATCGCCACATATATCTTGAAGCATTCGTTTATCTCCTCGCTTCTCTCCTTGGGCGTATAGATTATGCGCACGGCAAGAATGTCGTAAATCTCGTCGAAAGACACATGCTTGTTCTGCATCTTGTTCCAAATGGAGTACGGAGTCTTCACGCGTGCCTTGAGTTCGTAGTCGATACCCATCTGGTCGAGCGTCTGTTTTATCGGACTGGTGAACTCACGGAAGAGCATGTCGCGCTGTTCCTGTGTCGAAGCAAGCTTGCGCTCGATGGAAGCATACTCTTCCGGATGCTCGTATTTGAAGCTGAGGTCTTCGAGTTCGGCCTTGATTTTGTTGAGACCGAGGCGGTTGGCAAGCGGAGCGTAGATGTAGAGCGTCTCGCCGGCAATCTTGTATTGCTTGTTGGCGGGCTGACTTGCGAGAGTGCGCATATTGTGAAGGCGGTCGCAAATCTTTATCAGTATCACGCGTATGTCGTCGCTCATGGTGAGAAGTAGCTTCTTGAAATTCTCCGCCTGTGCCGAAGCCTGTTCGCCGAAGATACCGCCTGAGATTTTGGTCAAGCCGTCAACGATTTGCGCAATCTTTGGCCCGAAGATGTTTTCCATATCCTCCACGGTGTAGTCGGTGTCTTCCACGACATCGTGAAGCAGCGCCGCACAGATGCTCGTAGATCCCAGTCCCATCTCCTCGCACACTATCTGTGCCACGGCAATGGGGTGCATTATGTAGGGTTCGCCCGACAAACGGCGCACACCTTTGTGTGCCTGGCGTGCGAAGTTGAAGGCCTTCGTTATGATATCCACCTTCTTCCGGTGGCGAGAGGCAAGGTAGGTGTCGAGCAAATGCTTGAAGGCATTGTCAATGAGCGCATCGTCTGCCGCTTCGCGCTGCTGGTCTTTCAGTTCCTGTTCGTCCATAGTTAGTGTCCTCCTACGAGTTGTTTAAGGTGAAATTTACTTTACTCTCAGTTTCTTTCCAGCCCTGATGCTGTTGCCGCTGATTTTGTTAAGCCTTTTGAGTTTCTTTACAGTAGTGTTGTTCCGGGCTGCTATTTCGGAGAGAGTGTCGCCTTGGCGTATTGTAATCTTGCGTCCTCTTGAGTTCCGTCCACGGCTGCGGCTGTTGCGTCCGCGGTTTCTTCCGCTTGTGGCGCGGCGTTTCGGCGTATATGAAGGGGTCTCATCGTTCACGGCAACTTCCGTGCGTTTGGAGAGGAGTTCTTCGGAATTGTAGGCATATACAGAGTCCTCGCGATCGATAAACGTGTTCACAAGCATCTCAGGCAGACGCAGTGCCGACGGCTTTGTGCTTCCGTTCACTATGTTGCGGCGGTATTGCGGGTTGAGAGACTTGAGTTGCTGCATATCCACATCAAGCACCTTTGCCACCTGTTCAAGGTGCAGGTCGCGGTTCACCATCACCGTATCGGTCTTCGAAGGCAGCTCCGCCGTCATCGGGCAGATGTTGTGCTCGCAGTAATAAGTCATTATATAGTTGGCAGCTATGAATGCCGGGACATATCCACGGGTCTCGCGTGGCAGGTAAGGATATATCTGCCAGTAGTCCTTCTCGCCTTTTGAGCGGTGGATTGCCTTGTTTATCGCCTCCGGACCGCAGTTGTATGCGGCGATGACGAGATTCCAGTCGCCGAAGATTTTATACAGGTCGCTCAGGTAATGTGCCGCTGCATACGACGAAAGCACGGGGTCGCGGCGTTCGTCCACGAGCGAGTTCACTTCCAGACCATAGCGTTTTCCCGTTGCAAGCATGAACTGCCAGAGTCCTGTCGCGCCCACTCTCGACACGGCATTAGGATTGAGTGCCGACTCGATTACGGGCAGATACTTCAGTTCCAACGGCAGGTTGTAGGTTTCAAGAGCCTCCTCGAAGATGGGCATATAGAAGTTCTGCGCTCCGAGCATGATGCTTACGGAGCGGCGCAGACGTCCGCTGTAACGGTCGATGAACTTCTGTACCACCTCGTTATAGGGCATTTCTATCACCGTCGGGATTCGGCTGAGACGCTGTTTATATACATCCTTCTCATAGACGGGGTTTATATCGGGGAGGTTGCAGTCGGAGTTCGGCTTCAGATAAGCCTTTGCGTTATAGACGCTGAGCAGACTGTCGTAGTCGTGTGTCAGTGCCTCCGGCAGGTCGATGACCTCCTCTTTTCCGCTAGAGTCGGTCACTGTTATTTCCGTATCATCATCGTCAGTCTGTGCAAGAGCATGACTGTTTATGCCGATAAACATTGCGGCAATGAATAAAAGTGTCTTTTTCATCAATTTCATCTACTGTTTTTTCTGTCCGTACAAGATATGATTGCTTTCGTCGGACATGTATATAAGTTTTCTTATGAATCTGTTCTCTTTCTGTCAGAAGTTCAAGCTGCAACTCAGTCCGAGTGCGTTCGCCTTCAATGGATTCCTTTCCACCTTATTATTTATAATGGCCGGCTCCACTCTCAGACTCAGGTCTTTGGATATATCAAACTCCGACAGCGACGCATCCACATACGCATCGACCACCGACAGTGCATAGACTGCCACGATACAGAAGAAACTCAGGTCTCGCCATCGGCGGAAACGGTCCTTCCTGTTCTTGAAGATAGCCTTGTAACGTTCTATGTTCGAGTCGTCGATTTTGGCTCCGAGGTGCAGGAACTGGTTGTAGCTCTGCGTGTTGGGGTCGTCGTCCATGAGGTCGAGATAGGCCTGTGAATAGTCGCGGTACATCTGGTTGTTCCAACGCATGGCGTATGCACATCCCACGAATCCGCCATAGACGATGGGCAGTTTCCAGAACTTACGGTTGTAAATCTGTCCTGCTCCAGGCAGTACGATAGCAAGCCAGAGTGCGCGTTTTGCGTTTGGCCGCCATGTGTTCCAGTCGCGTTTGTGGCGTTTCACCACCGTGTCGGGCATCACTGCGAACTTCATGCTGTCGGCATGAGTCAGTGCCGACTCCGCCATGAGGGTGCTGTCGGGAATGAAAGCTGTGCTGTCCGGCGCGACGGACGAGGGCATCAATGTGCCATCACCGCCTGCCTCACCCGCACTGGCAGTCTGTGCCGCCATGAGCAGACACGCCACGACGATGGTTTGCAATATGTAACGCAACTGCAATCTCACTTCCTCCTATTCTTTCATTCTGTCGAATATGCTCATAATCTTCTCCAAATCCTCCTCGTTTGCAAAGGGAATGGTTATTTTTCCCTTACCCTTTGACGAGCATGTGAGCTGCACTTTTGTCTGGAGAAACTCTGAAAGGCGGTTGCGCAGCAGGTTGTATTCTTCGGGGAACTTGGCTTTTGCCACAATGGTCTTGCGTCCGCTGTTCACGTCTTCGCCGTTCTTCAGCATCTGTGCCATTTCCTCTACCTTGCGCACTGAATATCCGTTCTTCTGCACTTCGTTGAAGAGTTTTATCTGAAGCGACGGACTGTCGATGGCAAGCAGGGCACGGGCGTGTCCCATGTCGATTTCCTTCTTCTGCAAAGCCATCTGCACCTGTGCCGGCAGACGCAGCAGACGCAGGTAGTTGGTAATGGCAGTGCGGCTTTTTCCCACACGTTCCGACACCTTTTCCTGTGTCATTCCGTCGCCTTCGAGCAGGTGTTCGTAGGCGAGAGCTATTTCTATTGCATTGAGGTCCTCACGCTGTATGTTCTCCACGAGCGCCATTTCCATGACGCTCTCGTCCTTAATGGTGCGTATGTATGCCGGCACTGCGGTGAGTCCAGCCATCTGCGATGCTCTCCATCGGCGTTCTCCGGCTATGATCTGGAAGCGGTTGTCGGCGGTCTGCCGCAGTGTTATGGGCTGTATGATGCCTATCTCGCGTATGCTGTTGGCGAGTTCCTGCAGCGCATCGGCGTCGAAATCGTGTCGTGGCTGGTTCGGATTAGGTTCTATCTGGTCGAGAGGAATCTCGTTAATGGTCGATGTTCCCTGAGTGCGCACACCGTTTGTGTCGATGAGGGCATCGAGTCCTTTTCCTCCTTCTATGTCGTTGAGTCCGCGTCCGAGCACGCTTCTGTTGTATTTCTTATGTGCTACCATCTGTAAGTTTCTTTATTTTGTGGACGACAATTCCCGCCTTTGCATTTCCATGCGTGCCGCACTGCGTTGGGGGTGCATTGCCGTTGGAGTGAGTTTCTCTTGTTTTCCCTGCCGCCTTACGCCCAGTGTCAGGCGTTCTGCGCTTCCGCCTGTACCGCTGCCGGCTGGTTTTTGTTTATTATCTCCTTCGCGAGTGCGAGGTGGTTCTTGCTTCCCACGGAGTCGGTGTCGTAGAGAATGACGGGCAGACCGTGGCTCGGACTCTCGCTGAGTTTAACGTTACGCTGTATGACGGTCTTGAAAACGAGTTCCTGGAAATGGCGTTTCACCTCGTCGTAAATCTGGTTTGCCAGACGCAGACGGCTGTCGTACATCGTGAGCAGGAATCCTTCTATTTCGAGGTTCGGATTGAGTTTGCTCTTGATAATCTTGATTGTGTTGAGCAGTTTCGTGATGCCTTCGAGTGCGAAGTACTCACACTGCACGGGTATTATCACCGAGTCGGCAGCCGTAAGTGCATTCACTGTGATGAGTCCGAGCGACGGACTGCAGTCGATGAGTATATAATCATAGTCGGCGCGTATTGTGTCGAGCATGTTCTTTATCACCCGTTCACGGTTGTGCAGGTTGAGCATTTCTATCTCCGCACCCACAAGGTCGATGTGACTGGGAATGATGTCAAGCCCGTTTATGTCGGTGGTATAGATGGCATCGCGCACGTCGGCATGGTCGATGATGCACTCATAGAGCGAACAATCGACATCCTTTATATCCACTCCAAGTCCGCTTGAAGCGTTTGCCTGCGGGTCTGCATCGACTACGAGCACTGTCTTCTCAAACGTAGCGAGCGAAGCCGCAAGATTGATGGTTGTCGTTGTCTTTCCCACGCCACCCTTCTGGTTGGCCAAAGCTATGATTTTTCCCATGATTCCTATCCTCTTCCTGTCATTAAATAATGTCAATGAAAGTACGCCCATTGCCTTGGCTGTACCTGACGGCCTTGCGCAATGAGTGCTACATCTAAGTGAATTTGTCCGGCAAAGTTACATATTTTATGTGAGAAACGGTTATATTAAACCTTTTTTCGTACTTTTGCAAATGAAATAAAACCATATTTATGAATAATAAAAAGCCATTAATACTTATTTCAAACGACGACGGTTACCATGCCAAAGGCATCAATTCGCTCATCGACATGCTCCGCGACATGGCGCGTCTCGTGGTGTGTGCGCCCGAATCGGCACGTTCGGGCTACTCGTGCGCCTTCTCCGCCACAGAGCCTTTGCGCCTGAAACTGCGCCGGAAGGAGGACAATGTGGAAGTGTGGTCGTGCAACGGCACACCCGTGGATTGCGTGAAACTCGCTCTCGACCAGCTGCTTGACGGCGCACGCCCCGACATGGTGATTGGCGGAATAAACCACGGCGACAACGCAAGCGTGAACACTCATTACAGCGGAACGATGGGCGTCACCGTCGAAGGTTGCATGAAATACATACCGTCGGTGGCTTTCTCGTCGTGCGACCATCGCTCCGACGCCGACTTCGAACCTCTGCGCCCGTATGTAAGAAGCATCACCCGCAAGGTGCTCGACAACGGTCTGCCACAAGGCGTGTGCCTGAACGTGAACTTCCCCGTTGCCAGCGAGTTCCGTGGCGTGCGTGTATGCCGCATGGCAAAGGGCACATGGCACCACGAATGCGTGAAGATGCGCCATCCGCGCGGCTACGACTACTACTGGATGACGGGTCAATACACCAACGACGAGCCGGAGGCCGACGACACCGACAACTGGGCCATCACCCACGGATATGTAGCCATCACACCCACACGCATAGATGTGACCGACTACGACTTCCTCAACACCCGTGCAGCAGACTTCGAAAACGTATGAAATACTATCTCATAGCCGGTGAAGCCAGCGGCGACCTCCACGCATCGCACCTCATGCGTGAGCTTCAGAATGCCGACCCACAGGCACAGTTCCGCTTCTTTGGCGGCGACATGATGCAGGATGTGGGCGGAACCCGTGTGCGCCACTACCGCGAGTTGGCCTACATGGGTTTCATACCCGTGCTGCTCCATCTGCGCAACATCATGCGCAACATGGCAATGTGCAAGGCCGACATAAGGCAATGGCAGCCCAATGTGGTCATACTCGTCGATTATCCGGGCTTCAACCTCAGCATCGCACGCTTCGTAAAGAGCCATACCGGCATACCAGTCTTCTACTATATTTCACCGAAGATATGGGCATGGAAGGAATGGCGCATAAAGTCGATAAAGCGCGATGTGGACGAGATGTTCTCCATACTGCCCTTTGAAGTGCCGTTCTTCGAGCAGAAACACCACTACCCCATCCACTATGTCGGCAACCCGACAGCCGGTGAAGTGCGACAGTTCAAGGCTTCCTACACCGAGACATTCAGCGGATTCGCCACCCGTCACCACCTCTCACAGAAACCCATTATAGCCCTCCTCGCCGGCAGTCGCCGCCAGGAGATAACCGACAACCTGCCTGCCATGATTCAGGCAGCAAGCCGCTTTCACGACTACCAGCTCGTGCTCGCCGGCGCACCGGGCATTGACGCGAGCCAATACAGCCGCCTCATAGAAGGCACTGGCGTGAGTCTCGTACACAACGACACCTACGCCCTGCTCTCCCACGCCACGCTCGCCGTGGTGACAAGCGGCACCGCCACCCTTGAGACAGCCCTCTTCGGCGTGCCGCAGGTGGTGTGCTACAAGACACCGCTGCCACGCTTCATAGCATTCTGCCGCCGCCATGTGCTCAAGGTGAAGTACGTCTCGCTCGTCAATCTCATCGCCGACGAAGAAGTGGTGACCGAACTCGTGGCAGACACGTTCTCGGCAGAGAACATTGCACGCTGTCTCGCCGACATCATGCCGGGCGAAACGGGACGGCAGCGTATGCTCGACGGCTACCGGCGCGTACACGACCTGCTCGGCGACAGCAACGCACCTGAGAACGCCGCACGCATAATGACCGACTTACTGCGACGCGGAAAACAGTAGGCAAACGCCGGTTTCGGCAGCAGAAAAGCGCAGAAATGCAGGAGTACCATCCGTTGATTATCAGACAGTTACATATATCGACAACGTATTTACGCCTTCTCCCGTCGAAGCCCGTATTGCATTGGTTTCGCAACGAAAAAAACATAGGAACGCAAACAAGGCTTCTTTTACTCTCAAACAAGCCTTGTTTGCATTGTAAAGAAGCCTTGTTTGCGACTAAAAGAAGCCTTGTTTGAAAACCAACCGAAAATGCACTGGTTTTCAATTCTTTTTCAACGCCAGCGGTTCCATGCTGCGCGTCTTTTCCTCATACATTTCCTTCGTAACCTTTCTGGCTCTCAGCGTGCGCACTTTGGGGAACGTGCGGAAGAACGAATCGTGCGCCACGAACCATCGGTGCTGCGCTATCTGCGACACATTCTGCGCCTGGCGGTCGATGGTTGCGGCGTAGCGCGGACTCACAACCGACAGGTAACGTTCGCCAGTGTGCATGATTATGGCGAGCACGACATACACATCCGCATATTGCCGCGATGTGTCGAGAGTCTTTCCGCGCCCCGACGAACTCACGCTGATGTTCCATCCGTGCTCGCTGTTGAGGCGGTGCATTATGCGGCGAAACTCGCTTCCATGCGCCGAAGTGTCGTGTATGCCTTTGTAAGTGATGTAGTAGTGTATCATTTCGTGCAGCAACACGGTCTGATATTCACGCTCCGTACTGTCGTAAAAGGTGCTCACACGGATGGCGAAATCATAAAATCTGCGCTTGAACAGCGTGCGTTCGCATCGGCATGTCATGGTGCCGAGGCGTGTGCGGGCTTTCGACAGACCGAGAGCAGGCATGGGCAGTTCGCCGCCGAAGTAGGCGGTGTTGAACTGTGCGAACCATTGTCTGAGCAAATCTACGGTGAGTGTCATGCTGTCCTTCTGTGCCGTGTAGGGTTATCGGGTCGTGGCTGTGAGCTGTCCGAGCAGTGCCTTCACCTTCGACGACACCACCGTGCCGAGCAGCACCTTGCCCTCGGCGTCGATGACATACATCGACGGAATCCAGTTCACATGATAGGCTTTCGACACTTCCGTCTCCTTCCACTTCTGGAGGTTGCTCACCTGCACATAGTCGATGCCGTACTTCTTCACGGCATTTGCCCATGATTCGCGGTTGGTATCGAACGACACGCCAAGGAACACCACGCCCTTGTCCTTGTATTCACGGTGCATCTCCACCACGGCAGATGCGTCCTTGCGGCAGTCGGAGCACCATGATGCCCAGAAGTCTATCACCACTATCTTGCCACGGAAGTCGCTCAGTTTCACGGTCTTGCCATCGAGCGACGGCAGAACGAAGTCGGGAGCCGTGGCCTTGGGCTTCAGAAGCTCAACGGCATACTTGGTGTCGGGATCTTCGGCAGTGCCGTCGGCGGTCTGTGCACTCATTGTCTGCGCAGCGAGGAAAGCCGTTGCGGCGAGCAGAAGAAGTTTTAGGGATTTCATTTTCATGTTCGTTTTCTTTATGTTCATGTTTGTTTCAGTCAGTCAATACAGCCGTCTGCGTCTTCGGCCAGTTTACGAGGAAGAGTTTTTCCGTAGCTCGTGTGAATGCAGTGTAGAGCCAGTGGATGTAGTCGGGCGACAGCATTTCATCGGTCATATACCCTTGGTCCACATAAACGTGTGCCCATTGTCCGCCCTGAGCCTTGTGGCATGTCACGGCGTATGCGTATTTTATCTGTATGGCGTTGTAGTAAGGGTCCTGTTTCAGTTTCTTCATGCGTTCGGGTTTCGATGGTATGTCGGCATAGTCGAGCATCACTTCGTCGTACAGCCGGCGGTTCTGCTCCGGCGTGAGAGCCGGTGCCTCCGTCGTGAGGCTGTCGGTTATGACGGTGGCTTTAAGCTCGTAGTTGTCGTAATCGGGGAATTGCAGCCACATATCGGCAAAGTGGAAGCCGTAGAGTTCGCGCTGGTTGCGCACGCGCTGCACTACCGCCCGGTCGCCGTTGGCAATGAATCCCGGCGTGGCGAGGCCTTCGTCGGGTGCGTTTCCCGTCGTCGTCCCGTCCATGGCCTGCTGCCGTCCGCCTCCCGTCTGCCTTGCTGCCGTGGTGTTGGCGGCAGCGTCGGCCTCCGTCCAGAAGTAGTTGTTCTTCACTATCATGAGCATGTCGCCCGTGGTGAGCTGTTCCTCGCGCCACAGCACGGTGTTGCGTATGCCCTGGTTGTAGATGTTGGCACGCTTGTTGGAGCGTGTCACCACCATGGTCTCGTCCACTCCCACCTCCGAATAGCTTGAAGCCAGCCGCTCTATAAGTTCGTCGCCCGGCACCATCACTATGTCGGCGAAACCTTGGAAGCGTATCTTTGGCAACTGGGTGGCTTCGTCGTGCGTTATCATCCGGCGCACTACGGTGGCGTTGTAGAGTATGCCCGACTCGCTGCTTTGCCTCAACACTTCGTTCAGGTCGGCTTCATACACCTGAAGTCCGTAGCCCCGCATGAAGTCGCCACACAGTGCCGGCGACTCTTCCTCGCCCACCGGCGGTAGCTGCGCCTTATCGCCCACGAGCATCATACGGCAGTTACGACCGCTGTAAACATAGCTCACGAGGTCGTCAAGAAGCCGCCCCGTGCCGAAGAGGGTCTCACGCAGTCCGTCGTTGGCTATCATCGAAGCCTCATCCACGATGAAAAGCGTGTCGGTGTGCATGTTGGGAGCGAGCGAGAAAGCCCCTTCCATCGACTTCTGGCGGTATATCCGGCGGTGAATGGTGTAGGCGGCATGACTGGAATTGAGCGCGAGTACCTTGGCGGCACGCCCTGTCGGCGCAAGGAGCACCACCTTCTGGCGCAGCCGACGCATGGTGCGCACGATGGCACCGGAGAGTGTTGTCTTTCCCGTTCCAGCCGAACCGCGCAACAGCATCATCGCCCTGTCGTCGCGGGAGGTGAGGAAACGGGCAAAAGCCAACAATGCCCTGTCCTGCTCCTTGGTGGGAGCAAAGACAAGGCATTGCTTTATGTTGAAAATAAGTTCGTCGGCAATCATGGGTGAAGGCGTTTAGGGCTGGCACAGAATGGTGCACACACGGTCCTGGAAGGAGCGTCCGTTGCGCCCGTGCAGAAGTCCTTGGTTGATGATGGCAAAGGCCAGACGGTGGCCGTTGGCGGCTGTACAGTAGCCAGCCAGACTGCTAATGCCGCTCAGGGTACCTGTCTTTGCATACACGTTGCCTTGTGTGAAAGGCGATGTCATGCGCTTGCGCAGGGTGCCGTCGGTACCCGCCTGCGGCAGCGACGGGTGCAGATGCAGGTAGATGTTGTTGTTCTTGAAGGCGTAACGCAGCAGCCGCACTTCGAGTTCGGCAGTGACATAGTTGTAGAGCGAAAGCCCTGAACCGTCGGCGATGTTATAGCGTTTGGGGTCGAGACCCACTTTCTCGATGAGCCGGTTCATCACGCTGCGTGCGCTGTGTGCCGTCGCCGGCTGGTTGCCCGATGCCGCCCCTATCTGATAGAACATTGATTCGGCATACAGATTGTCGCTTTCCTTGAGCATACGCATGAGCACTTGGTCGATGGTATGGAATCTGCGGCAGATGCAGAAAGCATCGTCCGGTTTGCGACCCTGACCCGTAAAGGCCTCGACAACGATTCCCGCTTCACGCAATTCCTGCACGAAACGGTCGATGAACACATCCTTGCGTCCCACAAGCAGAGGCGAGAGTATGGGGTTGTCGTCGTCCCAACACCAACCTTCGCCGTACTGTGCCTCGTCCTTCATGGACTTGTCGGCATATATAGTGCCACGGATTGTATCGACACCCATCTTGCGGATGGACTCCACAAAGGCACGCATATCGTCGATGTTGAAGCGTGGGTCGAAGCCGCCCACACAGTAGATGTTGCCCGAAAGTGTACCGTCGGTCACCTCACCGGTATAGCACAGGTCGGTCTTGAACTGATAGCTTCCTCCCAGTTTGTCTATCGCTGTTATGGCAGTCAGCAGTTTCATGGTCGATGCCGGACGCATAAGCTGACGCTCATTGTGGCAGTAAATGGCTGAATCGGCATCGAGGTCGTAAACCATCATACCCACCTGCGAGGTCTCGAACATATCGCTTTTCAGCAGATTGTCGATGCCTGCCACCACCGACTGGGGCCACGGCAACGACTGCTGTTCGGGCGAAACGGAGTCGATGAGCAGCGTGTCGGCTGCCAGTGCATCGTCGTCGCCTTCGTCAAATCGTATCTGTGCATTGGCTGTCAGTGCGAGAAAGAGCAGCGGCAGCAATGCCTTTATGTAGTGTTTCATCATTTTTCGTTAGGATTGTCAATGTTGTCGAGGCGACGACGGAGTTCGGTAAGGAAAGCCTTCTCGTTGTCGGGCTGCACCGAAGTGATGTGTCCTGCGCCGTATTCTATTAGTATGTGACTCGCCACGAGCAGCATTCCGCCCGCCTTTCGTGTGCCGGTTATGTCGGCAACGCTTATGTAGCGGGGCTTTGCGAGGTGCCCGTTGCGTATCGTCAGCATCCCGTCGGCAGTGAAAGTGTAGGTGGTGTGGATGAGACGCTCGATGGCTGTCGTAGCCAGAACAAGCAGAGCGAAGCCGGCAACGGGCATTGCTCCCGTGCGTACCCAGAAGCACCAGAACGACATTGCAGCCGGCAATACCGCCATGACACAGCCTCGAATGGTGATGCGTTTGTGAAAAGTCCTGTTCATATCAATCTGCAAAGTTAGCAATAAAAGTTCGTTTCGGTCGCCGAAGCCACCTTATTATATGATTAATTAACTTCGGCATACTGTGCAACAGCGACTTCATAGCATAAAAAAGCATACGACGCAAGGAAGTTTTGATGTTCCGTTGCATCGTATGCTTGTTGTCGCCGCACCGTGTGGCACACTTGTCCTGATTTATTTGTGGTCGTAGGCGTGGAGCGGATAGTCGGTCGTGTAATGCAATCCGCGGCACTCCTTGCGCTCAATGGCCTGGCGTGTGATGAGATAACCCACGTTTATCATGTTGCGGAGTTCGCAGATGTCGCGACTTGCCTTCACACGTTTGAATAGGGCTTCGGTCTCTTCGTAGAGCAGATCGAGCCTGTCCCATGCGCGTTTCAGTCGCAGGTCGGAACGGACGATGCCCACATAGTTTGACATTATCTCGCCCACTTCCTTCACACTCTGTGTAATCAGCACCTTTTCCTCGTTTGTCATTGTGCCTTCGTCGTTCCATTCGGGCACCATTTCGTTGAAGTCGTACTCATCGACATGCGCCAACGAGTGTCGGGCGGCAGCATCGGCATACACCACCGCTTCTATGAGTGAGTTACTGGCAAGGCGGTTTCCGCCATGAAGTCCAGTGCAGGCACACTCGCCAATGGCGTAGAGTCGCTCTATGGACGACTGCCCGTTGAGATCCACCTGTATGCCTCCGCACATGTAATGTGCTGCCGGTCGAACGGGGATATAATCTGTCGTGATGTCAATGCCAATGCTTTTACACTTGAGATAAATGTTAGGGAAGTGCTTTCTGGTCTCCTCCGGGTTCTTATGTGTCACATCCAGACACACATGGTCAATACCGTGGATTTTCATTTCGTTGTCGATAGCGCGTGCGACAATGTCGCGTGGCGCAAGAGAGAGGCGTTCGTCATACTTCTCCATGAACGATTCGCCGTTGGGCAGACGCAGTATTCCGCCGTAACCACGCATTGCTTCGGTGATGAGGAATGCGGGATGCGTCTCGCCGGGATGGTAGAGTGCCGTGGGATGGAACTGCACAAACTCCATATCCTTCACCGTTCCCTTGGCGCGATACACCATGGCTTCGCCGTCGCCTGTCGCTATCACGGGGTTGGTGGTAGTCTGATAGACGGCTCCGCAACCTCCCGTACACATCAGGGTGACCTTGCTCAGATATGTATCCACCTTCTGCGTGTCGGGGTTCAGGATATAGGCTCCGTAGCAGTTGATGTATGGTGTGCGCCGTGTTACGCGTGCTCCGAGGTGGTGTTGGGTTATAATCTCCACGGCGAAGTGGTTCTCTTTTATATCAATATCGGGGTTGTTGCGCACAGCCTCCATGAGTCCGCGCTGTATTTCGGCTCCCGTATCGTCGGCATGGTGCAGTATGCGGAACTCGGAGTGTCCTCCTTCGCGGTGCAGATCGAACTCGCCATCGGCCTTTCGGTCGAAGTTCACGCCCCATTTCACAAGTTCCCTAATCTGTTCAGGAGCGTTGCGCACCACCTGTTCCACGGCGCGGCGGTCGTTGATATAGTCGCCGGCAATCATCGTGTCCTCTATGTGTTTGTCGAAATTATCAACTGCAAGGTTAGTGACCGACGCCACTCCTCCCTGTGCAAACGAAGTGTTTGCCTCATCGAGCGATGTCTTGCATATTATGCATACCTTGCCTTTGTGTGCGCGAGCTATCTTCAAGGCGTAGCTCATGCCGGCTACTCCGGCGCCGATGATAAGAAAATCGTATTTGAAAACCATTTTTCAATTATTTCTTTGAATGCTGCAAATTTAGATATTTTTTTGAAGACACGGCAAGGAAAAAGCCTTTTTTATAATGTAATTACATTAAAACTACCATGTTATACAAATATAATCACATTTGGACTCCATCCGTATCGCTCCTCCGCATCTGCGGAAAGAGACACCAAAGGCAGTATGCCGTCGCCGCCAACCCTATCGCTCCGCCGACATAACCCACGCCACCGAGCGACAAACGGGTGACGACATTGGCCCCGATACAGGCTCCGAGTCCTATGCCGAGATTGAAGATTCCTGAGAATATCGACATTGCCACCGATGTGGCCTCAACCGGTGCGTAGCGCATTGTAGAGTCCTGGAACGCCACATTGAACGCTGTCGCCATGGAACCCCACACCACACACACCGCCATTATCGCCCAGAAACTGCCGGCAGCACCTTGCATAAGCAGCATCGACACGGCAGGACCGGCTGTGACAACGGCGATGAAACGATAGCGGTCAAGCATATAACACTTCGAGAAGGCTATGCTGCCGAGCAGTCCCGAAGCCCCGAAGACGATGAGTGTAAGCGTCACCGTGTCGGGCGTCATGCCGGCAATTCTGCCGAGGAAAGGCTCGATGTAGCTGTAACCCGTATAATGTGCCGTGGCGAAGAGCACCGACATGATGAAGATTCCCGTCAGCACCCGGTTGCGAAGCAGCTGCGGAACACGCCGCGGGGAGAACCCTCCACGGCTTTCCAGACGCGGAAGCACTGCCGCAAGATAAGCGAACAGCACTGCCGTAATGATGCCGATGCAAAGGAATGTGGCACGCCATCCCACATAGATTCCTATTATTCTGCCCAGCGGCAGCCCCACAACCATCGCCACCGACGACCCCGTTGCCACCACGCCGAGTGCCATTGCACGCCGTTCGGGCGGTACTGTGCGCACAGCCATCGGTGAAACGATGGACCAGAATATGGCATGTGCACACGCAACTCCCATACGCGAGAGCATGAGCGTGTAGTAGCCTGTGGCGAGAGCCGACCCTATATGGCTCACTACAAAGAGTGCTACGATGCCGAGCATGAGGCGTTTCAGTTCCATCCGCGATGCCATTATCATCAGCGGAAGCGACATGAACGCCACAACCCACGCATATACGGAGATGAGCATGCCCGCCTGTGCGTCGCTTATGCGCAGGTCGGAGGCGATATCGGACAACAGTCCGATGGGCATGAATTCTGATGTATTGAAGACGAAAGCCGAACATGCAAGTCCGACAAGCGGCAACCATTGGCCGGTGGAGTTCCCTTTTACCTTTGTTGTCATTGCGTTTCTTTTGCCATGAATTGTTTACGCTTCACATTTCTGCGGCACATTCTGCCGACGGGCAGACGCTTTCTCGATGCGTGGCACATCCCCTTGTATGCCGTCAGTCCGTCCGACGACGGCAAAAACGGTGTCTGCGAAGCCTGTATGAGTTATCCTTTTCCGTGTGCAAAATTACTCAAAGAAATCCATAGAAGGCAAGACTGCGGATGTTTTTTTTCACATCAAAGAGTAAACGCCCAATCCTCCGGTCTGCAAACGAGGATTCACAGCACCGCAAACGAGGTTTCCCAATAACACAGACAAGGCTTCTCCACAACCGGAAGAAGCCTTGTCAGCGTTTCTATATATTTCCCATTTGGTTTCTATATATTTCCCATTTGGTTTCTATATATTTCCCTTTTTAAATGCAGTCGTTTCCCTTTGCCGCCACACCGACGGCAAAGCGACAGTCTCCGCCGCCTTAACTGCGACTCACCTGGAATCCCTTCGAGCACAGACTCATTTCCACAAAGCGAGCCTTGTCGTTGGGTCGGTTGTCGGAAAGGATCTTCCTTATGCGTGCAGCGGCATCGACATCCTTCGCCACCATATAGAGATAGCCTCCTCCGCCGGCTCCCGGCAGCTTGTAGCCGAGGCAAAGGTCGTCGATGAGCGAGGTGAGATGCGCCACGGCAGCAGGGTTGGTGCCGCTGTCGAGGAGCTGGTTCTGCGTCCATGTCTTGCGTACAAGTCTTCCCATACGTTCAAAGTCCATGTGCTGTATTGCCTCGAACATATCGAGCGCATGGGCTTTCATGTCGCGCAGAAGCATGAGTTCGTCGCTCTCGTTGAGGAACATCTTGCGCACGATTTCGGCAAGGATGGTCTTCGCCGTGCGTGTTATTCCCGTGTAATAGAGCAGATGACACGCCTTGTAGTCGGCCTGTGTGAAGAGTGCCGAAGGCAGATAGCGCACTTCGGGAGTCTGTGAAAAGCCGCGGTCGGTCTGTAAAAGCTTCACGCCATGCAGCAATCCTCCGAACTGGTCCTGCCATCCTCCGCCTGTGGTGAGCAGCTGTTCGAGCACCAATGTGCGGTGGCCAATCTCGATTTTGTCCCATCCCAGTCCGCAGAAGTCGCTCAATGCGCCGAGCACTGTCGATGCCAACAGACTGCTTGTACCCAATCCTGAGCCGGCAGGGATGGCCGAAAGCAGAGTCACTTCTATGCCGCATCCGAAGGTTTCGAGTTGTGAACGGAGCGACTTGAAGCCCTCCTTGCAGAACTGCGGCAGGAATCCGGCAAGACAGAGAGCCGCCTTCGGAATGGAGAAAGGTGAACCCACCACGTTAAAGGCAGCGAGTTGGTCGTAGGTTTCTATCATCTCCGATGCGCCGAGGTCGATGCTTCGCAGGACAATGTGCGGCTCACGGCACGGTTTTATGTATGTCTGCAACGGCGGTTGTCCGTTGAGTTCTATCGCAAGGTTCACCACATTGCCACCCTCTACGAGGCAGAACGGCGGTGTGTCGGTCCATCCTCCGGCGATGTCGATGCGCACCGGCGAGCGTCCCCACACTATCTGGTCGGCATAGACCGACAGTCGTGGCATCTGTTTCTGCCCTACGGCGTCATCGGTAAGCCCCTTGCGCAGAAGCGAGAAAGCCTCTTCTTCCTCGGCTTTACCGTCGGTTCCGGCGTAGCGTTTCAGCTCCGAACGGAACATGGCATCACGAGTGCGGATGAGAAGCGGTGCCGACTCCGGCAAAGCCGCGGGCTGCGGCAGGTTCCAACGTGCAAACTCCTTGGCGGCAGAATCGAGGTCGGTCTGATAGAACACACTGTGCTGCCAGTTGCGGGCAAGCATCTGCCAGTTGGCGGCGCGTAGCACATTGCGCTGTGCGACGAGGCGTTTCAGATTGGCTTCGGCACTTATTTCGTCGGCACTCATGCGTCGTGCGTTCTCCCATACGGTCTTGCCTTCGGCGAGCGACGGTTCGGCAAGCATCCAGCGGAGCACCGTTTCCATGTCGGCGGTGTCATACACAACGGGGAATATGCGTGCCGCCTGCAGGTCGTGACCACCTTCCACGGCTTCGATGTCGATGCCGCGCTCTTCCGCCCAAGTCTTAAACGAGCGACCGAGATACTCCACCGACGACAATGCGCCACGGAAACTGTCGTTGAATCCGTAGGGACGCACGGCAAAACCGTTCTCCCCCACCGGCACGACATCCACACACTGACCGTCGGCGAGCGTGAGAGTCCAGTCGTTTTCGGGCACGCCTGTCACTATATTGTTCTGTGTGAGCGTCCATTTCTCGCCCACCCAAGCGTTCTCTATCCATTCGTTGCGGTTGTCGGCGGTCCATTTCCGCTTCACTTCCGTGTTCTGCACGAAGATAGACGGGTGTGGCTTGCGGTCGAAGTGCATTATCTCGCGCTGGTCGTTCACGAGATTTTGTATGGCAAGCATCGACGAAAGCAGTTCGTGCGAAGTACCGAAATGATAGAATTCTCCACCCGGCAGCGGCAGAATCGCCACTTTCAAGTCGTTCACATCGGCATCCTTCACGCCGGGTTCTGTTCCGAGTGCGCATCCAAACTCGCCGTACATGTCGTAGGCGGTCACTTCGTTGCCCTGCATGGAGTGCTTCATGAGCACCTTGACAGCACGGTCGGAGAGTATCCATACGCCTATATCGGTGAGATAGAAATGGTCGGTGAGGAGCGAACTGAGCGTCTCCACCGACGGTTTCTGAAGCATACACTTCAGCACGGAGGGGTTCTCGCGTGACGAGACGAACACTCCGTGGTCCTTGGCTATCTCCGGTCCGAGCCACAATCCGTAGCACACTATGTCGGCATCGGGTATGGCCTGCAACGGTTCGGTGGCACGAATATAGACATCGCCGCTCACTATCATGGTGTTAAGTCCTTCCGGTGCGATGTCCATGATGCGCCGGTAGAGCGGCACTTGCAGTGAGAGCAGGTTCTGCGAGAGCCGTTGTCCGCGCTCCCAACGGAATATAGGAAGCGGCGTAAGAATCTTGCCCGACGGCGCATACGACGGCAGACGTCGGCTTTGTCCGCCGGCATGGAGCAGCAGACGCTTGTCGGCAGCGAGCCATTCGTCGAATGTTTCGCCGTTGTTTCCGGCTTCGTAAGCGGCTTTCAGGAGCCATGTGGTGCCTCCGCCGGAACCGAGTTTGCGACCCACGGGGTCGTTAGTACAGAACCATTCGTCGTGATTCAGCCCTGTGACATCATGGAAACAGTCCACGAGGTTGGGGGGCAATGAAAGTAGTTTCTTCATTGTTGCGCGTTTTTTATGTTGTCCTTTGTGCTACAAAGGTAGCAAATCAATAAGGAAAAAGCAAGGAAAACGGGAAGAAAGGAGCAAAAAAAATCCCCATTTCCGTTTTGTATGGAAATGGGGATGATTGTCATTATTCCTTGTTTTCGGCATCGATGGCCTTTATTTTCTGTCTCACGAGCTCAAGGTCGTCCTTGAGTTTCTGCACCTTGCGGTTCATTTCGTCAATCAGGCTGTTGCCCTTCTTGCTGCTTGCATTGAGGAATCCGAGGTTGTTCTCGTATGTCTGAATTTCCTGTCGCAACTGGTCGTAGCGGCGCATGAGTCGTCCGCGCTCGTTGTCGAGTGCTTCCTCGCCGCGCTTTGCCACGTTTCTGAGGTTGCTCTTGAAGTTGTCCAGACGGCGGCGTGCGGTGTTGATGTGCAGTTCCTTATATACCTTGTCCAGCAAATCATGGAACTCTTTATACACGGCGTCCTTCTCTTTGTACGGCACATGACCTACGGCGTTGAACTCTTCGATGAGTCCCTGCACCTTTTCCTGCATGTTGTCGGCAGTCTCCGAGGCGAGAACCTTGAGGCGTTCTATCACATCGCGCTTCTTTTCAAGGTTTGCGTATTCCTCGTTGTGTGCGTCGGCGTTGGCGGCATTGCGTGCCGCAAAGAACTTGTTGCAGGCTGTGAGGAAGTCGTTCCAGAGCTGTTCGCCGAGCTTTCTTGGCACTGTTCCTGTCGTCTTCCACTCCTTTTGCAGAGCAATGAGCTTGTCGCTTGTCGATTTCCATGCAGTGCTGTCGGCCAGAACCTGTGCCTTTTCCACGAGCGCACGCTTCTTTTCGGCGTTGGCAGCGTATGCCTTTTTCTGTTCTCTGTGGTATTCCAGTTTGCGGTTGAAGAAGTCGTCGCACGCCTGACGGAATCTTTCGAATATCTTGACATTCATCTTCTGCGGTGCGAAACCTATGGTTTTCCATTCGTTCTGCACCTCTATTATCTGCTGTGAGTGCTGTTCCCAGTCCTTGGCGGTCTTGTTCTCCTCCTTGGCTATGGCTTCCACTTTCTCGCAGAGGGCTGTCTTACGGTCGAGGTTTTCCTGCTCTTTGGCTCTTATCTCCTCGAAGTGCTGCTGGTGACGCTTGTTGATTACTGTCGAAGCGGCTTTGAAGCGGCTCCATATCTGCTCACGCAACTCTTTGGCAACGGGTCCTATTTCGCGGTATTGCTGATGCAGTTCCTGCAACTGATAGAATGCGCTGATGACGTCTTCTTCCTCGGCGAGCTTCTCGGCGGCTTCGCAAAGCTTCGTCTTCAGTTCGAGATTCTTCTTGAAGTCATACTCGCGTGCTTCGCTGTTGAGCTTCAGCAGGTCGTAGAACTGCTCTACATAGAGCTGATAACTGCGCCACAGTTCCGCCGACTTCTCTGCCGGTACGGCTTTGATGTCCTTCCACTGCTGTTGCAGTTCCTTGAATTCGTTGTATGATTTGTTAGCCTCTTCGGGCGAAGTGGCCATTGCTTTTATGCGGTTTATGATGTCGAGCTTCTTCTCGAGGTTTGCGGCTTTCTCCTCTTCCTGCTTCTGGAACACCTGTGCGCGTTTCTCTCTGACTACGCTCATGAGCGATTTGAATGTTGCTTCGCTCTCGTCGGGAGTAATCTGGTAGGTGTCGGGGTTGCCTCCTCCATCGATATATGCTTTAAGTCTTGCCTCGCGCTCGGCGTTATGGAGCTTATAGAACACTGTTTTGAGCAGGTCTGTCTCATCCTTTCGTGGGTTTTCGTCGCCATTGACAATTTCGGTGAGTCTGTCGATTACTTCCTGCTTGGTCCTGTACACCTTTGTCTCGGGTTTGTTCTCGGCTGTGGCTTCACTCTCCTCCGGCTCTGCCGTGATGGCGGACGGGGCTTGTGTTTCTGCGTTTTCTACTTGAACGGCAGATTGCTCCACGTTCTTTTCTTCTTCTTTTGCGCCTTGCAAGAGGGCATTTTCTTGAGAGTCCATCATTTCACTGTTTTAAGTTTATGACAAGGTTTAATCACTACATCGCCCCACGGACTTTCCGTTTGTTGTGCGGAAGAGCCGCAACTGGCGATATTCTCATGCTTTTATGGATTGCAAACTTAAATAAAAATTTTTGAATATCAACGAAAAAGGCAATTTATTTTCATTTCCGTCTGCTTTTTGCTATATTTATACGGAATGTAAAGCATAATCTGCCCACGGAGCCAAACTATGCTAACGCCATCGGTTTCACGCCCCGTCGCTGCTTAGAGCAGACGCTTGTGGCGCAGAATAATCCACGACATTGCCGAGACGACGAACGAAATAATCAGCGCAATGGCAAATCCCCAATGGCTTGTCTCCATTCCGTTGATAAGGTTCATACCGAAAAGCGAAGCGATGAGTGTGGGAAACATCATGATGATGGACACCGATGTGAGCGTACGCATCACGGTGTTCATGTTGTTGTTGATGATGCTTGAATAGGTGTCCATCGTCGATTCGAGAATGTCGGAATAGATGTTTGTTGTCTCGCGTGCCTGCGACATCTCGATGTTCACATCCTCGATGAGGTCGGCATCGAGTTCGTCCACCTGCAGCTTGAACTTCAGTTTAGCCAGAAGGGTCTCGTTGCCGCGGATGGATGTGACGAAGTATGTGAGCGAATCCTGCAAGCGCGAGAGCGCGATGAGCGATTCGTTGTTCACATTGTGGTCGAGGTTGTGCTTGGCCTTCTCTATGAGTGCGTTGATTTGCTTCAAGCGTTTCAGATACCACACGGCTGACGAAAGGAACAGACGGAAGATGAAATCGACATAGTCGGTGAATCCCTCGCCACGCTTCTGCTGGTAGCTCACGAAGTCGATCATCATGTTGGTCTCGTAATAGCACACGGTGATGGTGACATCGCGCTTGTGTATGATGCCGAGGGGCACCGTGGTGTAAGGCGTGCGTGAGCGTATCTCCTTGACATACGGAATACGAAGGATGATGAGCATCCATCCGTCGTCGTACTCGTAACGGGCGCGCTCGTCGGTATCGCTGATGTCGGAGAGGAAATAGTCGGGTATGTTGAATTTATCTTCCAGATAATCCTGGTCTTCATCGGTCGGACAAGTGACTTGTATCCAACAGTTGGGTTGCCATTCGCTGATGGTCTTGAGTGCAGAGTTGATGTTCCAAAAAGTTCTCATACAGTTAATCTCCATGCGTTAAACAGACCGGAGATTAGCCACCAAACGTGCACTGCCCTCCTGCCTACAAATTCATATTTTCCGCGTGATAATCGTCCATAAATTCTTAACAATTTTCTAAAAGTGCTGCAAAAGTACGAATTTTATATTTAAATCCGTGCTTTCTTGGCATCATTTTTTTGCACCTGTGGCAACATTTTATGTTTTGCCGCCCCGACCGTTGCAATTACGTTAAAAAACAACTACTGCCGCATGAAAAAACAAGTACATCTTGCACGGTTTCAAAACAAGGCTTCTTTACAACGCAAACAAGACTTCTTTGGAGTGTAAACAAGACTTCTTTTATGAGCAAACAAGCCTTGTTTTTAAGGCAATATATAAACGGCTGAGAGTCAAAGAAATACAGATGCACTTCCCTGCACAAAAAAAATAAAAAAAAGAGGACTTTTTATTTGGTCAAAAATAAAAAAAACGTATATTTGCACAAGCATTGGTAGCATAAAAATTTATTCGTATCAATGGCACAAAACACTGTGCCGCTGCCTACAATATATTAAAATAATAAGGTGTATTAAGACAGTTTAAAACAGTATCAAACATATAAAAACCTATTATTATGAGAAGATTATCCTTAATTCTGCTTCTTTTGTCTTGTCTGACAGCAGTCGCACAGGACAATTACAAAAAGGTTCTTACCCCTGGGAAAGTGTGGAAATGCCTGGTTGTGAATGACTACGTTTCTGATGTGGTAAAGAAGCCATACACCGTTACTGTTGAATGCGATACCATTGTAGATAACCGTAAGTGCTGGAAAATGTCGTCAGTGTATGACGACAGTGGACAACCGGCATCTTATTGTGATGACATTGTTGCTTACGAGGAAAATGGAAAGGTCTATGCCTACAAGCATCCTGACAATACCGAAGGAGACTGGACTCTTATGCTTGATTTCACTTTGCACAAAGGCGATGTGGCAACAGAATTTGGAAGTATTGTGACAGAGGAAGACTCTGTGGAGGTGAACGGTATTCTGTACCGCCGACTGTCGATAAATGGAGACTATTGGGTAGAAGGAATAGGTCCGAATACAGATTATTGGTGGAGCAATATTTCCAAACCCACTCACATGGAAACCAGAGAAATGCTTGCCTGCTACGAAAACGGCAAACTACTGTTCTCGAAAGACGACTTCGCCAAAGAGGCATACAAGCGTGTGGAAAACGGCGTGAACAGCATCACGGTACAGAAAGGCGAGGAAAGCGCGACCTACGATATGGGCGGACGCCGCATAAATGCACCACGAAAAGGCGAGATATACATACAGGACGGCGTGAAGCGCATGGCAAGATAGCCTTTCTGAATGGCTTGAAGACAAACCCGTCGGCACAACCGTTTACTGCAAGCGGCTTCCGCCGACGGGCTTTTTCATGAATTTTCATAAAGACACACACCATAATTCATAACCGAAAAACCATCCACAAAAACAGAAACTTTCGACGACTTAATATATTTAAGCATTTTATTAAATGCGTATTCATTTCTTTTTTGTATTTTTGCATAAGATAAAACATATAAAAAATTGCAGTTGAATTACACCAAAGCCACAGGCAACATACTGAAAGTAGGCCTGTCGCTGATGCTCGGCGGACTTATCCTCTACTGGATGTACCGCGATTTCGACTTCCATGCACTCGAACAGGTCATGCTGCACGACATGAACTGGACATGGATGCTGCTGTCGTTCCCCTTCGGCATTCTTGCCCAAGTGTTCCGCGGATGGCGTTGGCACCTTGCACTCGACCCCGTAGGCGAACATCCACGCACATCGACGAGCATCAACTCCATATTCCTTTCCTACGCCGTGAGCCTCATCGTGCCGCGCATAGGCGAGTTCGCACGCTGCGGAGTATTGCACCGCTACGACGGAGTGTCGTTCCCCAAAGCCCTCGGAACAGTGGTGACAGAGCGTGCCATCGATTCAATTCTGGTCATGCTCATAGCACTGGCAACATTCATCTTCCAGGTGCATGTGTTCAACACATTCTTCGCACGCACCGGAACAAACATCGACACCATACTCAGCGGATTCTCTTCAACGGGCTACATCGTCACAGCCATCTGCGCAGTGGCAGTGTGCATCATGGCATGGTATCTGCTACGCAGACTGGCAATATATAATAAGGTGAAAACAACGATAGGCGGAATCGTCCAAGGAGCGATGTCGCTTAGGAAGGTAAAGAATGCGCCTCTCTTCGTCGTCCTCACACTTGCGATATGGCTCAGTTACTTCCTGCACTACTATCTCACATTCTTCTGCTTCGAGCAGACATCACACCTCGGCATGGCTTGCGCCCTCGTGACATTCATCGTAGGCAGCATCGCAGTGATAGTGCCTACACCTAACGGTGCCGGACCGTGGCACTTCGCCGTGAAGACCATGCTCATACTCTACGGAGTGGGCGAAACAGAGGCGCTCAACTTCGTGCTGATAGTACACTCGGTGCAGACACTTCTCGTCATAATGCTCGGAATCTTCGCTTGGACAATGCTTTCGTTCACACAGCGTAAAGGCACCACGGCAACGGAAAAAGAACAAGTATTAACAACTTAAACAATAAAACCAATATGAGTGAAATTATCAATCTGAAACCTGAGTGCATCTGGCGCAACTTCGATGCACTCACACAAGTACCACGTCCATCAGGACAACGCGAAGAAATACATAAATTCCTGCTCGACTTTGCAGCCAAAGCAGGAGTGGAAGCTTTCCAGGATGCCGGCGGAAACATCATTATGCGTAAACCCGCAACACCCGGAATGGAAAACCGTAAAGGCGTAATCCTGCAGGCACACATGGACATGGTGCCGCAGAAATCAAAGGACAGTACACACGATTTCAAGAAAGACCCGATAGAAACTTACATTGACGGCGAATGGGTGAGAGCACGCAACACAACATTGGGAGCCGACAACGGCATAGGTGTCGCTGCAATAATGGCTGTCATGGAAGACAAGACCCTGAAGCACGGACTCGTTGAAGGACTCATCACCGCCGACGAAGAGACCGGTATGTTCGGCGCAAACGACCTGCCGACAGATGTTCTGAAAGGCGACCTCCTGCTCAATCTCGACTCCGAGACATGGGGCAAATTCGTGATAGGAAGTGCCGGAGGCGTGGACATCACAGCGACACTGGAATACAAGGAAGTGGAGACCGACCCCGAAGACGCTGCCGTAAAAGTGACAATAAAGGGACTGAAGGGCGGACACTCAGGACTCGAAATAAACGAGGGACGAGGCAATGCCAACAAACTCATGGCACGATTCGTGCATGAAGCAATAAGCCAATACGAAGCACGCCTCGCTTCATGGAACGGCGGAACAATGCGCAACGCCATACCATTCGAATGCGAAACAGTGCTCACACTGCCCAAAGAGAACGTAGAAGCACTCAAGGAAAGCGTGGAACAGTGGCGCGAACTCTTCAACAACGAGTATCACACCATCGAGAACGAAATAAAGTTCTTCGCCGAAGAAGTTGCAACACCGGCAACAGAGACTCCCGAAGAAATTCAAGACAACCTCCTCGATGCCATCTACGCATGCCACAACGGTGTGCTGCGCATGATTCCGGTGTTCCCCACAGTAGTGGAGACTTCGTCAAACCTCGCCATCGTAAATATCGCCGACGGAAAGGCTGCGATAAAGATTCTCGCACGCTCTTCAAAGGAAGACATGAGAGACTACATCGCAACTTCACTCGAACGCTGCTTCTCTATGGCAGGAATGAAGGTGGAACAGAGCGGTGCATACGGCGGCTGGGATCCGAATACCGAAAGCGAACTGCTCAAACTCCTCGAGAAGAACTACCGCGAACTCTTCGGAGAGGAGGCAGTAGAGCAGGTGGACCACGCCGGACTCGAATGCTCGGTGATACTCGACAAGTATCCGCATCTTGAGGTCGTCTCACTCGGCCCGACGCTCCGCTCGCCGCACACCACAGCCGAACGTTGCCTCATACCCACAGTGGCCCCGTTCTGGGAACTGCTGAAGAAGACACTCGAAGAAGTGCCTGCAAAATAAAGACACGACATAGGCCGTGAACAACGGCGACACAACACGAATGCACTGCAGGCCGCTCCCGGCACGGGAACAACGCCTTGCAGTGCATTTTTCTATTCCGGCGGCTCCACCGACGGTTCTATACAGCAAACAGAAACAACATGAAAAGAAAACTCGTTTACACAGCTTTGGCTGTCATCATTACACTCGTCATTGCCACAATAGCAGGCAGTTTCTATCTGCTCGACTATGCCTTGGCATCTAAACCTGCCGACCGCACACCCGACTTAGAGGGTGAAATAAGAAATTATCCGGAACTGAAACCGTGGATAGACAGCCTCGACAATATCAAAGCACTGCGCGACACATTCATCGTCATGCCGGGTGGCGAACGCCAGCACGCAATGTTCGTCAGTTCGCCGAAAGCCGACGGACACACGGCGGTGGTGGTACACGGCTACGGACGCTATGCCGTAGATATGCTGCACATTGCATATATCTACGAAAAGACAATGGGCTACAACATCATCCTGCCCGACCTTCACGGCCACGGACTAAGCGACGGCGACAACATACAGATGGGATGGAACGACCGACTCGATGTACTCCACTGGGCAGCAACAGCGGAACGAATGTTCAGCAAGCCCGGAGTGGCGTCGCGAATGGTGGTACACGGCATTTCGATGGGTGCTGCCACAACAATGAGCGTGGCAGGAGAACAGACGCCGGAATACATGAAATGCTTCGTGGAGGACTGTGGCTACACCAGTGCGTGGGACGAATTCAGCCACGAACTCAAAGGACGCTTCTCCCTACCCGACTTCCCCTTACTCCACACGGCAAGCCTTCTGTGCAAGATGAAGTACGGATGGAGCTTCGACGAAGCCTCGCCACTGCGTCAGGTATCCAAGTGCCGTAAGCCAATGCTGTTCATACACGGCGGCAACGACACCTTCGTGCCTACGGAAATGGTGTATGCCCTGTATGAAACCAAGCCTCAACCCAAGGAACTTTGGGTGGCGAAAGGCAGCGAACACGCCCTTTCCTACAAGGACCACAGAGCCGAATACACACGCCGTGTGACGGAGTTCGTCAAGCGGTGGAACAGATAAAAAAGCGAGGAAAAGACTCGACTGACAAAAAAATGAGGGTAAAACCGGAAGAAAGCATGACTTACATCTGCCTTCTTCCGATTTTACCCTCAATACGTTTTGCGCTATTTTACCTGTCGTAAACGAACAGTCGGAACTCTTTCACGCTCTCCGGCGCACCCTGTTCGGCACGCGGCAGATACTCAATGCCGCTCACCGTGCACTCCTCACCGAGGTCGATTACAAGGAGATGAGGCATCGGAGCGCCGGCTTCGGTCTGCCAATAGGTGGATTCCTGAAGGTCGAACGCCTTGTCGCCGGTATGGTTTCCCATGAGATTCTCGCTGTCGGCGTACTTCACTGTCCATGCCTCACGACTCAGACGACGGCCGTCAGCGCCGCGCAGATAGAGTTCCGCCACGGCACACGCCTTGCCGCTGTGCGTAGAGCGGCACTCCAACGCCATGTAGCGACCCTTTGCAGGCTGTGCCAACTCTACGGTCTGCCATCCGTTTCCGGCCTTCAGCTCGCCCTGTGCCACGGGAGTTGCCGAGTTGAGGTCGGGTTTGTCGCCTATGTTGTTGTGCTTCGCGCTCTTCTCAAGTTGCAGTTTGTCGAGTTCGGGTCGGTTCTGTCCCCACAGCGTCGGGTCGTCGGTTCCCACGACATCGAGCACTATTATCTCGTTTTTTCCACGCTTGAGCCAGCATCCTGGCAGGTAGAGTGTCTGCTGCGGACCTATGCGCCAGAAGCGTCCAAGGGCATGGCCATTGACATAAACCTGACCCTTGCCCCAGCGTTCCATATTGAGGAAGGTGTCGCCCACCTTATTTATATTGAACGTTCCGGCATAATATCCGCGTCGTCCCGACACATCTTCGCCACGGGCGAGGTCGTTGTGCGGAGTGGTCACGGCACGCTTTGCTGTGGCATAATCGTCGGCAATGCGGCGCATGCGCCAGTCCTTGAGGTTCCATGTCACCTCGTTGCCGTCCACATCGGCAGTGAGAGTGACATCGCCCACAATGCCCTTGAAGTCCTTTATTGCCCTGCCGAAGTTTATGCGCCCCATTCCCTCGACAAGCATGGTGAGCACATCGCCCTTGCGTATTGCCGGAAGCAGGAGCGAACGCTCGTTCTTCACACGGTCGATGGTGCCTATATAGCGGCGGTTGATGAACACCTGTACAAAGTCGTGACCCTCGATGTGAAGCATGCTTCCACCTTCTATTGCGGGCAGCGAAGTGTTGTATATCATCGAACCGTAACCCATGTCCATCTCCTCGAAGGTGAGAGGCTGGCGGCTTTCAGCCATGCTATCGGAGCCACACTCTATCGGTGCGACAAAGTCGAGCTTCACTTCCGGGAAGGTTGTCAGCACGGCTGCCGGCTTGGGAACATCGGGCAGCTTGCCATCGGCATACTTCTGCAAGGTCTTACGCAGCAGCCAATACTTCTCGGTGGGCTGTCCGTACTCGTTGATGGGCGCATCGTAGTCGTAGCTTGTCACATCGGGAGCGAAGCCGGGAGAGTTGGCTCCTGCCCAATGTCCGAACGATGTGCCGCCGTGGGTCATGTAGAGCGAGAACGAAATGCCCTTCTGCAACATCTCATCAATACCTGCCACCATGTCGGCAGCGGGTCGTGTCTCGTGGCGTGCGCCCCACTTGTCGAACCATCCACTCCAGAATTCCGAGCACATGAGCGGCGCATTGGGACGCATCTGCTGCAGACGGCGGAACTGTTCGTCGATGTTGGCACCCGTACCGAAGTTCATTGTCCATGTAAGGTCGTCGAGTCCGTTCCTGTCGAAATTCGAACTCCAGTCGCACTGGAACAGTGCCGTCTTGGCAGACGGCGTGTCCCAGTACTTGCGCAGGGTGTCGCGTATCTGCGAGATGTAAGCCTTGTCCTCGCCGTAACTGCCGTATTCGTTCTCCACCTGCACCATGATGATGGGACCGCCACGACCTATCGTGAGTGGAGCCAGCTGTTCAGCCACCTTCTTTTCGAACCTATCGACACAGCTCATGAACCATGGGTCCTGCTCACGCAAACGTATATCCTTCTTCTTCAGAAGCCACCACGGCAGGCCGCCCATCTCCCATTCGGCGCAGACGTATGGTCCGGGGCGCACTATCACATACATGCCGTTCTTCTGCGCAAGGCGGCAGAAGGCGGCGACATCGTTCTGCCCTGTGAACGAGAACACGCCCTCGCGCTGCTCATGCAGGTTCCAGAAGATGTAGATGCAGATGGTGTTCATGCCGAGAGCCTTGCACATGCGGATGCGGTGCTCCCAATACTGGCGCGGAATGCGCGGATAGTGTATCTCGGCAGCCTTCACCACGAAAGGCCTACCGTCAAGCAGGAAGGTGCCGTCGCCAACGGCAAACGTGCCACGAGCCTTTGCCACGGCAGGCGCAGCACATGCTGTCGCCGCACTCACCGGTGCCGCAACCGACGCCATGAGAGCCATACCTGCAATAAGTTTTTTCAATGTGTTCATTTCTTATGACTTTATGTTTTTATTGTTTCTGGTGTCAGTGCGCGACAAACCTGTCACGCCCGTTTTCCGTTATATGCCTTTTACTTCCCGAAAGCCTTTATGAGCCGGCGGTACTCCTTGGGAGTTATCTGTATGACAGTGCCGTGACGGGGTGTGAATGCACCCGTTGTTCTGGTGTCAGCCACCCAATGGAAGGTGTTGAGGTCGGCAGAACGGGTGAACTGGTAGTGGCCGCTTGTATAGCAGTCGTACATCAGACACCATCCGCCTCCAATGAGAGGGAACACGCCCGCACCCTCCACATTGTCCTTGGTCTGCTCGCAGAAGCCGTCGTGCAGGGTCCATGTGTCGGGACGATGGAGGTCGGTGAAGGTATATTGGCGTATGCCTTTGTGCGCACCCTCCTGCTCGGTCTTGAAGAAGAGGTGGTAGATGCCGTCCTTGTCCTGCACGATGTCGGTGTCGATGGCAGGGGCTTGGAAGTCGAAGAGCACCTGCGGCGCGCCTTCAAGGTCGGTGAAGGTGTCGTTGGCGTAAGCCCAGTACACACGGTCGTAGGGTATGGTGCCGTCGTTGGTGAGCAGCGAGAAATAGACCATGTACCTGCCTGTGGCACTGTCGAGAATGGTCTGCGGTGCCCAGACACGGGTAACATTGGCAAAGTTGGTGCCTTTGTATTTCTCTGGGAAGTGCACGGTGTGGTGCTGCCAATGCACAAGGTCGCGCGACTTCATGAGCACCATGCCACGGTTGCTCGCCCATCCGAGCGACGAACGCATATCCGTGGCCACCATAAGATAGTCGCCATCGGGTGTACGCATGATGTGAGGGTCGCGCACACAACCCGTAAGCGCGATGCTGTCGGAGGCAATCACGGGTTTGCCGCCATTGAGCGGAGTGTAGTTGAAGCCGTCGTCGCTCACAGCGTAGGATATCTGTTCCTGCACGGGGTCGTTGCCAGTGAAATAGACGAAGAGGTATTTGTTACGTGCCCCGGCATCAGTAGTGCAGAGGGCGAGCAGAAGCGAAATGAGCAATACACAATTTTTCATAGATTTCAGTTGTTTGTTTCTCTACTGCAAAAGTACAATTAAAAAGCCGTCAAGGGCACGTTTTCCATGATAATATGGCAGGGAAGGCACAAAAAAATGCGCATCCGGACATTCCACATGCCCGAATGCGCCTTGAAAACGTTGCTTTGTTATTTTATTGGTAGTTCTGGTATTACTTCACAACCTTCACACATCTGCCGTCGGCGAGACGGTTTATCACGATGCCGCGGTGGTTGCCGCCGTCCTTTGCAAGCTTCATTCCACCGAGAGTATAGGTCGCCACGACACGGTTCTGCGCTGCGCCGGTCTGTGCCGCACTGATGCCTGTGGGGTCGCCCTTCACATCTATGAGGTAAGTGGCAAGGCAAAGACTCTCCGCATTGTAGTCCACATAGCCGTAACCGGCAATGTAGCGTCCGTCGGGGGTAATCATTGCCGACACGTCGGCAGAGTTCACATCCATCTCGGAAACAGCCTTCAAGGCAGGGAATGCGTCGGCAAGATACTTCGCTTCGGTCTCGCCTCCCTTGCAAATCATGCCGTAGCGTGCATAGGTCTGCTCGTCCTCGATGATGCCCACGATGGTGCCGTCGTTGGAAATGGAGAATGCATAGTAATAAACGCTGCTGCTTCCTTCGGGACATGAAATCTTCTCGAAGGTCTTTGTCTCAAGATTATAGCGTCCCAGCTCCATGCCGCTGTTCCAGTCGTTCTTTTTCTTCATGTTCACGGCAATCCACTTTCCGTTGGCACTCACAGCCTCGCCGTTGAACATTTCGTAGGGCTGATTGCCGCTGTAGTCTGCCGAACCGTCATAATAGTCGGCTGCAAGAAACTCCGCAGTGTATGTCTTTCCGTCGGCATTAAGGTGCCACACAGTAAGAGGATAGGTGGAATAGTTGTCCACGGGACCGCCCAAAATCACCGAAGCATCCGACGACATGCCAGTAACGCAGTAGCCGTTGCTCTCGTAGCCGAACTCCTTCTCCGACAGAGCGGGCAGTTCTGTCTTCACACCGTTGAGCATACAGAAGGGCGACTGGTGGTATGAAGCATCGTAGGTAACACCTATCTGCGACTTGCCGTCGGGTGTTCCGTAAACGAAAAGCGATGCCGCATCGAAATTCTTGGCATACTCTCCCGTTGCGAAGTCGAACGAAGTGGCGACATTTTCAAGGAAACCGTAGCCCACACCATCGTTGGTGATGTATCTGACGGCTGCATTGACATCCTCCTTTTCCGTTCCAATCTTGGACGAATAGAAATACTTTGTCTTGCCGGTCTCCATGCTGTGAATGAATGCGCGACCCTCGGTGTCGCATCCGCCGACATACTTTCCGTTTTCCGACACCACTGTGCCGGTCATCAGCGCATTCTCCGTAAATGGTAGATAAGAGATTGACTGTGCCGAAACGACACTGAACGCAGCCACAAATGCTGCTGAGAGTAAAATTTTCTTCATAAGTTTGCTTTTAATGTATCTGTATTTTTTTATTGGTAGTGCTTCTGATGTATGCTCCAAGCATACAATAAACCTTTCTTTTTGTAATCGTTTCCAAAACGAGTCGTGCAAAGTTACAAAAAAAAATGTAATTATAAGCACAATTTGAATAAAAAATCGCCAATAAAAGCAACAATATCGCAATAAAACAGAATAAAAGGTTGGCTTTTTGCAATATTATACCGAAAATTTACAGCAACGGGGATATAAGACGCACCACCGATTCCCACAACCGCAACCTAAACGGGCGGTGTGTCAGTTCGCGCACGTTGTCGATGGTGGTGCAATGAGCCTCGTCGTCGAGGAACACCTGCTTCATGCGCAACGCCATCGTGCGGTCGTAGAAGAAGATGTTCGCCTCGAAATTGTTCTCGAAGCTACGGAAATCGACATTGGCAGAGCCGCAGGTGCAGAGCGAATCATCGCAGACGAGGAGTTTGCTGTGGTTGAATCCGGCGGTGTAGAGCAGCACCTTCACGCCGGCTTCGAGCGTCTCCATGACGTATGATATGCTCGCCCATTCAAGAATGCGGGAGTCGGAATGCCGCGGAAGCATGAGCCTTACATCCACACCGGCAAGTGCCGCTGTGCGCATGGCGAAGAGAATGGGCTCGGTGGGAAGGAAATACGGCGTGGCGATATAGACATACTGCTGGGCTTCGAGTAACACACGGACATAGCCCTGCATCATGTCGGGCCACTGGGCGACGGGACTTCCCGTCACCACCTGGGCTATGCAGTCGTTGTTTATGCGCCATGGCACAGGCGGATAATAGCGGCGGTTGGTGATGAGGGTGCGGTCGACGAAATACCAATCCACGAGGAATGAGCACTGCAAGGCATACACCGCCCCACCCCGCACACACAGATGAGTGTCGCGCCAAGGCTGCCGCGGCGTGCCTTTCACATAGCGCATGGCTATGTTCATGCCTCCTATGAAGCCCACCGTGCCGTCGATGACACAGAGTTTGCGGTGGTTGCGGTAGTTCACCTTACTCGTAAAGGCAGGGAATTTCACCGGCATGAACGCATGGACATCTATTCCTGCATTGCGCATACGCTCGAAAAACGACTTCTTCACACGCCACGACCCCACATCATCATATATCAGACGCACCTCAACGCCGGCTTTCGACCTGGCGATGAGAGCGTCGGCAACAAGCCGTCCGAGGGCATCGTCGGCGAAGATATATACTTCAAGATGGATGTGATGCTTTGCCTCTGCTATGGCACGAAGCAAAGCCGGGAAGAAATCATAGCCCGATGTGTAGATGTCGGCCTCGTTGTCCTTGAACGGAAGCGACATGTTCTGGTTGGCAAAGAGGCGTATCTGTGTGCGATACTCGTCGGGAAGACGCAGTTCCCTCTGCTCCACAAATTCGAGCATGGAACGCCTTGTGAGCTGGTCGAGACTGCGCTGGCTGATGAAACGCATCTTGCGCACGTTCTGGCCGAAGAAGAAGTAGAGCACGATGCCTACCACAGGCACGAACAAAAGCACGAGCACCCACGCCATGGTCTTTGCCGGTTGGCGGTTGTCCATGAGCACCGTCAGGATTGTCGCCGTGACGGTGAACGCGTAAATCAATATGAATATCCAGTGAATGTATATCATGCTGTTGCCGAGGGGTTGGTTGTCTGCGTGTCACACGATGATGTTGTTGCCGAGCATACGGGCAAGTTTGCTGCGCAGTTCGTGCATGGTCTTGTACTCTTCCATGAGGCGTTTCATGCGTTCGGGGTCGCTGACGGCGTTGTTTATCTCGCTTTGCAGGGTCTTGAGACGCTGTTCGAGGAAGTCCATACGGAAGTCGTTGAGCAGGTGTTCGGTCTGCGAGCGCAGCTGGTCGATGTGGTTTTCGCGCTCAACACGCAGTTCGTCAGCATTCTTCTCAGCGTCGTCGGCAGTGGCGGCACGCTCGTTCGAGAGCGTGTATTTGTCCATACTGAGGTCGGCCGCCACCTTGCTCACCTCTATATCGTCGTGATGCACGAAGTATTGTTCGGCGGAAAAGCCCTCGTCCGAAGAGTGTTCTACAGCCTCGGAGAGTATGCGTGCATAGACGGGATTGCTGAACTCCAGCCCATCAACGCTCAGATTGTAGTCCACATACTGTGCCACGTTAAGGCTGATGAGCTTTCCGTCGTCGGTTTCCAGGTTGTCGAATATCACCTCTTCGCCGTTGCGCACGATGAGTTGCGCAAGCATCCGCTCCACCTTCGTGGCTTGCTGCTGCGGTGTGACGGGCGTCAATGCCACCGACTGATGGACTGCCTGCTGCTGGCGACGCTGTTCCGCCGTCTGCATCTCGTTGCGTCCGCTGCGTATGAAAGCATTGAGCGTGTTGATAAGTGTCATCTCGTTCAGTCCGATGCGCACTGCACAGTCGTGTATGTAAGTGTCGCGCAACACGGGATTCTGCACGAGTGCTATGCTCTGCACGATGGAGTTGATGGCCTCCGAACGCTTCAGTGGGTCGTGCTCGTTGTTGAGCAGGAGTCCGGTCTTGAACTGTATGAAGTCGGTCTGGTGTTCCTCTATGTACTTGCGGAAGTCGGCAGCCGTGTGTTTCCGTGCGAAACTGTCGGGGTCGTCGCCGTCGGGCAGAAGCATAACCTTTAGGTTCATGCCTTCGGAAAGCAGCATATCGGTACCTCGCATCGCCGCATGTATGCCGGCGGCATCGCCGTCGTAGAGCAGCGTGATATTGGATGTGAAGCGGTGAAGTATGTGAATCTGATGCGTACTGAGTGCCGTTCCGGAGTTGGCCACCACGTTTTCTATGCCGCACTGGTGCATGGAAATGACATCGGTATAGCCCTCCACCATGAACACGCGGTCTTCCTTGGCAATGGCTTTCTTTGCCTGATAGAGCCCGTACAGCTCCCTATCCTTGTGATAGATGTCGGAATCGGGCGAATTGACATACTTCTGGTTCACGCCCTTTGTGCGCGAATCGAGCAGACGACCGCCGAATCCCACCACCTTACCGCTTATTCCTATCCACGGGAAAATGACGCGTCCGGCGTAACGGTCGATGAGTTCGCCGCGGTCGGTCTTGTAGCAGATGCCCGTTTTCAGCAGGAACTCCTCCTTGTAGCCTTTCGACAGAGCCGCACGGGCAAACGCCTGGCGGTCGGGAAGGTCGAAACCGAGCTGGAATTTCCGTATTGTGTCGTCGCGGAAACCGCGGCTGCGGAAGTACTGCAAGCCCACCGCTATGCCATCGGCATTGTTGTGAAGGATGTCGGCGAAGTACTGCGCCGCCCATTCATTGACGATGAACATACTCTCACGCTCACTCTGCTCGCGCTTCTCGGCATCCGAAAGTTCGCGTTCCTGTATCTCTATATGATATTTGTTGGCAAGCCACCGCAACGCTTCGGGATAGGTCATCTGCTCATGTTCCATGATGAAGCTCACGGCATTGCCACCCTTTCCGCATCCGAAACAGTGGCATGTGCCACGCGATGGCGACACCATGAACGACGGAGTCTTCTCGTCGTGGAACGGACAAAGCCCCTTATAGTTGGCACCGCTCTTGCGAAGCGTCACAAATTCAGACACCACCTCAACAATATTGGCGGCATCCTTGATTCTTTCTATGGTCTGTCTGTCAATCATTTCTCGTGTATTCCTCGTTTTTTAGGCGTCATTATTTAAAAAAAACGTTTATCGGTCTGTCTTAAAAAAACATTTCCAACAAAACTTTTGATAAGCATTCATTTTTAATGAATCATGATTTTGTACATATACAAAAGTTTCCCAAACTTTAACAAGCCTCAAAACAGCTATCCAAAATAGCCAACAACCATTCGAACCACAAAAGTTATAATAATCGCATAAAACCCTGCCAACAAATCATCCAACATACAACCCAAGCCACCATGGACATTCTTATCTATCCAACGGCATCCCAAAGGTTTAAATATATCTATAATCCGGAACAAAGAAAAACTCAGTATGGCATAAACCACTGCCTCATGCCAAGAACCAAGACAAAACAATGCAGACAATGTTGCTAACCAGGTTCCAAAGAACTCATCTATAACAACCGTCCGAGGGTCGTCTCCCCAATATCGTTCCATCACATTATCAGTATATACACCAACAAAAAAAGTGGAAAAAACGAGTAGGACATTACACAGGAAAAGGTCAAATGGCGGTAATGCAAAATATAGCAAAACCCATATTACCAATGCAATAAATCCTGCCAAAGTCCCAGAACCCCATGGCCAAAAGCCCACACCAAAACCCGTTGCCACCATCATGTGAGGCCAGTGAAACCAAGGAACTACAGACAGATTGTGATTGTTATTGTTGCTCATAGCTTTTTAATGCGGGTTAGATGAATATAAGTAAAAAAACAGTGGTTAGCGAATATTGTTGTATTTTAGATGTAATAGCTATTAATAGTTTACAAAAAGCAATCGCTATAATCACTGATGACAAAGTTACTGAAATTTTCTGTATTGCAAATAACTTATACTAAAAAAATGACATCCAAACAGAAAAAGTACACATCAATAACAATATCAAGCACGATCATCGCCGTGAAACATGCATAAGACAAACATGGAGGTAGCATGACCATAGTTTATCTTCCAGCGGAATATGTGTTGCCGGGCGAGAAACCCGGCCTCATATACTTCAAACAAAACCTGATTCTTACCGGACAGCAATGAAAAAAAAGTTTTTCAAGAAAAATCCATCATTCTACATTTTCAGTCCTAAAATTAGAGATAACTCATTAACAATTAGACAAATACGAAGAATGTAGATTATGTTGAAACTACATTAAATCTACATTCCTTATACATGGGAAACCATTACGAAGCTTCCGAAAACCGATTTATATTCGTAAATTTGCATACGGCGGCATTGTGTCGCAGAAGAAAAAAAGGAGAAATGAAAGAGGATAAAATGGAAAAGACAGAAAAATACAAGTTGCTGGGTGTGCTGATTCGCGGATTTTTTGAAGCGTTTGCGTCGGGAATCATAGACAGCGAGGTGCAAGATGCCAAGGAAAAGTTCCTGCCAAAGACGGTGAAGCGTGTGATGCTGGATCATTACGAGCAAATCTCCGAGGCTTTCCACGACACTTTGTTCTACCCCATTGCGGTGATGAACTTCGACTATGCCGAGGTGGAACGCATGGTGGTGGAGGCTCACAGGCAGGGCACTTCGATGCTTGAACTTGTGCAGCAGGTGTGTGCCGACGAGCGTCTGTACGAGGCTTTGAAGGCGGAGTACATACGCAACTTCTCGCTTTTGCTCACCGGTCGCTTCGCATCGGCAGCCACACATCTCGACAGCTACACGCGCTGTGACGGCGAACCGTCGTTCGTTCCTTCCGACGACGCCATACGCCTCACCGTGCGCACCGTCATGACCGCCTACGCCAAGGGGTTGCGTTATGCCGGCAAGGGCAAGACTTCGCTGCACCAGGCTTCCGTCTTCCGTCTGCTTGTTGGGGCTATGCAGGTGCTGCTCAGCGACGAAGTGGTGGAACTTGACGATGCCGATGGCAACGACCTGGCATTGCTTTTTATGAAGGTGTGCCATTCGAGCCACAACTTCGACACCATGACTTCTGCCATGGACGATGTCTATGGCATGCTTTGCGAGAGCGAAGGCATCACTGCCGGCGACGATTCTGCCAACTGACCCGTGCCTTTCGTGCCGTCGATGTAGCGTTGCAGGTCGGCCATGATGCTCCGGCACTGCGCCGATGTGAGGTAGCCCACGCTTTTCTTCAGCATGAAGTCGGCGTCGGATATGCTCGATGTGTAGCACGACAGTTCGTTGCGGCACTGTTCGCTGTGTATGCTCTGGCGCGAAATCTCGGTCTGCCGCGAGCGTATGAGCCGCTGGCACACTTGCTTCATGATGGGCGAAACGACGCTGTCGAAGAGGTGATGTCCCTGTATGTACATGTAGGTCTCGGCGGGATCCACGCCCAGGTTTTTTATGTCGTCCTTCACTTTCAGGTAGCTTTCCTTTGCGTTCGGGTTGCTGCGTTGCAGCATCCGCACCTTTTTCGCCACTTTTTGCCTCAGCGATGCGAGCGACACTTCGGGGTGATCCAGATTGAAGTGGCTGAGCGATATGCAGCGCAGGAAGTCGGTAATGGTGAACTGTGTGTAGCGTGGCGAGCGGTAGAACCATATATTCCACACGAAGAGTGGGAATATGGCCAATGAAAATTCGCGCAGAAAATCCTCGAAGTCGAACACCGTGCGGTCGTCGTTGAGCGTCACCGCCACGCAGATGTCGTGCAGGGTCGGCGCATAACACTGCATGTTCTCTATGGCGTAGGCATAGGTGTGGAACACGAACGGGTTGCCGAGGATGGCTTTCGATGTGGGCGTGCAGCCCTGTATGAGGAAGTCGTAGTCGGCATCCACGCACGCAATCATGTCCCTTCCCGTCTTTCCTCCGTTTATAAGGCTCATTATCGCGGCCTTCTTGCCGCGTTCCAGATGGTTGGCCCGTGTGGGGAGCATTATTTCAAAGTAGCGCGTCTGGTCCTCGAAGCGTCCAAGGATGGTGCGCCAGAAGAAGATGTCGTCGTAGCTTTCCACATACGCCACAATTTTCCTCCGTGCCTGCCGCGAGTTCAGCCGATTGGCCGCCTCTATGTATTTCGACGTTACGTTGTCGGTGAGTCGTCTGCCCATGTCGTTCAGTTGTTGTCGGTGATGTCGGTGACTTCTGTCACATGGTCAGCCCATCCGTTCATTATCACCGCCGGACTGTGTGTGGTGAGGATTATCTGCACATTGGGGTTGAGTTCGAGAATGAGGTCTATGAGCCGTTCCTGCCAGTCGATGTGCAGGCTCACTTCCGGCTCGTCCATGAAGAGGACGTAGTTGCGCCCGTCTTCCACGAGCACGGTAAGGAGTATGGCGAGCATCTGTTTCTCGCCACTCGACAGCTGATAGGGAGTGAGTGTCTCCCCTATCTGTGCGAAGCGTATCTCGTTTTCCGTGCGCACTATCTTCTTTCCCGTTTCCTTGAAGAGGTCGTCGATGAGGTCCTGGAATCGCTGTTTGGGCTTGGATATTTCCTGAGCACGCAATGCCGCGTCGGGTTCTCCGCTTTGCAGAGTTTCAATGATGCGGTTGCCTATGTTCACCTGATAGTCGAGATACTTACGTTGAAGAAAGAAGAGTTGGAAATCGAGTTCTGTTGCAAGGTCGGAAAGGTTGGCGTTGAACTTGCCCACAGCATCGACATTGAGCAGCGGGCGGTCGAACGAGCGTATCACATCATACCTTATCCACTTGGCCTCTTCGGGCGACACCTGCAGACGCACGCCCTTGAGCAGATGGCTCGGAAACTCGCCTCCTGCCGAAAGCCCCTTCACCACCTTGTTGAGGATGGTGCTTTTGCCCACTCCGTTGATACCGCTCAGGATGTTCACCCTTCTGTCAAGGTTCCACACGATGTGCTTCTTCCCGCTCCAGAGCGATTCTATCTCTATCTGTTTTATGTATTCGGCGTATTTCATAACTGTATCGTTTTCATTAGATTTTGCTTAGGTCTGCCCTCGAATTGCCGAGTGCAGGTTATCTTCTGCAAAAATATCAATTTCTTTCCAATAACCTGCTTTCATGCAACGGTTTTTTGCCTTATTGTAGTTCTTTTTGACACAAATGGCGATAAAAAGCTGAACACAGACGACACGAAGCCACCTACATTAAAATGTCATCAGTGCGTCCGTACACAGAGCGACGCCCCGAAAGTTTTGGAAAATTCAGTAAATATACAAAAAACACCTCAATACGGTTGCTGTTGCAAATATAATGATTGCCTGTCATAATGTATCTGCGCCGCAAAAGAAACGTGTTGTTTTGTAAACCACAGTTTGCTTTTTCCGTCATAATGCAGTGTTTGCAAATGTTTTTGTAATGATAAATAAAATTTATTATTGTTAAAAGCGAGCATTTTACAATAATTAGTCGTATATTTGCAACAGAAAAGCGGCAAAGAGTGGTTCGATGTGATTTTCGTTGCCACATGGCGCAAGATACGCCGTTGCCTGAAACATCACTAATATTAGTTTTATTATTATGGATCTTTACAAATTTGATGACGCACATTATTTGCCTTCTGAACAGTATCCCCTGCACAAGCAGGACACCTGGGAGCTTACCTACATCGTAAAGGGTAAGGGCAAACGCACCATAGGCGACTCCGTGATGGAGTTCGGCGATGGCGATCTGGTGTTTATCCCGCCACATATACCACATTTCTGGGATTTCGACAAGGATTATACCGACGACAAAGGTATGGTGAACCACATAACACTCTCCTTCCGCACGGAGCTGCTCGACCGCTGGTCGAGTGCGTTCCCCGAATTCACAGAGCGCATAGAGCACCTGAAGACAGTGTCGTCGGGCACCTCGTTCGACCCTGCCACCGACGCAGTCATAGCTGATTACATACTCAAGATGCGCGAAGAAAAGCCGAGCGAGTATCTGCCTTTCGTCATGCGCCTCATCCTGAAAATAGAGGAAAACATCGACTCAACGTTCGTTGTGGGACGGGCTTCGGAGACCGACCGCGCCTCGGAACGCCTCAACAAGGTGCGCCTCTTCACCACCAACAACTATGCACGCACCATCACAATCGACATGGTGGCCGACCATGTGGGCATGAACCGCTCGTCGTTCTGCACCTTCTTCAAGAAGACGACAGGACAGACCTACATAACATACCTCAACAAACTGCGTGTGGACCGCGCATGCAACCTCCTGAGCCAAAACAACTTCAGCGTGACAGAGGTGTGCTACATGGTGGGATTCAACAATGTGCCTTACTTCAACCGCTGCTTCAAGAACAACCGCGGAATGCCGCCCAAGGAGTATGCCGAAGGCGTGATGACCAAGCGTCAGATACTGAAGACAAAACACACCGACAACGACAAACGCAACAAATAGCATTTGCACACTTTCAAAACAAGGCTTCTTTGCATCGCAAGGAAGCCTTGTTTGCGTTGTAAAGAAGCCTTGTTTGAAAAGTCGGGAATATGCAATACACAAACTTTCTTCTTGCAAAGCACATTTTATTGCGCCTTTTTCTTGCCGTTACCAATAATTTAGCCTATCTTTGTGGCTTTGAAAAACAACAGTCAGCAACAGTTCACAAGAACAGAAGTTACGCACATCGGCGGCGTGCCTGACAGCAAGCCGTGAGGCATGCGAAACCATCGACAATGACATAATCAACAAGAAAACCAAGGATATATGAACAAGAAAACAATGGCTTTAAGCCTCGCTCTCGTGCTCACATCAGCAGTTTGCGCACAGACAGAAGGCGGCGGAATCTCTGCCGCAATGCTCCAGCAGATGGAGAAGACACAACAGTCGGCTCCGGCAAGCAAGGCAATCTTCAACGCACTTGCCTCAAACAAGATTGACAATCTGGCAAAGAACTTCGCCAACCAAGGCGCAATCGACACACACTTCAGTACAGAAACCCCCAAACAGAGCATCCACGACCAGAAGAGTTCGGGCCGTTGCTGGATGTTCTCAGGCTTCAACGTGCTGCGTGCCAACTTCGCCAAGCAGCACGCCGACACACTCGCCGTGGAGTATTCACATGACTACCTCTTCTTCTACGACCAGCTCGAGAAGGCAAACCTCATGCTTCAGGGCGTCATCGACACTGCCAAGAAGCCCATGGACGACACCCGTGTGCAGTTCTTCTTCAAGAATCCGCTCAACGACGGCGGCACATTCTGCGGCGTGAGCGACCTCGCCGACAAGTACGGTCTCGTACCGAAGAGCGTACAGCCAGAGACATTCTCGGCAGAAAACTCCGCCAAGATGTCGTCGATGATATCATCGAAGCTGCGCGAGTTCGGACTGGAACTCCGCCAGATGGCAGCCGACGGCAAGAAACCGGCAGCCATAAAGGCACGCAAGACAGAAATGCTCTCCACCGTATATCGCATGCTCTGCCTTACACTGGGCGAACCCGTGAAGGAATTCACCTACGCCTTCCGCAACAAGGACGGCAAGACAGTGGGCGAAGCACGCCGCTACACACCGAAGGAATTCTTCAAAGCCACCGTCGGCGAACCGCTCAGCGGCTCATTCATCATGGTGATGAACGACCCGCGCCGCCCGTATCACAAGACATACGAGGTGGAGTACGACCGCCACACCTACGACGGACAGAACTGGAAATACCTCAACCTGCCCATGGACGAGATAGAACAGCTCGCAATGGCATCGCTCAAGGACGGACGCAAGATGTACAGTTCGTATGACGTGGGCAAGCAGCTCGACCGCGAGCGCGGCTACCTCGACACCGAGAACTACGACTACGCATCGCTCTTCGGCACCACATTCGGCATGGACAAGGCACAGCGCATCGCCACATTCGACAGCGGTTCGACACACGCCATGACACTCTCTGCCGTAGATATCGACGCCGACGGCAAGGCAGTGAAGTGGAAAGTGGAGAACAGCTGGGGTCCGAACCACGGACAGGGAGGCTGCCTCATCATGACCGACCGCTGGTTCCGCGAATACACCTTCCGCCTCGTTGTGAACAAGCAGTATGTGCCGCAGGACATAATGAAGCAGTTCGAGCAGAAACCTATAATGGTTATGCCCGAAGACCCACTCTTCTCTGTGGACGATTGATGACGGCACTGCCATCGGCATAAACGCAAGAAAGGCTCGCTTCCGTATGTGAAGCGGGCCTTTTCCGTATATGCAGACGACGGAGGAAAGATGTGTCTCCGTCCTTATCATGGTGTGCCGGGACGTGTCACCGGTTGTCCTCGTAGTATTTCAGACCGCCCTTGACGGTCTGGACGAGTGCCTTTGAGGAACAGGTGGCACCGCTTACGGCATCCACCCTCATGCTCTGCGCCTCGCCGACGCTTTTGCCTATGAATCTTCTGAGCAAGGCTTCGGCACGGGCGAATACGCTCGGTGTCTCCTGATTGGGCTGCGGTTCAATCCTTGTTATCCGGCCTTTCTCAATGTATATCTTTACCGGCGTGTCGCCGGCGAAGCCTTTCACTCCCTTCACCACGCCTCTTGTGCTGACGATAGTGGTTGTGCCTTTTTTCGTTATCCCTTTCTTTTTGTCTGCCGGCCTGTGTCCGGCTGTTGCGGAGCATGTCTCATTGCTGCCGTTGCGCATCGTCCCCAGCGGTTTGGCATCAACCGTTGTTGCGGCGAATGTCATTGCGGCGGCAAAGAAGAACGCTGCGTAAATGTTTCCTTTCATGTGTTTCCTGTATGTTTTATATCTTAGACGGGATGCGCGGCAGTAGCCGCACATCCCGTCTTATCGTATCCTTGCAATCCTAAGATTACTCGGCGCGGAAGCTCTGAAGGTCTTCCTTGATGAAATTCATGATGTAGCTGTGGTCGCAGAGCACGTTGGCCTGTGCGTAGCGCACATACACATTGGCACTCTTTGCGAAGAGTTCCGGAGCGCGTGTTGCGTCCTCGAGGATGAGGAGCGACATGATTGTCTCGGCAGTGATGTTGTAGAGACGGCGTGCAAGGAAGTCCTGCATCTCCTGGTCCTGACCCTCTTTCACATAGTTGAGGGCCTGCTCGTAGAGTTTCACCATCTCTTCCACACGCACCTTCAGCGGCTGCAGTTCCTCGGCAACCTCCTTCTGGAGCATTTCCTTGATGATGCTGAGGTAAGTTCCGTTGGTGATGTAGCGGATGGCAGCCACCACCTGGAGCTGTGTCGTGCCTTCGTAGATGGAGAAGATGCGTGCGTCGCGATAGAGACGCTGGCACTTGTACTCCATGATGAAGCCCGAACCGCCGTGCACCTGTATTGCGTCGTAGGCGTTCTGGTTGGCATATTCGGAGTTCATACCCTTTGCAAGCGGAGTGAAGGCATCGGCAAGACGTGAGTAGGTCTTCAATTCCTGACGCTCTTCGGGAGTGAGCTTGCGCTCGCGTGAGATGTCCTCAAGAGCCTTGTATATATCTACATAACGTGCGGTCTGGTAGAGTATGGAGCGGCCGGCATCGAGTTTTGCCTTGATGCGGCTTATCATGTCATAGACAGCGGGGAACTTCACGATGGCGGTGTCGAACTGCTTACGGTCCTTTGCGTACGAGAGAGCCTCGTCGTAAGCGGCCTGGCTCACACCTACCGACTGTGCTGCGATGCCCAGACGTGCGCCGTTCATGAGTGCCATGACATACTTGATGAGTCCGAGACGGGTGCTTCCGCAGAGTTCTGCCTTTGCGTTCTTATACACAAGCTCGCAAGTCGGCGAACCGTGTATGCCGAGTTTGTGCTCTATGTGGCGCACTGTCACGCCGCCGTCACGCTTGTCGTAGATAAACATGGAGAGTCCGCGACCGTCGTGTGTACCCTCTTCCGAACGTGCAAGCACGAGGTGTATGTCGCTGTCGCCATTGGTAATGAAGCGTTTCACGCCGTTAAGACGCCATGTTCCGTCCTCGTCCTGTGTGGCTTTGAGCATCACTCGCTGCAAGTCGGAACCTGCATCGGGTTCTGTAAGGTCCATCGACATTGTCTCGCCGGCACATACACGCGGGATGTACTTCTGCCGCTGCTCTTCCGAACCGAACTCGTATAGAGTCTCGATGCAGTCCTGCAACGACCAGATGTTCTGGAAACCGGCGTCGGCACACGACACGATTTCGGAAGCCATGGAGTATGGTGTGATGGGCATGTTGAGTCCGTTGTAACGGCGCGGCATCGAGATACCCCAGAGTCCAGCCTTTCGTGTGGCGTCAAGGTTCTCGTATGTCTTCGATGCGTAGTGCATGCGTCCGTCCACGAGGTGCGGTCCTTCGAGATCGACATCCTCTGAATTCGGCTCGATAATGTTGGCTGCTATGTCGCCGGTAATTTCGAGTACACGCTTATAGTTCTCTATTGCGTCCTCGAAATCGACTGGAGCATCCTCATATTTTTCCTTGTCTGCGAAGTTGCGCTCCTTGAGTTCAACAACTCGCTTCATCTCCGGATGATTCAAATAGAAATCATATTCCGGGTGGTCTGTATAATAGTTTGCCATTTTTTTATTCTTTTGAGGAGTTAAGAAGTTAAGGAGTCAGAAGTTAAGCCAAATGCTTTTCTACTCCATAGAGTTGCTGAAGTTTGTATTTGCGATAGCTTTACAATAACCATTGAGCAGTTTGCTCGCCTCTTCCACTTGTGCCCAAAGACGGGAATAGACATCATTGTCTATGTAGCCCAGGTCTTTCGAGAGTATGACATAACACCGGCATTCCTCCATACTGCCTTGTGCTATGTTCATGAAACGCAATTTGTCTGCCTTACCAAGTTTTTTATAGCCTTCAGCTATATTCGCTATTATGGAAACCGCTGCCCTTTGAAACTGCGACACAAGTCCGTATTTTTCAGAAGCAGGAAATGCTTTTGTGCATTCATATACATTCAACACAAATTCATAAGATTTCCGCCAAGCAAGAATATTCTGGAAGGTCTGTTCCATAAGACTAATGGCTTAACTTCTTAACTTCTGTATTCTTAACTACTTACTTGTTATTCTGCTTATAATACTTAATCAGTTTCGGGAGCACTTCTTCGACGGTTCCGTTGATGACATAGTCGGCTATCTTGTTGATGGGGGCTTCGGGGTCGCTGTTTACAGAGATGATGATGCCCGAATCCTGCATACCTGCGATGTGCTGTATCTGTCCGGAGATGCCGCAAGCGATGTAAACCTTGGGATGAACGGTGACGCCTGTCTGACCTATCTGACGGTCGTGGTCCACCCATCCGGCATCCACTGCGGCGCGGCTTGCTCCCACTTCACCGTGAAGTTCCTTTGCGAGCTGGAAGAGAAGGTCGAAGTTTTCCTTGCTTCCCACGCCGTAACCGCCTGCAACGACGATTGGCGCACCCTTGAGGTTGTGCTTGGCTGCTTCCACATGACGGTCGAGCACCTTCACCACATAGTCGGCTTCGGGTACATACTTTGCCACATCGGGATATACCACTTCGCCCTTTGCCTTGCCTTCATAAACGGCTTTCTGCATCACTCCGCTGCGCACTGTCGCCATCTGCGGACGGTGTTCGGGGTTCACGATGGTAGCGACGATGTTGCCACCGAATGCGGGACGAATCTGATAGAGCAGGTTATCGAAGTGCTTGCCGCTCTTCTTGTCGTCGTAGTCGCCTATCTCGAGTTCGGTACAGTCGGCTGTCAAGCCGCTGGTGAGCGACGAAGAGACGCGCGGACCGAGGTCGCGTCCGATTACGGTTGCGCCCATGAGTGCTATCTGCGGATGCTCTTCCTTGAAAAGGTTTACAAGTATGTCGGTGTGAGGTGCCGATGTATAGGGGAAGAGTCCCTCGGCGTCGAACACGAAAAGCTTATCTACGCCGTACGGCAGAATCTGGCTTTCCACTTTATCCTTGATGCCTGTACCTGCCACGATGGCGTTGAGTTCCACGCCGAGCTGGTTTGCAAGCTTGCGTCCCTTGGTGAGAAGTTCCTGTGAAACCTCCTGCACCTGGGTGCCTTCTATTTCGCAATATACGAATACGTTGTTCATTTATCCAATAATCTTTTCGTCCAACAATTCTTTGATAAGTCCCTCTATGTCGGCGTCGCAGCCTGTAAGGGTCTTGCTTTCCTTTGCCTGGAACACGATGTTCTTGACGGCTTTCACCTTTGTTGGCGAACCGCTGAGTCCGCACTGTTCGGGGTCTCCGTCCACATCGGCCACTGTCCACTGGTTGAGCGTGAGGTATGGACGCTCGTCGTAGAGGTAGGCGTAGTTGTCGTCGGCAGTGCGTTCCATCGGTGCTGTGGCGCGCTTGTACTTCATCACGAGCTTTGCGTTGGCGGGGCGGCATGGTGCTGCGCTTCCTGTGACGGTGACAACGAGGGGCATCGGTGCCTCCACTGTCTCCACACCACCGTCGATGTGGCGGCGTATGGTGAGCTTTCCGTCCTCACACTTGAGTATCTCCTCTGCGTATGTCACCTGCGAAAGACCCAGCTTCTGGGCCACCTGCGGACCCACCTGTGCCGTGTCGCCGTCGATGGCCTGCCGTCCTCCGATTACCACATCCACATCGCCAATCTTCTGAATGGCTGTGGCGAGAGCGTAAGATGTAGCGAGGGTGTCGGCACCGGCAAACAGACGGTCGGTGAGAAGCCATCCGGTGTCGGCTCCACGATAAAGGCCCTGACGGATAACTTCGGCTGCACGCGGAGGACCCATGGTCAATATTCCTACAGTCGAGCCGGGATTCTGCTCCTTAAGACGCAGAGCCTGCTCCAAAGCATTCAAGTCTTCTGGATTGAAGATAGCCGGAAGAGCCGCACGATTGACAGTGCCTTCGGCAGTCATCGCGTCCTTTCCGACATTTCGGGTGTCGGGTACTTGCTTGGCAAGTACAACAATTTTCAAACTCATATAATAATAATTACTGTGAAATTTCAGATTGCAAAAGTACTAACTTTATCCAAGGCAACCAAATTAAAGGCTTACAAAATGCACAAAAAGCACCTGAATGTGCACCGATTATGCACATTCGCGGCGTTTTGTGCATTAAAATATCAGCAGGATTCCGCAAGTATGAGGCGTGATGTCAGCCTACAAGACGGCGGAAGACAAGGAGATTTGCGCTTCCTTTTACACCTTATTATATTATATCATTGCTGTCCGGTAAAAATTTCCAGCTACGGGCGGTAAAGTCAAAACGGAAGTTATCGGAAGTTAGGCTTCGCCGGAAGTTAAAGGAAGATAACGGACAATAGCAGAACCCATTGAAAACTAATGGTAATGTCCGTTACCTTCCATCCGCCATAGGCGGATTAACTTCCGATAACTTCGACTAACTCCCGTTTTGACCACACCTCCTCTATGCGAAACCCACTGCAAGCCCCGACGACAACGCTTATTTCCCCCGTTTTCAAACAAGGCTTCTTTGCATCGCAAACAAGGCTTCTTTACACTCCAAACAAGGCTTCTTTTCATCCAAAAGAAGCCTTGTTTGCAAACGCACCATAACGCCGTTGCGACACAACGGCATAACCACCTGATTACAAACACCTTACCACAAACCGGCATTCACACGCCGGCAACACCTTTTCCAACCCATGAAAAGCCTGAATCTACTGAATCCGCCGGAAGCAGAAACACCTTGGCGGAGGGAAGGAAACTGACGGTTACAAGCCACTGAACGACACATTTTTACCCGACAAGACATAAAAAAAGCGCAAAAGTTTTGTCCGTACGAAATGAAATATGTAAATTTGTCGGCATAAAGGTCAAACAGAAGTTAAGGATTCAGGTCTTGCATACCGGCGGAAAGCCGTCATAGTCCCAGCTGGAAAGCAGCAGGGAAGCACGCCGTCAGCAGACAAAAATCCGGAAGACACAAGAAACTTCCGACAGGCATCCATGACCTTACCGCATTTCAGAAAAGGCCTTTAGCACTTGAATTTCATTACAATTAAACTATATCACTTATGAAAAAATCTTTACAAGCCCTATTGTTGGCAGCCTTGATGGCTACACCTGTCGGCGCATTTGCCGACAACGACAATCCGCTTTCATTCTCAGTGCCCTTTGGGAAAAACATGGCTTCATCACGGCCGCAGCGTTCGTGGGTGGACGGCAGCATGCCTTGCCCCGACAACACAGTGCACTCAGAGGCCATCGACACCTCTGTCGGTGGTAACAAAGGCTTCGGACGCTCCGACATGAGCCTCTGCATCAGCAACGACGGACGCTACATCCGCTCCAAGGCGTTCATGCTTTTCGACGGAGTCACCAACCCCGTGGACGGCATCGTAGTGCACGGTATCTTCATGAACACAGCCTACACCTGCGACAGCGTGTCATGTCTCGGACGCTTCGACCTCGAGAACTATATCCCGAAAAAGAAGATGCGCATGGGTGTGGAGTTCTACACCAACGACAACGGCCGCCCAGGCGAACTGAAATACAAGGAGGAAATCGACGTAATGCCGGAGAAATCGAACGGTACAGCCGGTTCGGCACACATCGGCGAAGAGGTAGTTCCAATCTACCGCTTCACAATGAAGCTGAAAGAGGATGTGCGCATCGAGAACGGATTCCTTTGCGTCTATGCCTGTGACACGGGCGAGAAGTACGAAACGGCATTCTATCTGGTGCACGACGCCAACGTGAAAATGGGCGGCATCCTGCGTCTCTTCACCGAAGACGGCAAGCCACAGCAGGACTACGCCGGCACATTCAACTACTGTATGCTTGGCGACAAGACCAAATCGCTTGTCGACAAGGGTCTGAAGCTCACACGCGTGCTCAGCCCGGAAACCACGGAACACGGCAAATACGGCAAGGTGCAGGTGGAAGTCAAGAACTACGGCAAGACCGATGTCAGCGACGCCACACTCCAGCTCTATGAAGGCGACAACCTTCTGGCAGAAGAACGCATCCCGGAGACGATCTACGCCGGAACGACATACAAATACACTTTCCAGACACGCATCGACTGTTCGGCTGAAGGCACACACAACTTCAGAATAGAGAACGTAACAAAGGACGACGCACTTCTGGCTGGCCACGCCATAGACTTCACCACTATCAACAATGTCGGCAACTGCGAGTCAAAGAGTTCCTATAACGGAAAATACAAGTACATAAGCAAAGTGGAAATCGGCAACATCAGCCAGGAAAGCTCATGGAGCCTCTACACCGACTACCGCAACAACAAGACCGACATCAGACCGGGTGAAACCCTCACGCTGAACGTGGAGAAGCGCGCCAGCAACGGCGACTACCTGAAAGTGTGGGTGGACTGGAACGGCAACGGAGTGTTCGACGATGCTGGTGAGTTCATAGGCTACGTTTCACGCGGATCCATCGACATCAAGATTCCGGAGAACGCACAGACGACAGCCGGCGAGAAGACACTGCGCATCATCCTCAGCAACGAGGACGTGTCGCCATGCCAGACCTACACCTACGGCGAGACTGAGGACTACACACTCAACGTTGTACGCCCCGACAACTCAGCCGCCCTTTCCATCGACTGCAATGAACTCGACCTCACAAAGGACGATGTAAACAACAGCAATCACGTCATCACACTGAAGAACGAAGGCGACGCCGACCTCACACTCAACTACTCCGTGGGCTACCAGCTGCCTTTGTCACCCGACATCAACCCCGTAAACCGCGCACCGGAAAGAACCAAGTGCGAGGCTCCCGCAGTGAACTACGCTCCCGCAAAAGCCCCACTTGCAGCCGACGAACCTGCTGCAACGGAAGACGACCCGCTCGTTCTGACCTACGCCGGCAACTACTCAGGCAACACAGGTGCTGCCGCCAGCGTCGTGAGCTACGCCCACTTCTATCCAAAACAGTCATTGAAGTACATCGCCGGCATGAAGATTTCGTCAATCGACGTGTTCGTTGCTGAAAAGGCAAGCAAGTCATACATCGCAATATGGCGCGGAGGCGGAACACAGTACACACACGAGAAAGTTCTGTACAAGCAGGAATTCACTCCGGTTGCAGACTCTTGGAACCACATAGTACTCAACGAACCGTTCGTCGTATCTGACGAAGACTACTTCATCGGATGTATTTTCGAAGGCGGCAACTTCGTCAATTACCTCGTGGGAGTGGACCGCGGACCCACAGTCATCGGTTTCGGCGACCTCATCAGCTCTGAAAACAGCAACCGATGGTTCTCACTTGCCGACCTCGGATACGCCGGCAACGTGCTCATCCGCGCCAATGCGACAGGCTCACGCAACATGGCTGTGAACTGGCTCAACATCGACAAGAAGAACGAGACAATACCCGCAGGCGGCGAATCGAAACTGACAGCCACCATCAATGCTGCAAACATGAACGGAAGCATATACGACAGAAACGTGTATGACGGCGTAATCAAGGTCAGCAGCAACGACCCGCTCGCACCGACAGCAAAGATTCCCGTTTACCTCGACCTCAGCGATCTCGTAGGAATCAACGTACTCAAGGGCGACACCAAGTCGGCATTCAACGTGACACGCGACCGCCGCATCACCATCAACACCGACCGTCATGTGGCTTACATCGCTCTCTTCACAATGGACGGACGCCAGCTCGCCATGAACTTCGACACCAATGTCGTTGATGCCTCAACACTGAGAAGCGGCATCTATGTGGCAAAGGCAGTACTCGACGATGATACCGTACAAACAGCGACTATCGCAATAAAGTAAAACGAACGTAACAACCACTTCCATAACTGCGGAAGTTGGACAATGATAAAAGTACCGGCGCAACCACATATTGCGCCGGTACTTTTTTTGTCACAGTTCCAAAAAACAGGCAAAAAACTTGTACAGACAGAATAAATCATGTAAATTTGCCATCACACATATAAACAGATGAAACCCAATGGCGTTTACCCGCCTTATTCCGGCATACGCTCCAACGACACACAAGGAGGTTTCCAAGGTCAGACAATACATTACATTAACTATAAACGCTTATGAAAAAAACTATCTACGCCTTTTTGATGGCGGCTCTCACGGCCTTGCCTGCCGGCGCATTTGCCGACAACGAAAGCCCCGTTTCATGCTATTCAGCACCCGGACAGAACCTGTCCCCCTCCCGACCGCTTAAAGCATGGTTCAGAGGCAAGATGCCTTGTCCCGAAAACACAGTGTATGCCGAAGCCCTCGACCCATACGTCAGCGGCAACAAGGGTTACAGCCGCTCCGACATGAGCCTCTGTCTCACCAACCGAGGCGACTACGCCCGCGCCCGTGCATACATGCCCTTCGACGGAGTGACAAGTCCGGTGGAAGGCGTTATGGTCCACGGACTGTTCATGAACACATCATATACCTGCGACAGCGTGTCGTGTCTCGGACGCTTCGCACTCGACAACTATGTGCCGACAAAGCCGCTGCGCATGGCGGTGGAGTTCTACACCAACAACAACGGTCGCCCAGGCGTACTGAAATACAAGGAGGAATTCGATGTAATGCCGGAGAAATCGGAAGGCATTGCCGGCGAGAAATACCTCGGCGAAGAGGAAGTTCCGGTGTACAGATTCACCATGAAGCTGAAAGAGAAGATGCGCATGGAGAACGGATTCCTCAGCGTATATGCCTGTGACACGGGTGAAAAATACAACACGGCATTCTATATGCTGTCCGACGCCAACGTGAAATTCGGCGGAATACTGCGCCTTTACAGCGAGGACAACTCATCAATCATCGACTATGCAGGCTCGTTCAACTTCTGTATGCTCGGCGACAAGACAGAATACATCACCAAAAAAGGCCTGAAGTTCACAAGAGTGCTCAGCCCCGAAGCCACGGAACGAGGCAAGTTCGCCAAGGTACAGGTGGAAATAAAGAACATCTGCCCCAACGACATAACAGATGCCACACTCCAACTCTATGAGGGCAACAACCTGCTTGCAGAGGAACGCATCCCGGAGACAATCTTCGTGGGCGAGCCATACAAATACACCTTCCGCAAACGCATCGACTGTTCCGGCGAAGGCATACACAACTTCACCATCGAAAACGCCACACCCGGCGACGAACACTATGCCGACCGCGCCATAAGCTTCACTACAAGCAACAACGAAGGAAGCTGCGACTCACACAGTACATACACCGCACAGTACAAATACATAACAAAGGTGGAAATAGGCAACATCAGCCAAGAAAGCTCATGGAGCCAGTATTCCGACTTCCGCGAGCAGAAAACCGACATCAAACCGGGCGAGACTCTCAAGCTGAATGTGGAAGGACGCGCCAACAACGGAGACTTCATGAAAGTGTGGGTGGACTGGAACGGCAACGGAGTATTCGACGATGCAGGCGAATTCATCGGCTATGTTCCCGGCAGCACCATCGACATCAAGATACCGGACAACGCCCGTGCCACTGCCGGCGAGAAGACAATGCGCATCATTCTCAGCAACGAGGATGTGTCGCCATGCCAGACCTACACCTTCGGCGAGACCGAGGACTACACGCTCAACATTGTGCGTCCAGACAACTCTGCCGCACTTGAAATAGACAAGGAGGAACTCGACCTCACAAAGGACGACATGCAGGGAAGCGAACACACGCTCACCGTGAAGAACGAAGGCGACGCCGAACTCACACTCGACTGCGCTGTGGACTACCAGCTGCCCCTCTCTCCCGACGTGACACCCATCTACCGCTCGCCGAAGGCAATGCAGTGCGAGGCTCCCATGGTGAACTACGCTCCCGCAAAAGCCCCCGCCGCAGCAGCAGAACCCGCTGCCGACGACACCGACCCGCTCGTTCTGACCTACGCCGGCAACTACTCTGCCATCACAGGAGCCAGCAACCGCTATGTGAACTACGCACACTTCTACCCGAGGGCTGCCATGAAGAGCATCGCCGGAATGAAGATTTCGTCGATAGACGTATATATCGCTAACAAAGCCACCACTTCGTATGTGGCAATATGGAAGGGAGTCGGCGTGCAGTTCATGAACGGCGACGCCGTGACAATGCAGGAATTTACCCCTGTGGAGAACTCTTGGAACCACATCGTGCTCGAAAAACCTGTCACAATAGGCAAGGAAGACCTTTTCATAGGATGCGCATTTGAAAATTACAGTGCCGTAGAACACCTCGTGGGAGTCGACCGCGGACCTTCAGTCACCGGTTTCGGCGACCTCATCAGCGTAGAAGACAACAAGTACTGGTATGCCCTTTCCGACCTCGGATACGACGGTAACGTGCTCATCCGCGCCAATGTGACAGGCGACCGCACTTCGGCTGTAAACTGGCTCTCAATAGACAAGAAGAACGAGACAATTCCTGCCGGAGGCGAAACGAAGATAAAGGCCACCATAAACGCAGAGAACCTGGGCGGAAACGTGTATGACGGAGTCATCAAACTCAGCAGCAACGACCCGCTCGCACCCTCTGTCAAGGTGCCGGTATATCTCGATCTCAGCGATGTTACAGGCATCAGCGTGCTCAAAGGTAACGGCAAATCGGCATTCAGCGTGTCGCGCGACCGCCGCATCGCAATCAATACCGACCGCCATGTGGCTTACATCGCCCTCTTCACAATGGACGGACGACAGCTCGCCATGAACTTCGACACCAATGTTATCGATGCATCAGCACTGCAAAGCGGCATCTATGTCGCCAAAGCCGTGCTCGACGACGAGACTGTACAAACAGCTACAATCGCAATAAAGTAAACCGAAATTAACGATAAAGAGAAGTTAAACGCACCTGTTTAACTTCTCTTTTTTCATATTCTCTCCCTGCTTCCCACTCATTTCCTTTCTCCTCCAAACGTTTATAACCAGCAGAAAACCAGACATTTCACCCTACTGCACCAAACAAGGAAAGCATAACGGCAGTGGCTGTACGCAAATACCCGTTTTCACATACAACTTTACTGCTTTGCAAACAAGGCTTCTTTTCAACTCGCCCAATCCACGCCGAATATTGCATTATATTATCGTGCAAACCATAGGAGGTCGAGCGTCCCGCTCGACAACACAGCGCAAGTCAGCCAATTATGAATTATGAATTCTTAATTATGAATTGTCTGGGTGGTGTTGTCGAGCGTGACGCTCGACCTCCTACCTCTTGCTCCGACTGCAGCTTGAACACCAAGATTCTGCTTTGACGACAGTCATAAATCAAGACACACACCCATATTTGCAAAAAAATATTGCATGAGTGGCAAAAATACACTTTTTTCTCGCCAAATATCTGTAACTTTGCACCCATAAATCTTTAATAAAGACATCAGATTCTTATGGGAGGCATTTTCGGAACTATTTCCAAAAAGAGTTGTGTGGCAGACCTTTTCTACGGCACAGACTACAACTCGCACTTAGGAACACGCCGCGGAGGCATGGCAACGTACAGTAAAGAAAGCGGATTCGTACGGTCGATACACAACCTCGAAAGTTCGTATTTCCGCACAAAATTCGAACCGACACTCGACAGATTCAAGGGAGCGACATCCGGAATAGGAGTCATCAGCGACACCGACGCACAACCGCTCATCATCAATTCACACTTGGGACGCTTCGCCATCTGCACCGTCGCCAAGATAGCCAATATGGAAGAACTTACCAAAGAACTTCTATCCAAGAACATGCACTTTGCCGAATTGTCGCAAAGTTCCACCAATCAGACTGAACTCATAGCACTCCTCATCATACAGGCAAACTCGTTCAAGGAAGGCATCGAGAACGTATTCCACCACATCAAAGGCTCATGCTCGATGCTCATACTCACCGAAAACGAACTGATATGCGCACGCGACTCATGGGGACGCACACCTATCATAATAGGAAAGAAGGACGGTGCCTACGCAGCATCAAGCGAATCGACATCGTTCCCCAACCTCGATTTCGAGGAATGCTACAATGTAGGGCCGGGAGAGATAGTCTCGCTCACCGCCGACAGCATGAAGCAACTGCGCCCGGCAAACCGCAAAATGCAGGTGTGCTCGTTCCTTTGGGTGTATTACGGCTTCCCCACATCGTCATACGAAGGCAAAAACGTGGAGGAAGCACGCTTCACCAACGGCTTCAACCTCGCCAAAACCGACGATGTGGAAGTGGACTGCTGCTCAGGAATACCCGACTCAGGCACAGGCATGGCAATGGGATACGCTGCCGGAAAAGGCGTACCCTACCAGCGCTGCATAGCCAAATACACACCCACATGGCCACGCTCGTTCACCCCTGCCAACCAACAGATGCGCTCCCTCGTGGCAAAAATGAAGCTCATCCCCAACAAGGCAATGCTCAAAGGCAAGCGCATCCTCTTCTGCGACGACTCCATCGTGCGCGGAACACAGCTCCGCGACAACGTGAAAGGACTCTTCGATGCCGGACTGAAAGAGTTCCACATGCGCATAGCATGCCCGCCGTTGGTATATGGATGCCCATTCATCAACTTCACATCGGCAAAGAGCGACATGGAACTCATCACACGACGCATCATCGAAAAGTTTGAAGGCGACGCCAACAAGGACCTCGACAAATACGCCACCACCGACTCACCGCAATACAAACGCATGGTGGACGAGATACGACGTGAGCTCGGTCTCACATCGCTGAAGTTCAACACCATCGAGCAACTCATCGAAGCCATCGGGCTTCCAAAGTGCCAAGTGTGCACACACTGCTTCGACGGGTCAAGCAAATACACGCTCGAAGAGAACGCCGACGATTGACACCACACCGCCGGCAACACCCCGTCAGCGGCCGACAACGACAAGAAACATTACGGAAACATACCGGAAGGGAGTTGATGGAAAGCATTACGCTGCCATCAACTCCCTTTCCTGCTTCCACCGGCTCACCTCCACCGGCTCCGCACACTTGGCACACACGCTTTTCAACCCCCATTTACGACACAAATACAAAGGCTTCTACAATTTTCACATCTATTAAGTAACTACATTTCTTTTATATATATATTTTGCCTACTTTTGCATGTTCTTATTTCGCAAAACACTGCAAATGTAAGCAAAAGGCACTGCAAAGCGGCTTATACCACACAACAAAAGCCACAAAAATAAGCAAAAATGCCATGCAGACATAGCAAAATGTAAGCAAAGAGAAATTGTTAAGAAAGACAATAAAAATCAAATAATCAAACAAAACTTAAAAGAAAACATGACAACTTTAACTCTTATCATTGTCATTGCCTTCGTCATCGGCTACGCACTGATAGCCACAGAAAGCTTGACAAAAGTGAACAAAGCGGCCATAGCTTTACTTATGTTTGTGGCATGCTGGACTCTTTACATGATTGACCCCACACAGTTCCTGCAGCTCATGCATCCCGACTTCGCCATAGGCGACGGCAGCAGCATTCACGAAAAGGTGACACTCATTATGCAGGAACACCTCGGCGACACCGCCACAACATTGTTCTTCCTCATGGGAGCAATGACAATCGTAGAGATAGTGGATCAGAACGGAGGCTTCAACTGGGTACGCTCCGTGATGAAAACGAAGTCGAAACGCGCACTTCTGTGGCGCATTGCCTTCATGACATTCATCCTCTCAGCCATCCTCGACAACCTCACCACAAGCATTGTGATGATTATGATTCTGCGAAAACTCGTCGCTTCGCACGCCGACCGCATGATATACGCATCGCTCGTGATAATCGCTGCCAACTCTGGCGGAGCCTTCTCTCCCATCGGCGATGTCACCACCATCATGCTTTGGAACAAGGGTCTCATCACAGCAGTGGGCGTAATAAGTGAGCTTATCATCCCATCACTCGTGTCGATGATAATTCCTGCATTCATAATGCAGTACATGCTCAAGGGCGAACTCGATATACCTGAAGCCACAGGCACACAGAATACAGAGCTGGGCGACTTCACTGCCAACCAGCGTAAGGCGGTGTTCGTAATCGGAGTAGGCGGACTTATGTTCGTACCCGTATTCAAAGGCATCACCGGTCTGCCCCCGTTCGTAGGCATTTTGCTCGTGCTTGGCCTGCTGTGGACAACAACAGAAGTGTTCTACCGCCACTTGCACCGCGGCCACGACAATGAAGGAACGCAGAAGCGCGTAACCAAAATACTCTCGCGTGTAGATATGAGCACCATCCTCTTCTTCCTTGGAATTCTCATGGCTGTGTCATGTCTGGCAGAAGTAGGAGTTCTCACCGCTCTCGGAGGCGGACTCAACGATGTGTTCAACGGCAACCACTACATGGTGACAGGTATCATCGGTGTGCTGTCGAGCATTGTCGATAACGTGCCGCTCGTGGCAGGATGCATGGGCATGTACCCCGTTGCGCCGACCGGAGACATGGCTGTCGATGGCATATTCTGGCAGCTTCTCGCCTACTGTGCAGGCGTGGGCGGCTCCATGCTCATCATTGGTAGCGCGGCAGGTGTAGTGGTTATGGGACTCGAAAAAATCACCTTCGGCTGGTACATGAAGCGCATCACATGGATAGCCTTCATCGGTTACCTCGCCGGAATAGTGTGCTACTGGGCTCTCCGCACATTCGTTTTCTAAACAGAAGAGCTGTCTTCATGACACCGTATAAATAAAAGCGGTGTGCCGAAATGGATGATTTCCACTACGGCACATCGCTTTTTTTGTTGTTAAAAACGTGGAAAAGCCATTCAAGGCGCACATATTTCCTTGCACGGCACACTTTTATTCTATAACTTTGCAGCATCAGGCCGATGGAAGACAAGCACCGTACAGCCGAAAACCGATAGTAAAGCATAACACAAACCAGCAATACTTATGAAGAAACTCCCGCTCATAATCTTCTGCTTCATCATGCTTTGTGCCGTTTGTTCAGGCATAAACAGTTACCGCAATGCCGAAAAACTGATAGCAAAGGACGCCAGCAACGCCCTGGAACTGACTCTGAAAAACATGCCAAGCGATGTCGTCACCGCCGACACCATACAATGCTACAGAAGCCATCTCACCATTGCCGAACTGAAAGACACTGCCGGCATATCCATACGGACAGTACGACGGGAGAACAGACTTGAAACGGAACTTGTGGCAGAAGCCAACTGTGGGTTTATGACGGTATTCCGTCTGTCCGACCAGAAGGCTTCCGGTTCGCTGCTTTTCGTGGGAATATTATGGCTGCTTGGCACATTCTGGTACATGAAAAGGAACCGGCCTGAACTGCTTGCACAAGGTCTTGCCTACGGAGGCATAGTGTTCAACGGCGAGCGGTTCGCCACCATCTCCGGCAGACAGATACACCTCACCCCCATGCAGCACGCTTTACTCGAAATGTTTATGACCTCGGAGACACACTCTTTATCAAAACACGACATCTGTGACAGGCTTTGGCCGAAGAAGCCCGATGCCAGCGACACGCTCTATACCCTTATCCGACGGATAAAACCCATCATCGAAGCAAACAGCAATCTGAAAATAGAATCGGACAGAGGCAGAAGCTACACACTGACAACCAGGCAATAAGCCGACTGTCAGACAATTGTCAGGGAAATGTCAGACAGTACAGACGGCATTTCCATGCCATCCGTTTATCTTTGCACCACAATCAAAAAAGGTGCATAATGAAACATTCAATCGCTCTTTCTCTCATCCTCTTCTCCACATTCCCCGCCTACGCCCAGGATGTGGACAGAACCGTCGTGCTTGATGAAGTCACCGTAAAGGCTGCCAAAGTGGTGAACAAACCCGACGGCATGACAATCTATCCCACCGAAACGCAGAAGAAGAATTCAAGCAACGGATACGGTATTCTTGAAAAACTGGCACTGCCGAAGCTCCGCATCGACAACGCCACTCACTCCGTTTCAGCAATCGACAACAAGGGAACCGTACAACTAAGAATCAACGGAATCATCGCCGACAAGCAGGAAATGGTATCGCTCGACCCGAAGAGCATAACGAGAATCGACTTCATCGACAATCCCGGCGTGCGCTACGGCGACGGTATCGCCTATGTCATCAACATCCTCACACGCAGGACCGACAGCGGCTACACCGTCGGCACCGACCTCACTTCGGCACTCACCACGCTGCAAGCCGACGGCATGGCCTATGGAAAATGGAACAAAGGACGAAGCGAATGGTCGCTGTCCTACGGCTTGAACGGCAGCAGGACGAGCGGCTCAAGAAACATGCAGACTGCCGACTACACCCTGAACGACGGAAGCATACACACCATTGAGCGCAACGATGTGGAGTCGCTGCAACAGGCTTTCGCCCACAACGCAAAGATTTCCTACAACTGGGCAGACTCCACCGCCACCGTTCTGCAGGTGTCCTTGAGCGAATCGTTCAGCAAGACGCCCGGCAATTACAGCATCAAGGAAGTCGCCGACGGTTCACACCGCTACAACGCCACGACAAGAGACGACAGCAAAGGCAGTTCGCCTGTGCTCGACCTCTACTTCTTCCGCCAGTTCACCCCAAGGCAGTCGGTCACCGCCAACGCCGTAGGCACATACATTTCCACCCACACGGGCAGCTTCTACGACGAGGGAACGCCCTATAGATATGATGTGGACGGCAAGTCGGCATCCCTTCTTTCCGAGGTAATCTACGAGAACCGGCTGAAGCCTTTCACCATCTCCGCAGGCTTGAACTACAGCTACAAGCACACCAAGAACGACTATCACGGCGACGCCTCGGCACTCACCGCCATGAACAACAACGCCCTCTATGCCTTCGGCGAAATAAAAGGCTCGCTCCGGCAACTGCGATACGCACTGGGAACCGGCGCAAGCTACATACACTACACGCAGAACGGGCACAGCTACGACTTCTGGACTCTACGCCCGAAGGTGTCGCTCACATACGGTTTCAACAACGGCATGCAACTGGGCTACAGCTTTCAGATGTGCGACCGCACCTCCCTCATCGCCATGACCAGCGCTGCAACAATCCGCATAAACAGCATGGAATGGATGGTGGGAAACCCCGACCTGAAACCGTCGCGCGACAGGGAGCACCAGTTGCAGTGGTCGTACAACACCAACCGCTGGCAGACTTTCGTCCAAGGCTACTACAAACAGTGCCTCAAACCCAACATGGCACACTACGAACGCACCGACGACAACCGCTTCATCTACACCCAGACAAACCAGAAAGAGATTGACGTATTGAACGTAATGGCATACGCCGGTTGTTGGATTCTGCCCGAAAAGCTTCAGATAGCCGCCAACGGAGGCCTGTTCAGATGCTTCAATTTCGGCAACGACTATACACACTGCTACACCTCGTGGTTCTGCACGGGAAGCATTACAGCCTATCTCGGCAACTTCACGCTGCGCGGATATTTCGACAACGGCAGCCGCTTTCTGGAAGGAGAAACCAAGGGTTTCAACGGAGCCTACTCCGCCCTGCAGGCATCCTACAGCTACAAGGACTGGCAAGTGTCGCTGACATGGACCAATCCGTTTGACAACAACTACAAAACATACGAAAACGAGCTGCTTAACCGCAATCTCTACAAGCGCACAGCAGACTATTCCAAAGCCAACGCCAACTGCATAACGCTCAACGTTTCATGGCGGTTGAGCCGTGGGAACAGGCATAAAACGGCGGAAAGACGAATCAGTCTGCAAGACAACGACAACGGCATAATGAAGCGGCAAAGCACAAAACATTAGAGCAAAAGCGGCCCGGCCGCAGGCACCCCGCACACCGCGATTTGCGAAGGCAAATTCACTACGTTTTCAAGGATGCACCCATTCCGTAAAAACACAGCTAACATACTGAAAACAAGCGATAAACAGCTACAACCAGCCACAAGTGATTACACGGCAGGACAAAGGAGACCGGGCACCACAAGACACGGACCTTTGCGGCATGACACAGCCATGTCAAAGAAAAATGCGACGATTCCGATGCATTTATTTGGCTGATAAGCAGAAAAAGAGTAGTTTTGCCGACAGAGTGTTGTAACCGAATTGTAATGCGAAAGCAACACCTATGAAGAAAAGAACAAGTAATTTTGCACTTGATAAAACAACGACAAGGCAATGAAACAGAATTACAGAATTCTTGTGGTGGACGACGAGCAGGACCTGCTTGAAATCCTGAAATTCAACCTCGAAACCGAGGGTTACACCGTAGATACCGCCACATCGGCAGAAGAAGCCCTGACAATGGACATCGCAAGCTACGACCTTCTGCTGCTTGACGTAATGATGGGAGGCATGTCGGGATTCGCAATGGCACGCCGTCTGAAGGAGAACGCCGCGACAGGCACCGTCCCCATCATCTTCCTCACGGCCCGCGACACGGAGAACGACACCATAACAGGCTTCAACCTCGGTGCCGACGACTACATATCCAAGCCCTTCTCCATCCGTGAAGTGCTCGTGAGAATACGCGCCGTACTGCGCCGCACACAGACGGAAGAGGACGACGAGGAGCCGCAGACACTCTGCTATCAGGGCATAACAGTGAACCTCGACAAGAAAACAGTGAGCATCGACGGCGAGGAAGTGCCGTTCACAAAGACCGAGTTCGAACTGCTGCGCCTCCTGTTGGAGGAGAAAGGGCGTGTGTTCTCGCGCCAGGAACTCATCGAACGGGTATGGCCCAAGGATGTACTCGTGCTCGACCGCACCGTGGATGTGAACATCACCCGACTCAGAAAGAAAATCGGACGCTTCGCAAAGTGCATCGTAACACGCCTCGGATTCGGCTACTACTTCGACGCATAAGCCACCGTCAGACACCCGTCACCACAACGGTGACAAGCCATAACCTGCCTTCTATTGACACAATGAAAAAATAAATGAACTCTCTACGAATGAGCGTTGGCAACAAGCTCTACTTCAGTGTGCTCGCCGTATTCCTGCTGTTTGCCGTGGCATTCATCGTCTTCCAGCAGGCACGCGAGAAGCAATACAAGATTGACACGCTCAACATGAAACTCCAGGACTACAACGCCCACCTTGAGGAAAGCCTCCGCGAGGACGGCACCGTGGACGAAGCGTGGCTCAACGCATACGTCGCCAAGCACGATATGCCCAACCTCCGCGTGACCATAATCACACCCGACGGCAAGGTAGTGTACGACAACCGGCTCAAGGAATATTCCGGAATGAACAACCACGCAAGCCGCCCGGAGATAGCCCACGCCCTAACCCACGGCACAGGCTCCGTCGTCGACCGCAACAGCGCGACACTTAACAGCGAGTTTTTCTACTCCGCCACCTACTTCAGCCGCGACTCCCTCATCATACGCAGCGCATTGCCATACAACAACACGCTGTCGAAATCGCTCCGTGCCGACCAGCATTACATCTGGTTCGCACTCACATCAATCATACTGCTCACCATCATCCTCTACCGATTCACAAGGCGCCTGGACGAGAACATCAACCGTCTGCGCACATTCGCAAGCCGCGCCGACCACAACGAATCGCTTGAAACGGAAGAACTCATAAGATTCCCCGACGACGAACTGGGCGAAATCGCCGAGCGCATCATCAAGATCTACAAACGACTGCAGAACACACGCCGCGAACAGGACATACTGAAACGGCAGCTGACACAGAACATCGCACACGAACTGAAGACTCCCGTGGCAAGCATACAGGGCTATCTCGAAACGATACTTGAAAACCCTCACACCGACAACGCCACCAAAGCGCAGTTCCTGCAACGCTGCTATGCACAGAGCCAGCGTCTCACCTCGCTCCTGCAGGACATATCAACGCTCAACCGTATGGACGACGCACCGGAAATGGTAGCGTTCGAACCGATAGACATCAACGCCATTGTGAGCAACATAATGAAGGAGACCGCCCTGCAGATGAAGGCGAAGAACATGACATTCCATTCGTCGCTGCCCGACGGAATAAACATAAAAGGCAACCATAGCCTTGTATATAGCATCTTCCGCAACCTCACCGACAACGCAATTGCATACGCCGGCGAATGCACCACCATCACCCTCACAGCCGAAAGCGATGCCGACTCATGGCATTTCACGTTCAGCGACAACGGTACGGGAGTACCCTCCGAGCACCTGCCACGGCTCTTCGAACGCTTCTACCGTGTGGACAAAGGGCGCAGCCGCAAGATGGGTGGCACGGGATTGGGACTTGCCATCGTCAAGAACGCCGTAATACTGCACGGCGGAAAAATCAGCGTACACAACAATATCGAAGGCGGACTGCGCTTCGAGTTCACTCTGAAGAAGCAGAAAGCATAAGGAAAAAGAGGCCGGGCGAGCCGCGAAAAGTTCATTGGCAATCCGTCAAAATCTCCCAAAGGATTGACATAAGGAGGAAAAAACAACAGAGGCAAGCATCCATATTCGGACACTTGCCTCTGTTGTTATATGTTAGTCATGCCGGCAACAGGCATGAGTCGGGAGAAAGAATCCCATCATTACCCATCAGTCTGCCTGCCGAAAGCATGTCACAGACATGCATTTATCAGATTACTTGTTGTCGGAAATGAGGTTTTCGCCAGTCATGTCGGCAGGCTGTTCCAATCCCATGATGTGGAGGATTGAAGGTGCCACGTCGGCAAGGCGTCCGTCCTTCACTGTTGCCGAATTGTTGTCGGTGACATAGATGAAGGGAACAGGGTTCAGCGAGTGTGCGGTGTTGGGAGTGCCGTCCTCGTTGATTGCGTTGTCAGCATTGCCGTGGTCAGCGATGATGATGGTCTCATAGTCGTTGGCTTTGGCTGTCTCCACGACATCTTTCACACAGTTGTCGATGGCGTGTACAGCCTTGGCGATGGCGTTGTAGATGCCGGTGTGACCCACCATATCGCCGTTTGCGAAGTTCACCACGATGAAGTCGTACTCCTGTGTATTTATGGCTCCCACGAGTTTGTCCTTCACCTCGTATGCGCTCATCTCAGGCTTGAGGTCGTAAGTGGCCACCTTCGGCGACGGAACAAGGATGCGGTCCTCGCCCTCGTACGGTGTTTCGCGTCCGCCGTTGAAGAAGAATGTCACATGAGCATACTTCTCTGTCTCGGCAGTGTGGAGCTGACGCTTGCCGTTCTTTGAGAGATATTCGCCGAGAGTGTCCTGCACATTCTCTTTCGGGAAGATGATGTTCACGCCTGTGAACGATGCGTCGTAAGGAGTCATACAGAAGTATTGCAGATCCTTGATGGTGTGCATGCCGTCCTCGGCGTGCTCCTTCTGTGTGAGGACTTCGGTGAGTTCCTTGGCGCGGTCGTTGCGGTAGTTGATGAATATCACCACATCGCCCTCCTCTATTGTTCCGTTCACGGTGGAGTTGTTGATAGGAAGCACGAACTCGTCGGTCACTCCGTCGTCGTAACTCTCCTGCATTGCCTTCACCATATCGTCGCTCTGCTTGCCCTTGCCCTCCACGAGCAGGTCGTAAGCCTCCTTGACGCGGTTCCAACGCTTGTCGCGGTCCATGGCGTAGAAGCGTCCCACGATGCTTGCTATGTGTGCGCCGTTGTCGGAGCAGCACTTCTGCACCTGCTCGATGAAGCCCTTACCCGACTTCGGGTCGGTGTCGCGGCCGTCCATGAAGCAATGTACAAACACTTTGTCAAGACCGTACTCCTTGCCAATCTCAATGAACTTGAAGAGGTGGTCGAGCGAAGAGTGCACGCCGCCGGTACTTGTCAAGCCCATGAGGTGAAGCTTCTTGCCGGTCTCCTTGGCGTAGCTGTAAGCCTTGACAATCTCCTTGTTCTGGAGGATAGAACCGTCAGCGCAGGCGCGGTTGATTTTCACGAGGTCCTGATACACGATGCGTCCTGCACCGATATTGAGGTGACCCACCTCCGAGTTACCCATCTGTCCGTCGGGCAGACCTACATCTTCGCCCGAAGCGAGAAGCTGTGAGTGTGCGCTCACCGCTGTGAGATAATCGAGATAAGGAGTTGGTGTCTTGTAGATTACGTCTCCATTGCCGTGTTGGCCGATTCCCCATCCATCGAGAATCATCAGTAAAGCTTTCTTTGCCATATTGTTATATTACTTAAAACGTGTTTGTTTTCCGACTGCAAAATTACAACTTTCGCGCCGATTGGCAAAATGTATGCAACTGTTTTTCACGCCATTCCGTCTTGTGACGCCGCTCCAATCAGTCCCTTTCGATTTTATTGATTAAGGACAAGACAAATACGGACTCTAAAAAAGATGAATGTGCTGAGTCAAAATCAGTAATCTGAAGAATGAAACCATATACCTCTACAAGGACAATGGCTACTAATAACCGCCTTCCAAGAAAAACTCTTCGCACTGCATCCTGATGCAAAAACCACAGCATAAGCATGCCATTTACCCAAAATCGGTCATTAGATATCTACGTTTTGTTTTCTTTTAAAAAAGTACATAAGTACACCTTTTGCAGCTTGTAATATTGTTTTACGCTGTATATGAGCATGTTATGGAGTTGCTTGTCGGGTGTACTTCGTTTTGGAAGTACACCCGAAGTACACCAAGGGATCCATGGACCATTGGTAATTCATGGTAATATAAATATTGCTGCCCGGTAAAAAACTTAGAGAATATTGTAAGATTCTTTTATCAAGCAAATTGCATAGAATTTAAAGTCCACAGGCTTACTCGAAATATATCATTATCGATTTAATGCGCACGGGGTGTGCCGAAGGTACACCTCTATACGAAACCCACTGCAAGCCGCCTTGCGGCGCAGCTGTGGGTTTCGCATAGAGGTCCCGCTTCGCGGAACCCGTAGCCGGAAGTTTTTACCGGACAGCAATATAATATAAAACCCAAATCGGTCATAGACCGAAACAAGTGAAATTTCTTCGATTTTCAAACAAGGCTTCTTTGTCCTCAAAAGAAGGCTTCTTTTCAATGCAAACAAGGCTTCTTTACATTGCAAAGAAGCCTTGTTTGAAAACCGGCCATTTATCGCTTGAAAATCATTTACATGAAGCATGGCGTAAAACCAACTTTTTTTCTTAATTTTGCAGTAACGATACCGTTGAACATTAACAAAAAAACCATATCAAATCTATGAAGAATTTCAACACCATCATGCTGGCGGCAGCCTGCATGACAGTTTTCGCCACGACGGCAGAAGCGGCGCAGAAGCGTCCGACGGCAAAGCAGGCGAAGCAGGAAACGGCACTGATGCAGACGGCACTGGCATCCATCAGCGAGGATGCGGCGCGTGCCCATGTCTATTTTCTCGCCGACGACCTGCTCGAAGGACGCCGTGCCGGAGAGCGCGGGTCGCGCATTGCCAAACAGTACATCATCTCGCAGATGCGCCAAGCGGGTGTAAAGCCGTGGCTCGACAGCGGCTACGAGCAGCCCTTTGAAGCCTGCGCCGAGCAGAAACTGAAGCGTGGCGTGCGCTTCTTCGTGAACCCCGACTCCATCGCCAAAATCAAGAAAGGCGTGTATCAGAGCATGGCTCTCAGCAATGTCTTGGGCATGATTCCGGGCGAACGGAGCGACGAATATGTAGTGGTGGGCGCACACCTCGACCACGAGGGCATGTACCCCGATGTGGCAGGCGACAACATCTACAACGGAGCCGACGACAACGCATCGGGCGTGAGCGCCGTATTGCAGATAATGAAAGCCTTCGCACAGAGCGGGGCGAAGCCGAAACGCAACATCATCTTCGCACTCTGGGACGGCGAGGAGCAGGGACTTCTGGGGTCGCTGCACTTCACTGCCAACTTCAACGACATAAAGAGAATCAAGGGTTACATAAACTTCGACATGGTGGGACGCGACAACAAACCCGAAGACCCCACCTACATGGTGTACTTCTACACGGAGTCGCACCCCGCATTCGGTGCCTGGCTCAAGGACGACATAGCACGCTACGGACTCCGCCTCAACCCCAGCTACCGCCCGTGGGACAAGCCCGTGGGGGGAAGCGACAACGGGTCGTTCGCCGTTAAGGATGTACCCATCATCTGGTATCACACTGACGGACACCCCGACTACAACCAACCCACCGACGAGGCAGACCTGATAAACTACCCGAAGCTCACCGACATCACACGCGCGGCATTCCTAAGCGCATGGCATCTGGCCAATGTGGAGGAATATTAATTTGAGGAGTTAAAGAAGTTAGAGGAGTTAAAGAAGTTAAAGACAAATGTTTTTACAATACACTTGTTTCGGTCTAATGACCGATTTGGGTTAAAATCTTCAACCATCCCCAACTCCATATACAACAATAAAAAGCAAAAGCCTTGGCAGAAGACAGCAATGTCCGCTCTGCCAAGGCTTTTGTCCTGTTACGATTTGTGCCTTCTTTGCCCGGTGTCCGGACTTCAGTGCTAATAAAGCAGCATGAGTCCGGCGAACGCTGCCCATGCTATCATGCGTATAGGATTGATTTTCAATGTCTGAGTGCCGACGTATGTCGCGACGAAAAGGGCAATGCTCACACCGAACTGCCACGGGTTCTGCAACGGCGACGAGAAGTTCTCGGCATTCATAAGCAGCAGCGCGGCGGCACCGATGAGTCCCACCACGGCAGGACGCAAACCCGAAAGCACACTCTGCACCGTCTGCGAATGTATGTATTTCATAAACATACGGCACACAAGCACCATAATAATGAACGACGGAAGCACCAGAGCCAGCGTGGCAGTGGCACTGCCAAGCACACCCAGAAGCTCACCGTAGCCGGCGTTTCTCACCGCCGTATAACCGCAATAAGTGGCCGAATTGATGCCTATCGGACCGGGAGTCATCTGGCTTATGGCAACGATATTGGTGAATTCGGCAGATGTGAGCCACGCATGGCGCACCACTGTCTCGCTCTGTATGAGCGAAAGCATTCCGTAACCGCCGCCGAAACCGAACAGTCCGATTTGCAGAAAGGTGAGAAACAAACTTAGAAATATCATATTAAGAATTACGAGTTACTAATGAGGTAAGACGGATTTTTAAGCGAAGCACTCACATTGCTTACCGCAATCATTGTTCATCGCTTTTGAAAATACAGCACATTCCGCTCATTCGGTAGGCTTCACAAGAAGTCCATAGAGATAGCCTCCGATGCCGGCCATCAACAGAATATAAACCGGATTGACCCCCATAATCCATATCAGAAGCGCACTCACGATGGGAATCCAACAGTTCACAAGCGAAATTCGGGCACTCTTGGCAAGCGAGAACGTGGGAGCTGCTATCAAGGCAACCACCGCCGGGCGTATGCCGCGGAACATTGAGCCGACAACGGCATTGTCCTGAAACTGATGGAAGAACATCGCTATGAGCAGAATGATGGCAAACGAAGGCAGCACGGCACCGAGAACGGTACACAACGCACCCCTCAGCTTGCGCACACGATAACCCACAAACACGCTGATGTTCACTGCCAGCGCACCTGGACAACTCTGCGACACGGCTATGAGGTCGAGAAATTCGCTCCGTTCTATCCATTTGTTCCTCTCCACTACTTCCCTCTCAATAATGGGAAGCATGGCATATCCGCCACCAAGGGTGAACAGACCTATCTTGAAGAAGGTACGAAACAAATCGATATACATAATATAAAAAAGCAGCCCCACACCCTGCCCCACCCCGTATTTCAGGAGCATTGCAGGGTATGGGACTCGTCAATTACTTGTTGTTTTCAATCCACTTGCGTGCATTCACGAACGCTTCAATCCACGGAGTGACGTCGTCCTGACGACGATCGGCAGGATACCATGCGTTCTGCCACGGGAAGATGGCACGCTCCAAGTGCGGCATCATTGCCAGATGGCGTCCGTCTGCCGAACAGATACCAGCCACATTGTAGTCGGAACCGTTGGGATTACCGGGATATGCAGCATAGTTGTAGCGTGCAACGACATTGTACTTGTCCTCAGATTCGGGCAGCGAGAACTTGCCTTCACCGTGTGCCACCCAGATGCCGAGCTTGTCGCCGCTCAGCGAAGAGAACATCACGCTGTTGTTCTGCGGTATTTCCAGACCGAGGAACGCACTTTCAAACTTGTGCGAATCGTTGTGGAGCATGCGTGTGCGATGCTCGTGTTCGGGGTTGATGAGGTTGAGTTCCACCATCAACTGGCAACCGTTACAGATACCAAGCGAGAGTGTATCCTTGCGCGCATAGAACTTGTCGAGGGCCTCTTTCGCCTTAGGATTGAAGAGGAATGCGCCTGCCCAGCCCTTCGCAGAACCCAGAACATCGCTGTTGGAGAAACCTCCACAGAACACAATCATGTTAATATCCTCAAGCGTTTCGCGTCCGCTGATGAGGTCGGTCATCATTACATCCTTCACATCGAAGCCTGCAAGATAGAGCGAGTAAGCCATTTCGCGCTCGCCGTTCGTACCCTTTTCGCGTATGATGGCAGCCTTGATACCCGACGGAGTGCGTCGGTCGGCAGAGATACCGTAGCTTTCGAGCGAGCCGCGGAAGCCTTCGTGGAAACGCACTTCGAGCGGCTGATTGCGGTAGTTGTCGCGGCGCTGTGCGGCACATCCGTTGAAACTCTGGTCGCGGTCGAGCAGATATGAAGTCTTATACCATGCGTCGCGCATTGCATCGATGTCGAAGGCGTGTACATATTCGTCCTTCTTTATCACGATGGTACGCTCGTCCGGTGTGGGATAACCAATCTTGGCGTAGCCGATACCGTTCTCCTCCATGTACTCCTTGAATTCCTCCTTGTACTTGTCGGACACCTGGATGATGACTCCGGGATTCTCCGCCATGAGCATTTTCACGATGTCGTCGCCGGCAAGGTTGTGCAGGTTGATGTGCATACCGCCCTTGGTGTTGGCGAAACACATTTCGAGAAGTGTCGTGATGAGACCTCCGGCAGAGATGTCGTGACCTGCCATTATCCAGCCTTTCTGTATCATTTCCTGCACGGCGTTGAAGCAGTCGGCGAAGTATTCGGGGTTCTTCACTGTCGGAACATCATCGCCCACGAAGCCGAGGCTCTGTGCGAACGCGCTGCCTCCGAGGCGTTGTTCGTCGAAGGAGAAGTCGATATGGTAAATGGATGAGTTCTTGTCGTTCACCAATACGGGTGAAACAACCTTGCGGATGTCGGACACTTCGCCTCCTGCGGAGACGATGACCGTTCCCGGAGAGATGATTTTCTCGCCGTCGGGATACTGCTGGCTGAGTGAAAGGGAGTCCTTTCCGGTCGGCACATTAATTTTAAGTGCGAGGCAGAATTCGCTCAATGCCTTCACAGCACTATACAGTCGCGCGTCTTCGCCCTTTTGCGAGCGGCACGGCCACATCCAGTTTGCAGACAGCGAAAGACTGTTCATGCCGTCGGCGAGCGGTGCCCATACGATGTTGGTGAGTGCTTCGGCGACAGAGAGTACTGAACCTGCCTCCGGCGAAGCCAAACCTGCCTGTGGGGCATGGCCGAGAGCGGTGGCGATACCCTTGCGTCCGCGGTAGTCGAGAGCCACCACGCCACAGTCGGAGAGCGGCAACTGTATTTCGCCCTGGCACTGCTGGCGTGCTATCTTGCCCGTCACCGAGCGATCGACCTTATTTGTGAGCCAGTCCTTGCAGGCTACTGCTTCGAGTTGAAGCACGCGACTTACATACTTGTCGAGTGCGTTGTCCTTTCCGTTTTCCGACACTTCGTCATGCTTGTAAGCTACGTCGGCGTAATGACGCTCGACAGTTTCATCGCGCATGATGGTTTTTGGCGAGTGGCCGAACATCTGTGCCACATCCAAATCGAACGGTTTTACGCCGTCGCCCTGCTTGAACGAGAAGTGGGCATCGCCTGTTGTCTCGCCGACTACATACAGTGGAGCACGCTCGCGCTCTGCAATGCGTGCCACATGATCTATGTGTTTCTCGTCGATGAGGAGTCCCATGCGCTCCTGACTCTCGTTGGCTATGATTTCTTTCGATGACAGTGTCTTGTCGCCGATGGGGAGTTTTGTCATGTCTATCTCTCCGCCGCACTCCTCAACAAGCTCGGAGAGGCAGTTAAGATGGCCTGCCGAACCGTGGTCGTGGATGCTTACCACCGGATTGACATCCTCTTCGCAGAGCGCACGCACGAGGTTGTAGGCGCGTTTCTGCATTTCGGGGTTGGCACGCTGTACGGCGTTGAGCTCGATACCGTTGCTGTAACGGCCCGTATCGACGGATGAAACCGAACCGCCACCGAGTCCGATGCGGTAGTTGTCGCCGCCCACTACTACCACCTTGTTGCCCTTCTGGGGTTCTTTCTTGAGGCAGTCGCGCTTTGTTCCGTAGCCTACGCCGCCGGCAAGCATGATTACTTTGTCGTAAGCATACTTCTCGTTGCCTTCCTGATGTTCGAAGGTGAGTACCGAACCTGTGATGAGCGGCTGTCCGAACTTGTTGCCGAAGTCACTGGCACCGTTGGATGCTTTGATGAGAATCTGCTCCGGTGTCTGGTAGAGCCATTTGCGCACGGGCATGATGTCCTCCCAATCGCGTGCCACACCGTCGTCGTCCTTGAGGCGCGGATATGCTGTCATATAAACGGCTGTACCTGCGATGGGCCATGATCCTGTGCCGCCGCCCATACGGTCGCGTATTTCTCCGCCGGTGCCTGTGGCAGCTCCGTTGAACGGCTCCACGGTTGTCGGGAAGTTGTGTGTCTCTGCTTTAAGCGAGATGACGCTCTCGATGTCCTTCACCTGGAAGTAGTCGGATGTGGACTGGTCGTGCGGTGCGAACTGTTCCACTACGGGACCTTGTGCGAAAGCCACGTTGTCCTTGTAGGCAGAGAGTATTCTGTTGGGGTTTTCCTTGGTCGTCTGCTTAATCATTGCGAAGAGCGACGACTCCATTTCCTTGCCGTCTATGATGAATGTCCCGCCGAAAATCTTGTGGCGGCAGTGCTCGGAATTGATTTGTGCGAAACCGAATATCTCGCTGTCGGTGAGCGGACGACCCAGTTCCTTCTCTATCTTGTGCAGGTATTCTATTTCTTCCGGCGAGAGGGCGAGGCCTTCCTGCTCGTTGTATTCCTCTATGTTCTCCACGCGCTTGATGGGTTCCGGCTGATGGTCCACGGTGAAGATGTCTTGATTCAGACCCTCGTACATGCGCTGAAGCATGGGGTCGTGGTCGGCATCCTTGGAGCTTACGGGGAAGTATTCCTCTATACGCGAAATGCCGTGGAGACTCATGTTCTGGGTAATCTCTACGGCATTCGTACTCCACGGAGTAATCATTTCGCGGCGCGGGCCCACGAAGAAGCCCTCGACAGTCTCGCCCTCGATGAGCGTAGCACCGCCGTACAGCCAACACAGTTCTTCAATCTCGTCGTGAGAAAGTGCGTGGTCCACTTCTGTGGCTATCACGCTCTTGCTTGGAGTCAAGAAAAATAGAATCATACAATGCTTATATATAAGTTGCTTATTTTTTTGATTTCAAATTGTAAAGTGCAATTATCGCTTGCAAAGTTAAGCAAAAAATGGGGATAAAGTGAATTTTGTCTCTGTTTTTATTTAAGTTTCGCATATATGTGACGTGCTTTCGGCCTACCGGCAGACAAGTGACACGGCGATTTGTCGGCAAGGCCGGCGGAGACGCACCTCGCACGCTATGGAACGGCAACTGCAAGTCGCTGATTTCCAATGCCATTCCATACGGTTTTCAAACAAGGCTTGTTTGCAATGAAAAGAAGGCTTCTTTACAACGCAAACAAGGCTTCTTTGGAGTGCAAAGAAGCCTTGTTTGAAATCGGGGTAAAACATGTTATCGTGTGAGCGAGAATTTCAGGCTCAGTCCGAAGTCCTGCGTCGTCGTTGGATAGCTGTTGCTTGACAGCAGCGGAGTGTTTGTCTGACGGTCGTAGTAGAAACTCATCGTGAGCAGGCGCGAGAGCGAATAGTCGGCCGAGAACGAGAGCTTGAAGGCGGTGTTGCCGCTGCTTGCCGAGCTTGTCATCGTGGCTATGTCGCGGCTTATCGACGCCTGCTTGCGCAGACTGAGGTCGAGGCGCAGCTTGAGGTCGGTGTTGTAGCCCTTGGAGCGGTTGCTGCCCGACGACGAACTGCTCTGTTGCTGCTGCGCCGAGTCGCTGCCCTTGCCCTTTCCCTTGGACTTCACCACACGGTGGTTGCGCCCTCCGAAGAGGCTGAAGTTGTTGATGGTGTAGCCCGCTCCTATCACCCAGTCGTGGCTGCTCGATTCGTTCAGCTGCACACTCGTCATACTGAGGCTGAGCACTCGTGTGGAGCGGTACTCCATCTTCACGGTCATGTTGTTCTGCAACGTGACATCGACGCCGAGCAACGGCGAGAACGACTCGTTGATGCTGACGGTGGAAACGTTGTACATGGAGCTGGGGACGGGTGCTCCCGTAGTGGCGTCGTTGATGAACCCGAGGCCGTTCATGTACTCCATGAAGGTGCTGTACGAACTGTATGAACCGACGGAATAGACGCTCTTGTAAGCGTGGTTGATATTGACGCTCTTGAATTTGTCGCGCAGCCACGGCAGTTTGGAGAGTCCGCTGTAGCGCACCGTCCAGTTGGGAAGCAGCTTTGAGAGCGTGGGGAAGATGGAGAGCTGCCCGCTTCCCATACTCGTGTAGGCGGCGAGGAATGCCGGCACCATCACGTCGCTGCTGTACTTGTTCACTCCTCCGTTCTTCGCGTCGAACGTTTTGCCTGCAAACTGGGTTCCGGCGGGATAGACGGAGCCGGCGTAGCGTGCCTCGACACGCTCACGGAAAGCGTCGAGCGACGAGCAGAACTTCTCGAACGTGGGCGAATGGTAGCCGTTGCCGGCGTTGCCTGTACCCTCGAACGCGCTCTTTATGGAGAGCGTGGTCATGTTGAACGTGCCGTTTATCGAGGTGGGATTGCCCTGATACATGTACTGTATGCTGCGTCCTGTGTTCTGCGTGCGGCTTGCGGTGAGGTCGATTTTGAGGTCCTTCACAGGCTCAAGCGTTGCCCTCAACTGCAAGTCCTCGGTCTTGTTGGTGGTGGCGGGAGTTGCCACGGAGTCGCTTTGGAGCAGCCATCCGTTGTCGCGCGCCTTTTCTATGTAGCTGTCGCCGATGAGTCCGAAGGCGAAATCGAGTCCGGGCGACATGGCACCGGCCTTGGTCTGGCCGAAAGCCTTGCCTATGGTGGGCATGAATCCGGGCAGCGACATGGAGTACTGGTTGCGGTAGCTCACACTGACACTGCGCAGCATCATCATCACACGCGCCACGCTCTGCGCCGTGCGGTACCATCCCTTCTCCTCAAGCGGAGTCTTGGCGAGCACCGACACCTTTATCTTAGTGGCGGAGTCCACCTTATTTAATATACGGATGTTGTTGTCGTCAAGTCGCTTATACTTCAAGTTGAAGAGTTTTCCATCCTCGGTTTTCGCCGAGACGATGAGTCGCTTCGAGCGTTTTCCGTGGTTCACCTTGATGACAGTATCGGGCATCAGCGTCACTTCCTTCTCGAAACTCTTCTTGTTCTTGGGCAGTTCCTTTTCGAGTTTCGCCTTGTCGTTGGCGGCAGCGGTCTGTTTTTCGTCCGGCTTGCCCTTGTCTCCCGTCTTCTTCACGGGCTTCTTCTTGTTCCTTGACTGGCTTGATGCCTTGGAATCCTTCTTGAATCTGTCATTCGTTTTCTTCAGGAACGGCACATGATTGTAGAGTTTCTCCATGTTGAACGTGCCGTTGATGTTGAGCTGGCGGTTGTTCGACACGGTGTTGCCCATCGATGTTCCGTCCTCAAGGTCGGTGCCCCGAATCCACTTGTACGACGAGTTGAAGTTGGCATCGGTGGTCACCCAGTCGAAGATGGGGATGAGGTTGAGCGGCATTTTGTAGGAGAGCGAGAACGACTGGTTGTAATCCAGCGGCGTACCCAGATGCTTGATGCTCGTCCATACGGAGTCCTTCCATGCCGTATATCGGTCGGGATAAAGGTCCTTGTTCACCGGAGTGTAAGGCTCTTCTATCTCGGCGTGGGTGCCACTCTGGAAGTTCATGTGGATGTTCTTGGTGAGGTCCCAACGCAGATTGAACTCTCTGTTCCACAGGAATTGCGACGAGAAGGTGAGAGGGAGCTTCGAATCCTCCATGCTTTCCATGTCGCGCTCCTGCAGTTCATAGTAGTTTCGCGTAATCTCCGTGCTGAATCCCACGTTCTGCGGCAGCCAGTTGAGACCGAAACGCTTGGCTATGTCAAACCATTTGCTGCGGCTCTTTATCTTACGGAAAGGCTCAAACGGTTTATAGACAGGCGTCCAGTTGTAGTTCATGGAACCGCGCCAGTTGTCCTCGCGCTCATAAACTGTGGTCTCACCGGTGGTGTGATTGTGGCTGTGACTGTATGAGAACGAGAAGTTGGCAGGGTCGTACGGCATGGGATGACGCTTGTTCTGTATGCCGACACGCACGTTTGAGAGCGAGAAGTTGGTCTGCGTCACCTTCGTCACGGCGATGCTTTCTATCGAGTCGCGCTCGTGTTTGGAACCTGCGGCATCGAGAGCGTCGGAGAGTTCCATGTCGGTGTCGAGCGGATTGTACTTCGGCGAGGTCTTTTCCTTGGTCACCGAGTAGTAGAGCGGAGCCGAAACCTTCGCCTTGTCGGGGAAGAATTTGCCCAGTTCCACATTTGCCGTCACACTGTAGTTCTGATAGTCGTCGGTGCTTCTCTGCGACACACCCTCCTCAAGTCCGCCGAATCCCGACGAAGTGTAGCGTCCTGTCATGCTCAGCGAACCGAGGTCGGAGAGCTGGAGATTGAGGTTTCCCTGTGCAGCCCAACCTCCGGAGTTGTTGAATTCCTGCAATCTCAGCTCGTTCACCCACACTTCTCCGCTCTTGGCCTCGCTCGAATTGTTGCGCACACCGATTATCATAGTCTTCACTTCGCCCAGTGTCGGGTTACCCATCACCGTCATTTTGTTCTGCGGTCTGTCGGCGTCGTAGGCGGTATAAGGGCGGTTGAACGATGCAGCGCCGTCGGCCTTAGCCTTGTTGCGCGCCTTCTTCAGAGCCGTAAGGGCACTGAGCGGGATGTCGAGCATATTCTCCTCCGGCCACACCTTGCGGCAGTCTGCCTGCGAATACTTGTCGTATTTGTTGTAGTTCGGCGTGATTTTCAGCGGGATTTCATACTCGTAGTAATTGCTTTTGTAGTCGCTTCCCAGACGCACGAACAACGCAAGCTGGTTGTCCTCCAAGTTGGTCACGTTGGGATCGAGCATGTTCAGGTGGGCGAACATCTGCACACGCTTGTACTGGCGCAGGTCGAGTGTGGTGTTCTTATACACCGCCTTCGACTCGCCCGAGCCGAGATTTGTCAGCGTCATAGCCAGCGCCTGTTCGTTGTTTTCCACAAGTTGCGGCTGAGTGGGGTCCTGTTCGCGGCGTATTCCAGGCGGCATCACATAATTGACAGGCTGCTTGTCGTTGTTCTCCTCAATGTTCACTGCGCTCACGGCAAGCCTTCCCTGCTGCGAAGCGGAGGCGTCGAGGTTCTGCTCATACACGCGCCATTCACCGCGGACGAGGTCGAGTGTGGCGAAACGCAGCACTATAGGCTTCTCGAAATTGGTGAGGAACATACGCATGAAACGCACACTTGTGAAGTCGGTTATGCTTCCAACTCTGCGCTCATACTCACGCAATGGAATGCGGAACTGATACCATGTCACTTCAGGGCTGGTGTTGTTACGCAGCTGTCGGCGCACCGTACGCTTGTCAACGATATAGTTCCGTCCCACTTCCAGGTCTTCGGGGCGCATGGAGATGTGATACTGGAAATACTTTTCGTACTCGTTCAGTGTGTAGTCCTGATTGATGTCCTCCACATCTGGCGTGCTTTTGTACGACGTGTCGTAGCCCTCTGTACGCGAATCATTGTCCGGCGAGTTGCCCTGCGGGTTGTTTATGTATTTGTAGCGGCGCAGGATTGAAGCCTCAATCTGGTCGTAATCGCGTCCACGGAAGTAGTGATAGTTGTCGGCGGCAGGGTCGGCCCAGATGGAATCCCACACCGCCGGACTCACTTTGCCTTGTACTGCGGTGAGGAAGTCCTGATAACTCTCGAACTTCTGTTCCTCATCGTCGTTCAATCCGTTATATCCCACGTCCTGCAAGGCACGCGCTCCCTTTGTCGTTGCGAATGCGTATGTGACGGTAGCCTGGTTTGGTATCTTTCCCCACTGCGTGTAGGTGAAGCTCTTCGAACCGTCCACCGGCATGCCGCTCTCATAGAATTTCTTTCCGTCACGGAGTATATCCTCGCTCATTTCGCCGAGGTTTATGTAGAAATCGCCTCCATACTGGCTTGCAGTGCCCTGCTCCCGGGTGTATGCAAAGGGGTCGAGCATCCAGAATTCGATGTATTCCACGTTGGCAGCCTCGAAGTCGTTGGTGTCGAGTTTGCGCATCATTCCTCCCCAATGCTGTGCCGGATTGTTGAGAGTTCCGTCGAAATTGAGGTCGGGATTGAAGTTGTACGGACCGCGTTCGTTCGGATAATAGGCAAGGTTGAGCACACTCAGCGTTGATGTCGCGCCGTTGTAGCTGCTCTGGTTGCGGTTCGGGAAGAGTTCGTTCACATAAATTTCGCGCACATAGTGGTTGGAAAGCTGGTCGAGATCGCTCTTTATGTGTCCCGGAGTGAGCGACGACGAGCGTCGTGTGAAGAGCGGGTCGATGGTGTACCAAGCCAGTCTTGAGCGGTTGAATCCACTTCTCAGCGTTGTCTTATCACTTGATTCGGGGAAGGTTGAAGGCACGCTTGAGAGCACCCACGATGTCGGTGTGCTCACATCTATGGTGTTTTTGGTGTTCTCGAAGTCGTCGATATACGATGCGTTGTCCTGCGTTCCACTCGGCTGTCCGGCAAGAAGTTGCGCGAATTCACCCGTGAACGAGATGCTCGACGGCTGTGTAAGGTGCAGCAACGGTATCTTGTCGAGCATGTTGGTGAGCCATTGGCTTTCTTTCTTCCAGTTGAGATTGACGCCCCACAGTGTGTTGTTGAGCGGTTCGGAGCCCATTGTCACCTTGTTGGTGAGAGCCTGTTCGGAGAGGTGCTGTATCGTACCCGACATCTGCAGGTTCTTTGAAAAGTCGTACTCCCAGTTGAGTCCGAACATTGTCTTGCGCTGCTGTGAGTAGTCGGTGTTGCTTTCGAGCGACACGTTCACCGATGTTCCGGCGTCGATGATGCTCTGGTTGAGGATCGTAACTTCGCCTCCGCTGTAGTCCACGGCATAGTCGGAGCCTTCCGTAAGCGTCACTCCTCCTGCCGTTACAACCACCGAACCTTGCGGAACGTTGTATGCTCCGAGCGATATTACGTTTGCCGATGTTCCGCGGAACTGTCCCATGAGCACATATTTGTCCTTTTCGGCTATCTGCTTCGCCACTGTCTTCGTGGAGTCATAGAGCTCGGTGAAGGCGTATTTCTCGGCTATTTCCGACGCCACTCCCTTACTTATGAGGTAGTCGCGCATATATTGTCCGAACGGTTCGGCCACGGGGAAGAACACTCGTCCGTTGCTCACCGTGTAGCCTTCAACATAGTCGAAGTAGCCGTTCGGGTGTGCTTTCATATTATTGTCGAGCCTGTCGGCACCGAGAACCTTTATGATTGTCTGGTTTTTCACCTGCGGTTCGGGTATGTAAGTGAGATAAACTCCTGCCGTATCGCTTTGGAACTTCACGTCGAGGCGGAACTTTTCCTTCTCCACCGACGATGCCAGATAATAGACATTCTTCATCATCAGCCCCCAGTTTCCCTGCCGTGGATTGTTGCTTGTGTTCTTCAACGACTTCACGAAGAGAGCCTTTTTGACATCGGTTATGTCGGAAGCGAACTCTCCCACCTGGTAGGTTACGCCGCCGTAGGTGTATTCATACGCCACGGCGAGCACCTGGTCGGTCTGCAACGATGTTTTGAGCGAGATGTAACCGAGTGCCTGATTGAGCGTGTATTCCGACGAATTGAGCAGTCGCGCCTTCTCCATTTTCTCGTAGTCGGAGCCTCCGACGAATCCGGGGATACCGTCGAGCACCGTCGTTGTCTGGTCTATCTGGCGCGCATCGGCATACTGGTTCACCATGGCGGAGTATTCCGAGTTGGCCGTATTCGCCGGCACGGGCTGTCCGGTGACTCCCCACACGGGGTTGGAGACGGTGGTGTTTTCGCCCAAGTCGGTGAGGGCTATGATGTCGCGGGTGTTTGATGTCGTTCCCGACTTGTTTGTAACCCAAACCTCCACACGGTTGATTTTTATACCGGTAGTGAGATTTGGCAGTGTCTTCATGGCTGCATCGTACTTGCTTTTGAAGTATTGTGAGAGGAAGAAGTGTCGGTTTTCCTCGTAGTTGGCGGCGTCAATCTCGAACGGGGTGAACTGCTTTCCGCCCTTTGACGACACGCTTTTGGTGGTGGACTTCTTCTGTGACGCCACCATCTGAAGCTTGAACTTGCCGAACTGGAGGTCGGTGCGTAGTCCGAAGAGCGACGATGCGCCCTTGATGAGCGACGAATTGGAGGGGAACGACACGTTGCCCGCCTCGATGAGCTTCACTATTTCGTCCTCCTTACCGTCGTATTTGAGCTTCATGTTCTGCGAATCGAAGTCGAATGTGGCGTCGGTGTTGTAGTTTATGTTCATGTTCACCTTGTCGCCGACGCGTCCATTGACATTAAGATTGATTTTCTCGTCGAAGTCCATGGTCGTTGTCTTGCGGTTGCGTATCGGCAACGAGGGGTTGTCGATGCTCTTCATCGTCGCTCCGAACTTGAGTTCGGCTGTTCCCTGTGTCTTTATGCGCACGCCGCCGGGACCGAATATCTTCTCGGCGGGACCGAGGTCGAAGTGCATATCCGAGAAGTCGAACTTCTCCTTGCCTTTTGCTTTGTATATCTCATCGTTCTTGTCGCGGAAGAATTTGCTCAACGCTTTCTTCTCGCTCCATTTGCGATACTCTTCGGGCGTCATCATTATGGGCGCGTTTATGTATGAGTCGCCTATCTTCGAACCGAATATATAGCAATCGAGCGAGTCGTTGTATTCCGCCTTCTGTTCGAGGTTTTCGGGGCGTTTCAGGTCGGCTGCGCCCTGCGAGAGGTCGTCGAACGTGACGGGAAGTGTGCGCTGTATCTTCCATCGCGGATGAAGCAGCGAGTCGGGTATCTCCTCATCGTCGGCGAGAACGGGCTGCGCCTTCACCGTGGTGGTGTCGCCCCGTGCGTTGCTGTTGGCTGTCGGCGCCGCATCTCTGGGCGAGATGACGGGCTGCTGGCGCATCTGCCGCGGGCGGTTGTCCTGCATCAGAGGCACGCCTATGGCATAACACGCCACGGTGGCAACCACGACGAGTGCCGCCGCCAGCACACAGTGTCGGAGGAGTGAGGGTGATTTATGTCTTGTCTTTCGTATGTTCATCAATGAATGATTGTACTTTCGCTATTGTCCCCCGTCGGGGGAGTCGGGTTATCTGTCTGTGTTGCGCATTTCTGCGGCAAAGTTTCCGCAAAGCGTGCGCAGCCGTTGCGTGCGCAACCTACTTTATCTGCTTCAGCGCAAGCTTCACCACTTGCTCCACATGCAGGTCGGGCTGCTCCTCCATGATGGCGGTGACGACCTTTGCCGAGGGCGCCGGTGCGAAGCCGAGCATGGTGAGTGCCGATACGGCCTCGTCGCGGATGTCGGCGTTTACGGTGCTCGCCGCGCTGCTGCCGGCAGGTATTTCCTGTGCAACACCGGCTGTCATTATCTTGTCCTTCAAATCGACGATGATGCGCTGCGCCGTCTTCAGACCTATGCCCTTGACGCCTTTGAGCAGACGCTCGTTGCCTGTGGAGATGGCACTGCACAGTTCCGCCGGCGAAGCCGAGGAGAGAATCATGCGTGCGGTGTTGGCTCCCACGCCCGAAACCGATATGAGCAGACGGTAGAGCTCGCGTTCCTGCTTCGAGGCGAAGCCGAAAAGCGTGTAGTTGTCGTCGCGCCCTCCGGTGACGAGCGACTCGTGTACGAAGAGTTTCGCTTCCTTGCTGCCCTGTATGGCGGTGTAGGTGTTGAGCGATATGTTGAGTGCATAGCCCACGCCGTAGGCTTCGATGACAGCCATTGCCGGTGTGAGTTCGGCCAGTTCTCCCTTTATGAATTCTATCATTGTTGTAGGTATGTGTTTTTAATAAGACCTGTGGCAACGATTGCCACGCATTTTACAATAACGCTTTTTTTCATATAATATTGTGTGGGAAAACAGGAATTAAGGGGAAAAAGATTGGAAGTGGGGTTTTCATCCTACGGAACCGCACCTTGAAGGGGCTTTTACCGACACGCTGACGCACTGCATCAGCTGCCAATATGATTTAATATACTTTTACATTAGTGTCCCGTTAAAATCGGGACCAGTTAAATATTAATCAAATAACCCCGGA
>USEC01000001.1 GCA_900553595.1 uncultured Prevotella sp. | reverse complement strand
TATGATCGATTAAACTGACTACATCCTTAGATGACTGCTCTTCTGTTGAAGGTAACACAGTATCTGCACAAGAAATTACATCTCGAGTTTGTTGTAATACCGCTACCCTAGATTCCAATGAAGCTGGTTCCATAGATACATGTACGTCTACGAGTTCCCATTCCGCATCAGTTAAGGCTCTATCCTCATGATTTATAGTCATAATCAGCAAGATATGACGGCGTTTTGCCTCTGTTAATACGGCATGACGCACTTCTGGGGATAGCACATGACAATCATCGATGAGCCAGCATCGCGTATTATCTTCATCTAATAGACTAGAGGACATAATCATCTTGCCTTGCTCGAGAGAGGCTTCAAAATCGATGCTTTCTTGAAGTTGTGAATTATCTATATAAACCGGTATAACACGATAGGGAATATGCCATGTATCGAGGCACTGGCGAACTATAAAACTTTTACCGACACCAGTCCCCCCAGAAATGACAATGCTATGTATCTGGTCGTTTACAAGACCTATTTTGAGGGCCTCTTGTACAGATGTATCCATAGCTAGCCCTCGATTACCGCAGATACTGCTGTATCGATGCGGTCTTCGTCGTGACCTTGTTCTTCAAAAGGCAATCTCCGCATGCGATGTTTTAACGTCAATCTTGCGGCCACCTTAATGTCGTCATCTATGATTTGTGAGCGACCGTGAAAGGCTGCATGAGCGCGAGCGGTGTGCATCATCGTAATATCTGAACGATGGCCATCAACGCCAACGCCGATACTGATGCTTGCTATCTTAAGGAGAATATCATCAGATGGAATAATAGTTGGCAATAGCTTACGAGCCTCTAACAATCGGTCATGCAAAGCTCGTTCCGACTCCTTATAGGTTTCCCCGTCAAGGGTATAGGTAAGATGGTACTGTGAAAGCGCGAACGTAGCGGTAAGCGCCACATCCTCCGTCCCTACAACCAGCGGTCGCGGATTTTCTGTAGAGCCGTCCGACCAACCTGAGAAGTAATGTCCCTCGTCGGGCGTAGCGATAAGATTCAGCGAAGTGCCTTCCGCCAGTCTGCCGCCGCTTTCGTTCACGGAACCTCCCCCTTCTGTTGAGATGATAACATCGTGGTAAATCACGATTTTCACCTCATACGGCGAGGAAGGATAACCGAGTCGCGCGTTGGAAGCAAATGCGAAATTCACATTCTCAATGTCCTTCACCTCGCCCGTAGTCTTGTTGCGATAGCGGAAAGTCATGGTCTCACCGCTCTCACGGTTGCTGCGTGCGCGGAGATAGAGGCAGTCTTTGCCGCCGGGAACAGGCAGCACTTCCGCCACGCCACGGCACTCGTCGCCGACAAATGCCGCCACATCATACTGAGTGTAATCAAGCCCTTCTCCTGCGGCAAAAGTCACATTGAGGTAGAGACTCATGTCGTAGCGGTAATCGCTCGGATTGACGCTCCATGTGTCAGCGGCCGAAGCCGTGACACTATGGAAGAGCGCAATGATGAGCGCGACTATCGCTGTGGTATGTCTGATAATCGAACTTTTCATGTATTTTCGTTTTTATGGTTTAGCGTACGGCAATCTTATGATAGGTGTAACGGCCGCCGTTGCAGACCACTGCAACATAGACGCCACCCGTCAGTGAAGAAATGTCGATGCCACTATCACTGATATGAGTCTCGTGCATCACCTTCTGTCCGTTGATGTCGAACAGGCATACACTGCTGATGTCCTCAGGCGCAACACCCTTTATGAGCAGACGGTCGCGCACCACCGACAGACGGATGTTGCCGTCGTAGGCTGTCGAGCCAATACCCGTGGCGTCGCCCACGTTGATGGCATACGGACTTTCGATGCTGCCCACAAGCGTTTCGCAGAAGTCGAGCATGGTGTTTGCAAGCACGGTGTTGCCGTCACGGTCGGTCACCTGCAGTGTGATGCGGTCGCCGGCATTGCCATAGACACTCATCATAAGCAGTCCGCCGGTGAGTCGGCCCACGCCTCGGCATTCGCTTCCGCAGAATGCCGTCAGCTGATAGTCGGCATTGTCGGCCGGCATACCGTCGCCATCGCAGACGGCAGCGACGACAGCCATGACTGACGGATACTTGTGCTTGTCGATGACGAGAGGCAGACGGGCTGCTATGCCCTGCACGTTCATGGCGTGTGCCGTAGAGACGATGGTGGTGTTGTAGGACACCTTCTTCTCCGACTGGCTCTGGTACATATAGCCCTTGCCCGGCATGAGCGTCGTGAGAGTACCCACCCAGTGTTCGCCGTCGTACTGTGCGAAACCGTCCTGGCCCACGACCACATCTAGTTTCTCCACGGCTGCCGTGGCGAAAGCCTCATCAAGAGTCATGGTCTGTTCGGCGGGATAACCCAACCAGTTCCATCCGCTGTTGAGAGTTATCAGTGTTGCAGGGTTCCATGCCACGCCGCTCACACGCCGTGCTACTGTCGCTGCCGATGTCTCCACCTTGTAGCTCTCCGAAGCCTCAAGGGTGGAGAGGGTGCCTATGAGTCCGAGCTGCGGGTCGCGCACCAGCTCCTTCGTCTGGGTCTTCACGCGCTCCACGGCGGCGTCGGAGGCAAGGTCGGCGGCAGTCATTCCGTCGGCGAAGCTGTGCGACATCCATGTCCATCCCTCTGCCATAGCAATGTCCATGTCAGACTTCTTCAGAGTGTAGTTGAACTCTTTCACTGCCGACACATCGTTGTTACCCACCATAGTCATGGCCTTGAGGTGTATGTCGCCGGCAATGACGATAGGCACGGTGTACTTGCGTCGTGTTCCGTTCTCGTCGCACGGGCAGGAACCGTCAGTGGTGAAGAATATTGTGGCGTTCTTCGAGTCGGTAGCCAGTTCCACCTTAGTGCCGCGATAGACGGCGGTGCCGCTGGCACGCGATGCTGTCGGTGGCTCAGCAGTGATGATTTCCGTCATCACATCCACGGTGCACTGTCCCTTCACCGTCACATCGTCGATAGAGAACGAGAGCTGTGTGCGTCCCGGCAGGTCGCCCTTTATCTTCACTACGGCCTTACCCTCGGCATCGAGAGTGAGTTCGGTGGCTTCGAGCGATGCCACCATCTCCGAAGAGTTGGCTACACGGAGCGTGCGTCCGGTCGCTGCCTCGCCGGGCAGGACGAAGACTGTGAGTTCCTTAGTGTCGCCATAGAGCACCTTGATGTCGTCGGCAGTTATCTTCTGCACTTCCTTCTCCACATCGAGAGTCTGACTGAATGTCTCGGTCATAGGTATGCCGGCATACGACTTCACGTTGCGGCTCACCGTCAGGCGTATCTCTCCGGTTGTGGCTGCGAGAGCCTGCTCAGGTACGAACCTTATGCGTGAGGCGTAGCGCAGGGCTTCCGCATTGTCGGGCGAAGCGAATTCGTCGGCGAGTGCCGCATCGACGAACTGTATTTCGCCGGCAAGCTTAGTGTCTCCTGCCGTCACACTGATGTTGGCATCGGTGAGTGTCGTGAGGTCCATGAACTTGTCGAACTGCACCTCTATGCCCGCTTCGTAGGCACGGGCTTCCGTCACCTCAGGCTGCTTGTTCTGGACTATGCCCACATTCACCTCCAACTGCGGAGGCGGCACGGGCAGCCACTCGCTGTAAGCGGTGACATAACCGTCCTTCTCAAACTTCACCTGCCACAGTCCCTGCGGCACATCCCAGCGGTACATACCGTTCTCGTCGGTGAAGAGCGGGTTCTTCTGGGCATACTCTTCGGCGTTCCACATCACGATTTCCTCGTGCTTGTCGCCCCAGATGTCCTCCACCTCTTCCTTGTAATAGATGGTGGCCTGGACACCCTCGACACGGTTTTCGGGCACTGCCTCATAGACATAGCCTGCCGGGTCGTGGTTGATGGTGAGCGGGTCGAACAGCGGTTTGTTGGGCGTATAGTCGCCGTAATACGGACTGTTGGGATAAGAACCCTTATAGTAGGCGTTGCCCGGATAGTCCATTGGCAATGAATCGGCAGGACAGGCTGACGAGAGTCGTGCCATACGCATCACCTCGGCAATGTGTTCGGTGTTGGTGCGCACGAAGTTGTTCTCCCAATGTCCCAGTCCTGCGCTTACGCCGAGCGACACGAGGTTGAGCACGAGCGACGCTCCGCAGGTTTCTGGAGCTGACACCGCTCCGGCAATGCCGAGAGCCGTGTTGCCAAGGTCGAGAAGACCCTTTGACGCATCTCTGTTCACAACCCATGCCCGGTACTGCTTTGCCTTATCCACAATGGCAGCGACATCGTCGCCCGAACAGGTGTTCTGTATCGATTTAATGATATAGCTCCATTCGTCGAAACGGCCGCAACCGACGGTTATGTCTGTCCCGACATTCCATCCGCCGGAGAACGAACCTACCGCACTGACAATGTTGCCGGCAGTCTTCAGGTTCTTCAGATTGACCATATTCTTGAATGCGCTCCGCTTGAGACTTTCCCTTTCAGCCACCACCGCCGGATTGCTGTTCAATGAGAGAGCCAGCGCCTGGTCGATGTTGTTGAAGAGGTATCGTGTCTGCATCGACTTGCCCAAGGCTACCGACATATCGGCGGCAGCCACGGCCTTGTCGGCCTTTTCAGTCCATTCGGCGTTGAGGTTGCGACGCTCGCTGTTGAGAGCATCGTAGAAAGCCTGCACCGACTCCCTCGATTCGGGATTGAAGCCCGATGCGGAGAGAGTCCTGTTGTCGCTCTTCCACACATCGCCGTCCGCATTGCTTATGCTGAAGTCGCTTCCGCCGCCGAAACCGTCGGCAACAGTATCGAAAGCATAGTCGCCCGGAGAGACATATTCGGCAGAAGTGCCGGTGACAGAAGTGATTGTAGCCGAGATACCGGTGCCGGGCAGCGACACGCTGGTGCCGTAAGGATTCGGCATTTCCTGCATGTATGGATCCACTGCCGGGTCTTTGTCGGTCTCGCGCTCGCCGAACATGACGGCACTGCCGCCGCTGTAGCTTTCGTCTTCAAGTGCTGCCACATCCACTTCGCTGTCGCTTCCGTAGCCGGGGACATTGTCGTCGCCGGTGTAGTACTTGCTGACAATCTTCTTGACGCGTGTGATGTAGATTATCTTCTCCTCACGGGTCACATCTTCGCGACCTATATAGTCGAAGGCATCCTGTATGAGGTCCTTCAGTTCGTCGGCCTTGTCCTTTTCGTTGGCCATCTCGTCCTCATACTTCTTGGCCATAAGCTTCGCCTCGGCAGAGTCGTAGGTGTAGTTGCCCTTGGCCACATAATTGACGCTGAGGTTCACGATGCCGTTGTAGGTTCCGAACTGTACGTTGGCAAACCATATCGACTTGTTGGCGTCGTAGCTGCAATCGATGGTTCTCACCGAACCGTCCTCGCCGAAGATGTTGAGATACACCTCCTGCAGCACATCGGTGCTGTTGTCGGTGAAATCGAGCGTGAACAGCACATTGTCAGGCGTGTAGTACCACGACTGCGATGTGGTGCCCTTCTCGAAGTCGAACACTATCGTCGGGTTGGTGTTCATCGTCACCGTCCTTATCGTCGGGTAACCGCCGATGTATGTCGCGCTCTTCGTCTCGGTGAGCAGAGTGCTTCCCATCTCGGTCGTTATCTTTGCCGAAATGGGATATTCCGTCATGTTGAACGCGCTCGTCAGCGTGCATTCGGCATTCCAGCTGCCGCTCGACTTTGTAGTGGTGTGTCCTATGAGCTCGTTGTCGCAATAGACATCAACACTGGAGTGTGCCGGAGCCGAGCCGCTCACATTGACAGTGCCCGACGTGATGATTTCGGGTACGGTTATGTCAAGGTTCTTCACCTCTGCCGTTGCCGAGCCTACGGGCTGCGTCACGGTGCGTCCGTCGTATCCGAACACCACCGATGCTGTGGCGTTGAACGTTCCGCTGGCGGTGGGAATGACACAGAAGCGTGTCTGTGTCTGGTAGCTGTCGCCGAGCTGAATGGTGAGACGCTTGCCGCTGAGAGTGTAAGGAATGAGCTTCGGACCCTGAATCACCGACTTCTCCACAAACTCGCAGGCGTCGGGGAGGTCCACCACGAGCGTCACGTTGCTTATGCCGCTCTTATAGACGCCCTTGAAATCGATGGCAGAACTGAGGATAAGATACTTGCCGCTGGTGATGCTGCGCTTGTTGGATGAGAACGAGCTTGACTCCGTGGTGTAGTAGAACAGACTCTCGTCGAAAGCGGGAATCTCCTCATTGCTCACCTTCGTGAGTTTTCCGCACTCCACCTTCACGGCGTTCTTCACATAGTCCTTGCCTTCGGTGAGACCTATCTCCTCGAATGCCGACAGACGCAGGATGGAGTTCATCAAATCCGACTGTCCCATTGTCACGAGCGTATAGTCGCCGTCGTCAATGTCGGCGAACGACGCCTTTGCCTCAACGTATGTCGTCTTTTTAAGCAACTCGCCCTTCGAGGTGTAGAGCATTGCCGTGACGGCAGGGTTGTCGGTCATAGTGAACGAAGCCTCAACGGCTCCCTTGCCCACTATGTCGAACGTGGTCTGTGCACGACGGTTGTCGTCCACGGTGACGGTGCGCTCTATCGCACCGAACGCGCCGGTCTTCGATACGGCGGTGAGCTTCAGTTCGTCGCCCACATTCACCGTCTCGTCGAGTACGGAGACAAGGGGATACTGCACCGAGAGTTCCTTCTGCTCGCGGTTCTGCGTCATGTTGTACACGCTTACAGCCACGTTGCGGTAGTCGGCGTAGTAGTTCTGCGCCTCCTCTTCGCCGGCAGCCTTATAGGTGAAGCCGTAGCTGATGCGTGCGCCCACTATCGACTTCATCACGGTCTTGCCCAAGTCGCGCAAAGTCTCGCCGTCGGCAAATGCGCCTATGGTGTCGAGTTTGTTCACGCACTCTGTGGCTGCAATGACAAGGCGTGTCTCCGGTGCGGCGAGCACTGCCATGCTCCACTGTCCGCGGCGGTCGGTCTTGACGGTGAAGTTCTTGCGGAACTTCCCGTTGATGGTCTGCGTTGCCGATACCGATGCGTCGGCCATATAGATGCCGTCGCCGTCCACCACCACACCCTTGAGGGTTATGGTGCGCAGCGGTTCCAGCGTCACGTTGCATGTGCTCTCATCGCCGCCCACGGTGAATTCGGTATCGGCAGGAGCCTTGTATGCCACGCCGAGGCGGTCGCCGAGAGTGACGCGGCAGACGAGCTTCTGTCCTTCCGGAATCTCGCCCAGCGACACCGCCTTGCGCAGATACACCTCAGTGCCGTCGTCGAGCGGTTTGAGCCATTCCACTGTCGCCATCGTCGTCAGGTCATCGCCGTCGGGCGAGAGCACCTTTGCCACAACGTTGTGCAGCGGTTTCAGTGTACTGAATGTCACTTCCATATCGATGTCGGGTATGGTGACGCTCTCGATGCGTCCTATCTCAAGTCCGGCACGCGAGTACATATATACATTGTACTGCTCGTCCTTGCGCAGTCCGCTGAAGGTGTAGAGCTGTCGGTTGGAGATGACATACTTCTGGCGCACACCCGAATTGATGTTCACCAGTTCTATGGTGTTGTTCTTGTAGCGTCCGTCGGTGCCTTCTGCCGGCAGGTTCACCTGCAGCGTATGGGCGTCGTCGGTGATGGGAAGTATGGTGAAGTCCTTCCATCCTTCGGCGGCGGCATACAGTCCGACAGCCTCTTCCGGGACATACAGCGTGCAGTTGTCCTTGTTGGTGAAGTCCCAGAACGTGCTTGACGTGCACGACGGCGGTTCCATTGCATAGATGGTGATGGCGGTAAGGTTGGCGCATCCTCTGAACACATTCTCACGAAAACTTTCCGTCGTTGCAGAGAAGGCGATTGAAGACACCGCCATATTCTGGAACGCATTGTATGGGACGGCTGTCGCACCGCCGGTGCGTGAGAGGTCGATGGTGGCTGCATTACTGAGACTGCGGATGCAATTGTAGTCGTCGCTATTCATGCGTCCCTTCACAATCAAGCGGTTCACGTTGCCGTAGTCGTCGTAGCCCACCGTCTTGCTGAGTGCGTCGGCGAGGTTGCCGGCAACGAAGTCGTCGATTATTGCCTGTCCCGTCGCTGCGTTGTAGTAGTTGGCTCCTGGGTTGCCCGGCGATGTCGGTTCGTAAACGAGGAGAGCCACAAGCTGTGCTCCAGCGTCGGTCATGGTGCCGGTGAACCTGGTAGAGGTCTCCTCCTGCGCCACGCCGTTGAGAATCCAGCCCTTAATCTTATAGCCTGTCTTCGGATATGCCGTCACGGTATAGGTGCTTCCAAACATTACTTCATTTGAAGAATAGTCGAAGGTGGCAGCCCCTGAGGGCGAAGCTACTGCCGCAACCGGGTGCTTCAGCACCGGCTGCTGCGGGTCGGACGGATTCGTCGGGTTGTACACATAGTTTGCCACAAGCACCACATCGGATGCCGGCATGGTGTAGCTCAGATACCTGTCGGTACCTATCACCTCGCCGTCGCGTGTCCAGTTCTTAAACACATAGCCTGGCTTCGCGGAGAGTTGCAAGTTTATCTTTTCGTTTGCGGAGTATTTCTTGGTGGGATTGGGATAGTCGAATGCCCCTGTGGGATTGACCACGACCGTAAGCGAATACTTGTCTTCAGGCTTGGCTGGCGACTGCGGGTCGGTGGGCGACTGCGGATCGTAAACCAAGTCGGCCATCAGGGTGACATCGGTAGCCGCCGGCATCACGAAGTTCAGGCTGCCGTAGCTCGACACTTCCTGCTCGGCGCCGTTGAGCTTCACGCTCCTTATGCGGTAGCCGCCGTTGAGGTTTATACGCACCGACACGTTCTCGCCGTCGGTGATGTATGCCTCACCCTCGCCTCTCCACTCGCCGTACTCCGACGACGATGAATAGTTCACTCTGTTGATGGCGTTGCTGTTGTTGGTCCTGAACGTAAGCAGACTCTTGGAGAAGTAGCGGTAGGTGGCAGTGGCGACAAGACTGGTGCCGTTGCCGTTCACGCACACCGCCTTCACCGTTGCATCAGCACCTGCCGGGATGTCGATAGGGCCGGTATATACTATGCCCTTGTCTGCCGTCGGGGCGGTGCCGTCGAGAGTGTAGCGCATTGTTGTCGCGGGGTTGTTGATGTCGGTGAGCACAAGCCGGAACGGCTTGTAGAACTCGCCCGAATCATGCGACAGCACGGGGCGTCTCGGTTTTGGTTTGAAACCGTCCGAAACGTCGAGATACGCCTTTATGGCTTCCACGCGCAGCTGCCTTCCATTGACGGTGAATGTCGCCGTGGAAGCATTGCTGCCGTTTTCCCATGTATATATGTATGAACTGCTGTCGTAGTTTATCGTGCCGTTGTCCACAGACAGTGTGGAGGCACTGTTGTTGTACTTCTGCGTCAGGAATTCCACCTTTGTCACAACAAATCCTTCGGCAGCCGTCATGGTGACGGTGTTTGAAGAATAGAGCCTCACGGCATTGCTGTAATACTTAGGCGAAGTTCCGGAGTTCTGCCCGAACGTGAAGGTGAGTCCGTAAGGCTCATTCTCCAGGCTCGTCACTTCGGTGCCGGAGGTGAGAGTCGGGTCGGGAACCAACTCCACCAGCGTCTGCGCCGACAGCGGGCAACCCGCCGCCCATCCTGTTATGAGCAGGACGAGCAGCACGGTCGAGCGTCGTATGTTATATAATATGTGTCTCATAAAATCCGTTTTTTGTTAATAGGATTTACAAAGGGATTGCCGCTTTTCAGCAATCAGCCCTTACTTTATCACGGTCTTGTATGTCTTGCCGTCGCAGACGATGACATAGACACCTGCTGTGGCCTTGCCCTTGAAGTCAGCGAAACGGCCATTGAACACTGTCATGCCGGCGGCATTGACGATATTCACCTCTGCGTCGGCGCCTATTTCCGCACTTATAGCATCGATACCGTTGGTATCGGGAGCCTTGAAGGTGAGGAGGAATCGGCCGGCTGTGGTGCCTGCCGCAGCGTCGAAGCGATAAGAACCCTCGCAGAGATTCACGTTGGAACCGGTCTGTACATCGGTGAGCATCACCGTCCATCCCTCGGCATAGCGGCCGGAGAGCGTGATGGTGTATTCGCCGGCAGTGCCGGTGCGCATGGCGAGCTTGGCAGTGCCGTCGCCGAACGGACGCTCACAGATGTCGTACTTCACATCGCCGTCGATGTAGATTTCGGCACCCTTTGCCGTTGCAGCGAAGAACTTGGCGGCGTCGCGGTCGGTGTCGTAGCCCATGGTGGCATTCTCGTTCATGACGATGCGTGCGCGGTTGTCGCTGCCGCATCCCTCAACGGTGAAGTTGAACACGTTGCGTTCTGCTCCGCCAATGCTTCGTGCCGGTGCAGCGGCAACGCCCGGCTTCTGGCTGTCGGTGTATGTGGCCTTGAAAGCCGCGTCGTAGTGCATGCGTCCGTCGGCACTGAACACCATCTGCTCAACATCGATGGGTCGCTGCACGAAGAACGACTCGTTGGGTCGCAGGATGATATTGTCGTCCACGGGCGAATATGCCTGGTAGTCGTAACCGCGCCACAACACTATCGGCGTGTAGAAGCCGTCCTTCAGTGAGTGCAGGTCGAAGTAGCACGGATAGGGGTTGCCCACGAGGTTCCATGAACGGTTGTGTGCGAACTCAGCCGGGAACTCCTCAAGCGGCACGATGACATCGGTCGATGTGAACAGACGGTTCTTTGTCACGGTGTTGCGCGACGGGAACACCACCTCTGCATCGTTGGTGTTTCCATTGGCGTCGGTGCTGTTGTTGGCAACCTGGATGATGTAGCCCTTGCCGGCAAGGAGCACGCCGTCGGCAGGAACATCCTCCCAGTTGGCTGATGCATCATTGGTCTCCGTTGCTTCGCCGGCGGCAGCGCGTTTGGCACTGTTGTACTGGCGTATGACGAAGTCGGTGCCGTTGAGTCCGGCGATGTCGCTCATCTGCACATCATACTGGAACGAGATGAAGTGCCATGTGTCCTTCTCAAGCTTCATTGTGCAGAGCACGCTGTCGGCACGCATGTTCTCGGCGTTGTTGATGAGTGTCGGACGGATATCGCTTCTTGAACCTCCGTAATAAGAGACACTGGTCGAACGGCTCGCCAGCATATTGTTGATGGTGAACACTCCTGCCGAGAGTGTGCCGTCGCCCGAAGCCGAGAGCTGCCCCACGTTGATGTCGCTGTTGTAGTTGTTGGGACGGTTGTAGCTGAGTGCCATGTTAGGATTGTCCTGCAGCACGGCGTTGTCCTCGGAAAGGAGGTCGAACGTCATCGGACGCTTTACATAGATGTTCTTCACAGGCTCGTTGAGCGGCTTCATTATGTAGAACTGGTCCCAGTTTTCGGCGGCACGGTAGGCGTCGATGGTGAACGGAGCGATATAGAGCGTGCAGTGGTTGAGGTCGATACCGTTGGTGAAATTGCTTGTAGCCACCGGCGGCACGATTGCCTTACACTTTACGGTGACAAGTGCCGTACAGCTCTGAAGTGCACCGTAGCCTATCTTTTCCACCTTCGAGGGGATGATGAGTTCGGTGAGTGCCGAACAACTGTTGAAGGCATTGGAGCCTATCTCAGTCACCGATTCTGGTATTGTGATTTCTGCGAGTGCCGAGCATCTTGAGAAGGTCTCGTTTCCTATGGAGAGAAGGTTCTTGGGCAGTGTCACCTTGCGCAAGTTGCTACAGCCGCTGAAAAGATTGTTGATGGCGGTGATGCCGTCGGGTATTGTCATTTCGGCAACGGCAGTGTTTGCGAAAGCGTAAGCTCCCAGATAACGGAGCTCAGGCGACAGTGCTGCGGGAACGAACTTCGTGCAGCCGTTGAATGCCTCAACACCTATGTATGTAGCGGCAGAGATGTCGAAGTCGGTGAGGCGTTCACAGTTCCTGAATGCGCTCTCGGCGATGGAGTCGACGCCCTGCGCCGTCAGTTTTCCGAGTCGCTTGCAGTATTCGAATGCCGAACGTGGTATAAACTTCACGCTTGCCGGCAATGTCACTTCCTGCAAGGTGGAGTTGCTTGAGATGAACGACGACGGCAGTGCGTCAAACGTTGCATCAGAAAGGTCGAGCTTGCGGAGCTTGGTGAGCTTCTTTATGTTGGAGAGGTCGGTGCCGTTGAGAGCACCTATCACCTTCACATTGACGCCTTGGCTCCAGTCGGCATCGTTCATTTCGATGTATGTCTGTGCGAACTCGCCCTTGCGCTTCACATTGACAGCCATCCAGTCGAAGTCCCAACCGTCGGGCAGAAGTTCCGCATCCTTCCAGGAGTCGTTGGCAGCGTAGGCATCGTAGCTTTCCTTTGACGAGATATACACTGAGTATTCCGAAGGCACATTCCATTCGCTTGAAGGCATTGCGCCCTTCATGCGGAGCTCTCTGATACCTGTATAGTTCCAGTTCACATGCATTTCGTTATAGCATCCGGGCACGACAATCGACTTGAGGTTTGCCGCCTGTGTCACGAGCGGTTCTGCCCAATAGCCGCTGTTGGCTCCGAGCACGGTGAGAGGCATCTCCTGCCCGTTGGTGTAACGTGTGGTTTCGGGCAGTGTCACGCTTTCAGCCGCTGTGAATATCTCAGCCACGCGGAACTTTTCTTCACCAGAATTGTATGATATGCTGAAGTAGTCGCCTTCGCGCTCGCCGGCAATCACCCAGTACGAGCTATTGGACGGTTCGGGATAAGAAGGCTGCTCATCGCCAATGAGTATGCGCTTGAAGCCGTAATTCAAGTAGTTGTCGCGCGATTCGCCGTAAGGCATGTGCAGATAAACCTGCGACACATCGCTAAGGAATGCGAAATTGACACCGGAACCTACGCAAAGATCGGTCACGGAAGAACCTACCAATGAGAGACGCAGCGTCGGCACGTTGGTGAGGTCGAGCTTGGTCACCGACTGTGCGTCAGTCCAGTCGAACGTATTTGCATTTGACGCGCCGAACATATCCACCTTATATAACTGTCCGTCGATGGTCACGCTGTCGGGGATAGTCACGGTAGCAGCGGTGGTGATGATGTTCACCACGCTCAGTTGGCCGTCGAAAGATTCGAATTCGAGTGTAGTAAGACCGTCGTCGCACACCACCTTAGGACGGTTCAGTTCCCAACCTTCGGGTTTGATTTTTGCGGAGTTCCACAGTCCGTCGCTTCTCAAGGCGTCGTACACTTCCCTCGACGGGGCATAGACGGTGACATTAGACGGCACCTGGTAGGCTGTCTGCGGCTTTTCGCCCTTCAGATGAATCTCGTTGATGGCGGTCTTCTCCCATTCGATGTTCAAATTTTGGTAGCCTCTGGGGATGGTCAGCGACTTGAGGTTCGGCGCATTAACGAAAGCATACTGTGTGCTGCTTGCATATCCAAAGCGAGTGATTCTTACATTAGAATCGTAATATTTGGTAGTCGCCGGCAGTGTTATGCTCTCTTCCTGAGTGAATATTTCAACCAAATTCATGTAGCCCTGGTCAATGAGCACGCCGAAATAATCGCCTTCACGCTCACCCGGCATAACCCATGAATAAAGGAATACCGAATTAGGATAGGATGGCTGCTCATCGCCCATGAGTGTGCGACGGAAACCTAAATCCTTATATTCGTTGCGTGAAGTAGCATAAGGCAAGTGCAGATAGATGTTGCTCACATCGTCGCACACATTGACTGTACGACCGTCATAGATAAAGAGGTCGGTCACGGAAGAGTTGGCAAACAGCAAGTTCAGCTTTTCCACATACGCAAGGTCGAGCGAGGTGAGGCTCTGCGAGCCCGACCAGTCGAACGATTCGTTATTCGGTTTGCCAAACAAACCTATATTATATTCCTTTTCATTGATAAAGATACTCATTGGCACTTTGAACGAAGTGGCTGTGGTGTTCATGCCCACCATGCAAAGAGTCTCGCCGTCGAGATACAGTCCGAGCGTTGTAAGACTGTCGGCGCACACTATGGTATAGGCGTTTTCAGCCATGTCGGCGGTGATGCCAAGTCCGGGCAGACTGTTGTCCGCGTTCCACTTTTCTGCTACGAGTGTCTCGAAAGAGTAGTAGAAATCGTTGTTGGTGGACTGGATGTTGGTGCTGTTGTCGGTCCTTTGCACAAGGTATCCCACGAACAGCGGGCGGCCTGCCGCAAGACCTGAAGCGGTAACGGAGAAGTCGCTTGTATAGTTGTTGTCTGCATTCAGCTCCATCTCCGTCTGGGCTACGATGTAAAGATTGGCTTTCTCGCCATTGTCCAGATAGAGGATGCATGGATTCACGACAGCGTCACCGTCGGCCTTAAGCTTTCCGGTGAAGGTGTAGTCCTTGTTGTACTGACTTACCCAGAGATACTCGCTCTCGGTGGTAAGCGTGAGGAAAGAGTTGAACGAGTTTCCGTCGCCCGCAATATTTATCGTGTTGGAGGAAGCGTCGTAAGAAGCACCATTATAGGTTTGCATGTTTCCCCCCTCCATACGCCACAAATTGAAAGTCTTAACCTGGTTGCTGGGATTTATCCTGCTTGGGGCGGCAGCCTTTCCTGCCGTGCCTTTGTCATGCACCGTATGCATGGCGATGGCAAGACTCTCCTCATTGATTTTGAGTTTTGTCGTTGATAACTTGCTTGCCTGCTTGTCGGCAGAGCTGAATACTCGTTTGATTTGACTGATAGGGCCTTGACCGGTTGCGGCAAAGGCGAGCGTACACAAGAGTGCTGTGAACACGCCCATAGCAATAAGCGTTCTTTTCATTGTGTAGAGGTTTTTGTTATGGTTTTTAAAAATTTTGTTTTTATGTTTTGGGGTGAGAGTAGTATCGGGTTTGAGGATTTGGGGTTCGGGTTTTTGAGTCTGTTGTTTTGGGGTTTGTGGGGGTCGTGTCTGGGTTTTTATGTTGGGGTTTATGTCAGTTTTTGGGGTTGGGGTTTGGTCGGGTCAAGCAGTTTGTATATGCGGCAAAGCGCACGGAGAGAGCTGTAAAGCTTAGTTCGTTTCTGAGTGTGGCGGTGCAAGGCAAGTGCAATGAAAGCTTGCTTTCAAATTGCCGAGTGCAGCCTATCTTTGGCAAAGATAGTGCAAACCGAATGCAATGAAGCTTGCTTCAAATTGCTGAGGTGCCGCCTATCTTATGCAAAGATAGGAAATTTTCCATAAAGTTGTATAAAAAAAGAGATTTTTAACAAAAAATTTCCCATTTGTCGCTTATTTTAAGACATTTAAAGACTTCGCTGTTCTGAATTTCCTACAAAATGTCTGTTATGTTTTTGCTTGTAGGAAGGCAGGGGGTCAGGAGTTAAGGAGTCAGAAGGAAGAAGTTAAGGAGTCAGAAGGAAGGAGTTAAGAAGTCAGAAGTTAAGAAGTTAAGCCATTACCTTTGCTTCTTATGGAGACAAGTAACCATAGGAGGTCGAGCGTCCCGCTCGACAACACAACGCAAACAAATACATTATGAATTATGAATTCTTAATTATGAATTGTTTGGACGGTGTTGTCGAGCGGGACGCTCGACCTCCTATGATTGGCAAAGCTAATGGCTTAACTCCTGAATTCTTAACTCCTGACTCCTCAAAGCATACGGCTTAACTTCTGTATTCTTAACTCCTGACTCCTCAAAGCTAATGGCTTAACTTCTGAATTCTTAACTCCTGTATTCTTAAAGAAGAACGGAATCAATCCTTTCCCGTCATCAGCTGCACGGCTTTCCGCACGATATGGCTTTCTTCGTTCACTATGCAGAAGTACTCATCCATGTCCCAGATGTCGCGGGCGACGAGTGCCTTGAAGTGGAGTGCGAGCTGGTAGCGTGTAGCTTTGAGTTCGGCATCGTCGGCAGGTTTCACTTTCTGGCGTTCTGCCTCGGCTATCATGGAGTCGATGCGGGCTTCGGGTGCATGGTAACTGCGCACGAAGTCGTCGAAGGAGGCGTAGTTGTTTTTGAGTTCTGCGCGGTGGTCGTCGACATATTTCAGTGTCGTCGTAACCAAGATGTTGCGCACGACTATCTGCCGGTAGAACTTGGTGAACTGCGTTGTATCGAGTGGTACGAAGTAGTCGGGCATGATTCCGCCGCCTCCATACACCGTGCGGTGGCGTCGAAGGGTCTGGCATTTGAGCGAATCGGCGAAGTGTATGCTGTCGGCGGAGTAGAGTTCGCCGTGCTTGAAGCGTTTCTCTATGTCCTGAGCATAGTCTTCGCGTGCGCCTTTCTCGTAGGGTTTCTGTATGCATCGTCCTGCCGGCGTGTAGTAATGCGCCACGGTGAGGCGTATCATGGAGCCGTCGTCGAACTCGATGGGACGCTGCACAAGGCCTTTTCCGAATGAGCGACGCCCCACGACGGTGCCTCGATCCTGGTCCTGGATGGCTCCGCTGACAATCTCGGCTGCCGATGCCGTATATTCATTGACGAGCACCATGACCTTGCCTTTGAGCAGACGGCCGTTGCCGCGAGCACGATATTCGTGTCTGCCGGCACGCCGTCCCTGCGTATAGACAATGAGGTCGTTCTTCTGCAAGAACTCATTGGCTATCTCGACAGCGGCTTGAAGGTAGCCTCCGCCGTTGTCCTGAAGGTCGAGGATGAGGTCGCGCATACCTTTTTTCTCAAGCGAATCGACGGCAGTCATAAACTCCTTGTAGGTGGTTGCGCCGAAGTTTCCTATGCGTATGTAGCCCACATGAGGGCGTATGATGTAGGCAGCATCGAGCGATTTCACGGGTATGCGGTTGCGCACGACGGTGAAGTGCATGAGTTCGGGCACTCCGCGGCGGCGTATGCCTATATCGACGCTGGTGCCACGCGGCCCTCTGAGGCGGCGCATGATGTCGGTGCGGTTCATCTTCACGCCTGCGATGGTGGTGTCATTGACGGTGATGATGCGGTCACCGGCGCATATTCCCACCTTTTCCGACGGGCCTTTGGTGACGGTCTGTATCACGAGGAGCGTGTCGTCCACCATATTAAACTGTACGCCGATACCGTCGAACGAGCCTTGCAGCGGTTCGTTCATTGCCTTTGTCTCCTTTGCCGTGGTGTAGGAGGAGTGTGGGTCGAGATTTTCGAGCATTCCTCTTATGGCGTCTTCGGAGAGTTTTTGCTCATCGACGGAGTCGACATAGAGGTTGCTTATCGCCATTTCGGCTATCTGGAGTTTGCGCAGTGGGTTGATGCTCTGCGCGAAAACCGCCCCGACAGCAGTCAGGACGAGCAGTGTGATGATGCTGTTCTTCATTTCCTTTGTGTGTTATGTCTGTGGCAGGGGTGCCTGCGGGGCGGTTCAGTCGTCGAGGGTCTCGTCGTCGGGCAGGTCTTCCTCCACGACGAGGTTGTCGATGATGAAGTTCTGACGCTCCATAGTGTTCTTTCCCATGTAGTATTCGAGGAGTTTCTGCACCTGGTCGGTCTTGTGCAGGGTGACCTGCTCAAGGCGCATGTCGGGGCCTATGAAGTGTACGAACTCGTCGGGCGAAATCTCTCCGAGACCTTTGAATCGTGTTATTTCGGGGTCGGGTCCGAGGCTCTGTATGGCCTTGACGCGCTCGTCGTCGGAGTAGCAGTAGCGCACGACGAAGTCGCTCTTCTTCTCTTTTCCCGTGAGGCGTGCGTCGGCTTCGGCCACCACTTTCTTGTCCTTTATCTTCGTGCGGCGGTTGCGCACACGGAAGAGTGGTGTCTGCAGGACATAGACATGACCTTTCTTTATGAGGTCGGGGAAGAACTGCAGGAAGAAAGTGATGATGAGAAGGCGTATGTGCATGCCATCGACATCGGCATCGGTGGCTACTATCACCTTGTTGTATCTGAGCGAGTCGAGCCCGTCCTCGATGTCGAGTGCTGCCTGAAGGAGGTTGAACTCCTCGTTTTCATACACCACTTTCTTCGTGAGTCCGTAGCAGTTGAGTGGTTTTCCGCGGAGCGAGAAGACTGCCTGCGTGTTCACATCGCGGCTCTTGGTGATGGAACCGCTTGCCGAGTCGCCCTCGGTGATGAATATGCTCGACTCTTCCTTGCGGTCGTTCTTGGCGTCGGAGTAGTGTATGCGGCAGTCGCGGAGCTTGCGGTTGTGGAGGTTGGCCTTCTTGGCGCGCTCGCGTGCTATCTTGGTGACTCCTGCCATGGCCTTGCGTTCGCGCTCGCTCTCGGTGATTTTCTGCTGCATTGTCTCTGCCACATCGGCGTGGATGTGCAGGAAGTTATCGACTTCGCGCTTGATGAAGTCGCCCACATACTTGTTGATGCTCTCCCCGCCGGGTGCCATCTGCAGTGAACCGAGCTTGATTTTCGTCTGGCTCTCGAACATTGGTTCCTCCACGTTGATGGCTATCGCCGCCACGAGTCCGTTGCGTATGTCGGTGTATTCATAGTTCTTCGAGAAGAATTCCTTCACCGTGCGGGCTATGTGCTCCTTGAACGCGCTCTGGTGTGTGCCTCCCTGTGTGGTGTGCTGTCCGTTCACGAAGGAGTGATACTCCTCGCCATACTGGTTGGTGTGTGTGAAGGCTATCTCTATGTCGTCGCCTTTTATGTGTACGATGGGATAGAGAGGGTCGGTGGTCATGGTGTCGGTGAGGAGGTCGGCGAGACCGTTGCGCGACACAATGCGGCGACCGTTGTGCATGATGGTGAGCCCGGAGTTGAGGTAGGTGTAGTTGCGCAGCATCGTCTCCACGATGTCGTCGTGGAAGGAGTAGCCGGTGAAGAGCGTGGGGTCGGGCTCGAAGAAGATGTAGGTACCCGTCTCGTCGGCCGACGGCTGTGTGGTGTCGCTCTTGAGTTCACCGCGCTCAAACTGCAATGTGCGCACCTGCCCGTCACGGTAGGAGCTGACGGTGAAGTGTGCGCTGAGAGCATTGACGGCCTTGACACCCACACCGTTGAGTCCGACACTCTTCTTGAATGCCTTGGAGTCATACTTTCCTCCGGTGTTGAGCACGCTCACTGCCTCGACGAGTTTGCCTTGCGGTATGCCGCGTCCATAGTCGCGCACGCCGACACGGAGGTTGTCCTCGATGTCGATTTCAATGCGCTTGCCGGCATTCATCTTAAATTCGTCGATGGAGTTATCGACAACTTCCTTGAGGAGGACATAGATGCCGTCCTCTGGGAGATTGCCGTCGCCGAGGCGTCCGATGTACATGCCGGGTCGGGTGCGCACATGCTCCATGTCGGAGAGGTGGCGAATGTTGTCGTCGGTGTATTGGACGGTGGGCTGGATGGTTTCTTCTGACATTGTGGTGATGGGTTGTGTTATGGGGGTTCTCCGTTTCATGCGCTTTCCGCGAAGGCCTCACGGGCGTTGCGGCGTGCTTCTAAGCTTTTATGTCCTTGCGGTAGCAGCGGCGGCGCTTGTGGTTCTCGCGCTCGAGGTACTGCCACTGTCCCTGCACTTTCTCGTTGGTCTCCATCTCGACATTGGTCTCGCCCCATTCGAACTTGTACTTCTGGTAGTAGGGGATGAGGTCGTAGAAGAGGAGCGCGTTGGCACCCTTGGCACGGTATTCGGGCAGGACGCCGACGAGGAGCAGGTCGACAATCTTCGTACGGTGCATCTTCAAGGCACGCAGCAGGTGCCACCAGCCGAAGGGGAAGAGGCGTCCGCGGCGGCACTTCTGCAGGGCGCGGGAGAGCGACGGCATGGTGATGCCCACGCCGACGAGCTTGTGGTCGGGCGTGTTCCAGTCCTCGATGAGGGTGACGAGATTGAGGTCGAGCAGCGGGAGGAATGTCTTGATGTAGTGGTCGATCTGCTGCTGCGACAGCTCGGAGTAGCCGTAGAGGTCGTGGAAGGTGGCGTTGATGACGCCGAAAATCTTCTGACCGTAGCCGTCGGGACCGAAAATCTCGTTGCGGCGGAGCTTCTTGATGTGCAGGTTGTAGCGTTTCTGTATCATCTGCGCCACCTTGCTGTACTTCTCAGGCATCTGCTCGGGGACATAGAGCTTGTACTCCACATAGTCGTTGTCCTTCTCCCAGCCGCCCATGTGCTCCATGTGCTCGGGGTAGTAGGGGTAGTTGTATATGGTGGGCATTGTGCCGAGCTGGTCGAATCCCCATGTCAGCATGCCTTCGGGGTCCATGTCGGTGAAGCCGAGAGGCCCCACCATCTCCGTCATGCCGTTGGCGCGGCCGTAGTCCTCCACAGCCTTGAAGAGGGCCTCGGACACTTCGTGGTCGTCGATGAAGTCGAGCCAGCCGAAGCGCACGCTCCTGCGGTCCCAACGCTCGTTGGCGCGGTGGTTGATGATGGCCGCCACGCGTCCCACGACCTTGCCGTCGCGCAGGGCAAGGTAGCACTCGGCGTCGCTGAACTCGAACGCGGGATTCTTGTCCTTGCTGAAATTCTTCACCTCGTCGGAATAGAGGTTGGGCACATCGTAGGGATTGTCCTTGTAAAGGTCGTAATGGAATTCGATGAAAGCGTCGAGTTCGCTACGCGTCTCCACCTTCTTAATTTCTATTGCTGACATTCTTATAATGGTTTTGTTTTCTCGTGCATAAACACCCGCTGCGGCATACTTTCGGCGCACCGGGGCGTCGGGGCGTTTGTCTCCAATTTTACAAAAGTACGGAAAATCGGCCTAACTTGCAAAAAACGTGCGCGTTTTTTTACCTCCATGCAGTTTTTGGCGCATTTCGGGACACAATATCCCGCGTTTGCAAACAAGGCTTCTTTGCTCTTCAAACAAGCCTTGTTTTGGCTGCAAGGAAGCCTTGTTTGGAGAGTAAAGAAGCCTTGTTTGGAAAAGCAGGGAAATAGAGGTGAAAAAGAGCAGGAAGGCAGGGGGAGCTGAAGAGTTTTTTTTTAAGGAGTTATAGAAGTTAAAGAAGTTATAGAAGTTAAAGCCATTACCTTTGCTAATTCTCACTTGACGACACTGCGCAACGTAGTTCATTATGAATTATGAATTCTTAATTATGAATTGGCAATGTAGGAGGTCGAGCGTCCTCGCTCGACAACACTGCGCAACGTAGTTCATTATGAATTATGAATTCTTAATTATGAATTATTTGGATGGTGTTGTCGAGCGGGAATTGGCAAAGCATTTGGCTTTAACTTCTTTAACTTCTAACGAGCGCAGCGAGTGCTGACTTCTTTAACTCCTAAAAAGAAAAAACGGATGTGAAGCACCTTTCGATGCGACACATCCGTCTATCATTTTTTAGATACGATATTGTTTTCCAGAACAATTAATCGGCGAGCTTTGCCTTGATGAACTCGCGGTTGAGGCGAGCGATGTTGGCGATAGACTCGTTCTTCGGGCATTCTGCCTCACACGCACGGGTGTTTGTACAGTTACCGAATCCAAGCTCCTCCATCTTGGCAATCATTGCCTTGGCACGCTTGGCTGCCTCAGGACGTCCCTGCGGCAGGAGTGCGAGCTGGCTCACCTTAGAGCTTACGAAAAGCATTGCTGAACCGTTCTTGCAAGCAGCCACGCAGCAACCGCAGCCGATACATGTAGCGCAGTCCATTGCCTCGTCGGCGTCTTCCTTCGGGATGAGGATGGCGTTGGCATCCTGCGGCTGTCCGGTGCGAACGCTAACATAGCCGCCGGCCTGCATAATCTTGTCGAAAGCGGTGCGATCGACCATACAGTCCTTGATTACGGGGAATGCAGCCGAACGCCACGGCTCAACTGTGATTACATCGCCGTCGTTGAACTTGCGCATATAGAGCTGGCATGTGGTAGCACCCTGGTTAGGTCCGTGGGGATGACCGTTGATGTAGAGTGAACACATACCGCAGATGCCCTCGCGGCAGTCGTGGTCGAATACGAAAGGCTCGTTGCCTTCCTCGATGAGCTGCTCGTTAAGGATGTCGAGCATCTCAAGGAATGAGGTATCCGTAGGGATATCCTTCATCTCACGGGTGTCGAAGTGGCCCTTGTCCTGAGGACCGTTCTGACGCCAATATTTCAGTGTGAAGCTTATATTTTTCTCCATTTTTTCTTAAATTTAGTCGACAAGTGACGAGGAAACGAGTAAACAAGGAGATTTGTACTATCTGCTCAACCCATGCTGCCAATCTTCTTTAACAACTGCGCAAGCATACGTATTATCTCCGTGTTCAACATAAGCAATTCGTCGAGTTCGGGTTTTGACATATAGCCTAACTGTCCGCTTATGAGCAATTGTGTCTCCAACTCTGACGCCGAACCTAACGCTATGCTCAGAAACCTTACGGTGTCTTTGTCATAAATGCGTCCATAACCTTCGGCAATATTAGAAGGTATAGAGACTGCTGCACGGCGCATTTGTGAAGTTATGCCAAACAGTTCTTCTTGTGGGAAGGTCTGTGACACTTCGTAGAGCCGCTTCACAAGCAACATGCTTTTCTGCCATACTATCAAATCCTTATGACTCTTCATTTTGCCCGTCTTCCGTCTTGCCAACGGATTAAATATTATATTTTTATAGGTAACGAGAGGAAAGTGGCGACAAAGAATGCCCGCAAGCTAACTTCCTCGTCCACTTGTAAACTCGTCGACTCGTCCACTATCAAATTAGTTCTTATAGTTACGTGTCTGTACCTTGATTGCCTCGTATTCGAGCGGTTCCTTGATGAGTTCAGGAGCAGTCTCGTCGTTGCCCTTGTACTCCCAGCAGCCTACATAGAAGAAGTTCTCGTCGTCGCGCTTTGCCTCGCCCTCTTCTGTCTGATACTCCTCGCGGAAGTGTCCACCGCAAGACTCCTCGCGTGAGAGGGCGTCGTGTGCGATGAGCTCACCCATGAGGATGAAGTCGCGGAGGTGGATAGCCTTGTCGAGCTCGACATTGAGTCCTTCCTTGCTTCCGGGGATGAAGAGGTTGGTGTTGAACTCCTTGCGGAGCTTGTTGATGAGCTCGATGCCTTTCTCGAGACCCTCCTTTGTACGGCCCATACCTACATGTTCCCAGAGGATGTGGCCGAGTTCCTTGTGGAGAGAATCAACAGAACGCTTGCCCTTGATGTCCATGAGGCGGTCGATCTCAGCCTGAACGCCCTTCTCGGCCTCTGCAAACTCAGGCAGATCGGTAGAGAGGTGCGGCCAGATAGCCTGGTCGGCGAGGTAGTTCTGGATGGTGTAAGGCAGCACGAAGTAGCCGTCTGCCAAGCCCTGCATAAGTGCTGAAGCACCGAGACGGTTGGCACCGTGGTCGGAGAAGTTGCACTCGCCGATGGCGAACAGACCGGTAATGGATGTCTGGAGCTCGTAATCAACCCAGATACCACCCATAGTGTAGTGGATGGCAGGATAGATCATCATCGGGTTGTAGTACTTCACGCCGTTGATTTCGTTGGCAAGCTCGCCCGGATTAACGTCGGTAATCTCCTCGTACATGTCGAAGAGGTTGCCGTAACGCTGGCGGATAACATCGATGCCGAGACGGTTGATTGACTCAGAGAAGTCGAGGAACACGGCCAGACCGGTGTTGTTCACGCCGAAGCCCTTGTCACAACGCTCCTTGGCAGCGCGTGAAGCCACGTCGCGGGGAACGAGGTTACCGAAGGCGGGATAGCGGCGCTCCAAGTAGTAGTCGCGGTCTTCCTCAGCGATGTCGGAGCCCTTCTTTGTGCCAGCCTGCAATGCCTTGGCGTCTTCGAGCTTCTTCGGAACCCAGATACGGCCGTCGTTACGCAACGACTCTGACATAAGTGTGAGCTTTGACTGCTTGTCGCCGTGAACGGGGATACATGTCGGGTGGATCTGAACATAGCAGGGGTTTGCGAAATATGCACCCTTGCGGTAGCACTGAACGGCTGCCGTACAGTTGCAACCCATAGCGTTTGTGGAGAGGAAGTAAGCGTTTCCGTAACCGCCGGTAGCGATAACGACAGCGTTTGCAGAGAAGCGTTCGAGCTTACCGCTGATGAGATTCTTGGCGATGATACCACGAGCGCGGCCATCAACAATTACCACATCCTCCATTTCATAGCGTGTGTAGAGCTGCACGCGGCCTGTGCTCACCTGCTTTGACAGCGCGGAGTAGGCGCCGAGAAGCAGCTGCTGGCCTGTCTGGCCCTTTGCATAGAATGTACGCGAAACCTGGGCGCCGCCGAAAGAACGGTTGGCAAGCATGCCGCCGTACTCGCGTGCGAAAGGAACACCCTGAGCAACGCACTGGTCGATGATGTCGTTAGACACCTCGGCAAGGCGGTAAACGTTGGCTTCGCGGGCACGATAGTCGCCGCCCTTCACTGTGTCGTAGAACAGACGGTAAACCGAGTCGCCGTCGTTCTGGTAGTTCTTGGCTGCGTTGATACCTCCCTGTGCTGCGATAGAGTGTGCGCGACGGGGAGAGTCCTGGATGCAGAAGTTAAAAACACGGAAGCCCATTTCGCCGAGGCTGGCTGCTGCCGAAGCACCGGCAAGACCTGTTCCTACGACGATGATGTCGAGCTTGAGTTTGTTCTTGGGGTTCACCAGACGCTGGTGAGCTTTATAGTTGGTCCACTTCTCGGCCACTGGGCCTTCAGGGATTCTTGAATTAATAGTCTTTGCCATAATCAAATTATGAATTCTAAATTATGATTTGTGAATTAGCAGCAGAGGCTCGGCGCACAGCCAAGTGCGAAAGCGATTACTACCACGAGGAAACCGAGGACGAGAAGGGTGGAGTAAACCTGACCGATGACCTTCCAACGGTTGAACCATACCTTACCGTTCCAGCCGAATGTCTGCATTGCGCTCCAAAAACCGTGTGTGAGGTGGAACCAGAGGGCAACAAGCCACACAATGTAGAGCACTACATAAACGGGATTTGCGAATGTCTCCTGAATCCATCCGAAACCGTCGGCGGGTGCACATACGCCTTCAAAGCCTACAAGCTCGGCGAACATCATGTTGTACCAGAAGTTCCAGAAGTGGAGAGCAAGGCCCAGAAGCACGATGATGCCAAGCACAAGCATGTTCTGCGAAGCCCATTCCACCTTCGCGGGCTTTGCCACTACCTCGTAACGTGAGGTGCCGCGGGCGGCGCGGTTCTGCATCGTGAGCCAGAAGGCATACACGATGTGGATTACTGCAAGGCCTGCAAGGCCCATAGTTGCAACTACGGCATACCAGTTGGCGCCAAGGAATTCACAGATCATGTTGTACGCATCTCCAGAGAAGAGTGCCGCAACATTCATTGACATGTGGAATGTCAGGAATAGAACAAGGGCAACGCCTGTCACAGCCATCACCACCTTTCTACCGATTGATGAATTGATTAACCACATAAGTGTTTGAAATTAAATTATTTAACTGTTAAAATTATTGATTGTCGAAATAATAGTCGCAGCCAAATGTGTCATGGCGGGCATGCTCACCTACCTATTAATAGGTAATAACGCCCCGATTTCAGCTTGCAAAAATAGTGATTTTTGATGATAAATCAAATTATTTTCGATATAAAATCATTTTTTATTCTTAATTTTGCGACATAATACAGAATTTCGCACGACAAGGGAATTTGCGGGACATGAAAACCGAAGTCGGGCAGGCACACGACCTGCTGTCAGCACAAAGGAAAACAAACGGGACAGGAAAGCGGCCAGACCGCTCCGCAACCACAAGTTCCCGGCACGCGGAACACGAACATTTTTTATCAGAGAATGAAGTTATTTTACGACGTCATCGTTATCGGCGGAGGACATGCAGGATGCGAAGCGGCGGTAGCCGCAGCCACCATGGGTGCCAAGACCTGCCTCATAACGATGGATATGAACAAGACGGCGCAGATGAGCTGCAACCCCGCCGTGGGCGGAATAGCCAAGGGACAGATAGTGCGCGAGATTGACGCACTGGGCGGACACATGGCCATCGTCACCGACGAGACAGCCATACAGTTCCGAATGCTCAACCAAGGCAAGGGTCCCGCAGTGTGGAGTCCGAGGGCACAATGCGACCGCGGCAAGTTCATCTGGGCATGGCGCAAGGTAATCGACGACACGCCAGGACTCGACGTGTGGCAGGACGAAGCCTGCGAACTGCTCGTGGAGCAGGGCGAAGCCGTGGGCGTGGCAACGGTGTGGGGCGTGGAATTTCGTGCCAAGGCAACGATAATCACCGCCGGGACATTCCTCAACGGACTCATGCATGTGGGCAGAAGGCAGGTGCCGGGAGGGCGTTGCGCCGAACCCGCCGTGCTGCATTTCACCGAAAGCATAACGCGACACGGCATAACGGCGGCAAGAATGAAGACGGGAACACCCGTGCGTATAGACCGCCGGAGCGTACACTTTGACGAAATGGAGGAGCAGCCGGGCGAACAGACATTCCACAAATTCAGCTATATGGGCACCGCCCGACCGCTGAAGCAGCTGTCCTGCTGGACCTGCAACACCAACGCCGAAGTGCACGAGACACTGCGCGCAGCCATCGCCGACTCCCCACTCTACAACGGACAGATACAATCCACCGGGCCGCGCTACTGCCCTTCCATCGAGACCAAGCTCGTGACATTCCCCGACAAGCAGCAGCACCCGCTCTTCCTCGAACCCGAAGGCGAGGACACCAACGAGATGTACCTCAACGGATTCTCATCGTCGATGCCCATGGAAGTGCAGATTGAGGCACTGAAGAAGATTCCGGCGTTCCGCGACATCAAGGTCTATCGGCCCGGCTACGCCATCGAATACGACTACTTCGACCCCACCCAACTCAAAAATTCGCTCGAATCGAAAATAGTAAAAGGTCTCTTCTTCGCCGGGCAGGTGAACGGAACGACGGGCTACGAAGAGGCGGGCGGACAGGGAACGGTGGCAGGAATCAACGCAGCCATACACTGCTCGGGTGGCGAACCGTTCGTGATGAAACGCGACGAAAGCTACATAGGCGTACTCATAGACGACCTCACGACAAAAGGCGTGGACGAACCGTACCGAATGTTCACCTCACGCGCCGAATACAGAATACTGCTGCGCCAGGACAACGCCGACGAACGACTCACCGAACGGGCATACGACCTCGGACTGGCAAAGCGCGACCGCATGGACTGGTGGTTGCAGAAGAAAGCCGAATGCGAACGCATCGTGAACTTCTGCCACAACACTTCGGTGAAACCGCGCGACATAAACGCAGCCCTCGAAAGCTTCGGAACCACCCCACTCCGCTTCGGAACCACACTCGCCGACCTCATATCACGGCCGCAGATAAGCATCGCAGCACTCGCCGAAGCCGTGCCGGCACTGAAAGAGGCACTCGCCCTCACACCCAACCGCCGCGAAGAGATAACGGAAGAAGCCGAGATAAGCATAAAGTACAAAGGCTACATAGAGCGCGAACGACTCGTTGCCGACAAGATGCACCGCCTCGAGAACATACGCATAAAGGGACATTTCCGCTACGCCGACATACATGAGATCTCGACGGAAGGCCGCCAGAAGCTCCAGAAGATAGACCCCGAAACGCTGGCACAAGCCTCACGCATACCGGGAGTATCGCCGAGCGACATCAACGTGCTGCTGGTGATGATGCACCGCTGACCCCACGACGGCGGCATCCCCACTCCGCCGGAAGGCGCAGAAGCTGCTCCGCAAGGAAAGGACAGCAAGAACGTTTCACATGAAACAATTGAAAGAACGAACATAATACAAGCAACTGACAATGAACAACAAACTATTAGTGGACAATCTGCGTTGCATACCCGATTGGCCAAAGAAAGGAATCAACTTCCGCGACGTATCCACGCTCTTCAAAAACTATGAATGCGTGAAGACAATGAGCGACGAACTCTATGAGATGTACAAGGACAAAGGCATCACAAAGATTGTAGGCATAGAGTCGCGAGGTCTCATTATGACCTCAACCCTCGCCATGCGTCTGCACGCCGGAATAGTGTTGTGCCGCAAGCCGGGCAAACTTCCATGCGAGACAATCCAGGAAAGCTACGCCAAGGAGTACGGCAAGGACACCATCGAAATTCATAAGGACGCCATAGGTCCCGATGATGTGGTGCTTTTGCACGACGACCTGCTCGCCACCGGAGGCACGATGAAGGCGGCATGCAACCTCGTGAAGAAGTTCGGAGTAAAGAAAATCTATGTGAACTTCATCATCGAACTCGTGCACGAAGGTCTCGACGGACGCGAAGTTTTCGACGATGACGTGGAGGTTACTTCACTGTTGAAGATCTAACACCCTACCCCAAAGCGGCAGATGCCACCCGGCATCATGCCGCTTTTTTCGTTTTGGCACGCATCCATCGGCGTTAAAGTGTTTCTTTAACGACGGAAACGGGATGAAACGGTGCAACATGTGAAACGTAAGAATGTTTCACATGAAACATAAGGAAGACATCGCCCTAAACCACAGGCACTTACACTGCCCTATTAAAGCATTTTCAAAGATGAAGAAGGAAGACGATCTGAAGCGGATAGAACGGCTGAAAAGCATAGTTTTGAGTATGCCCGACAAACCCGGAAGCTACCAGTTCTACGACAAAACCCACACCATTATATATGTAGGCAAGGCCAAACGGCTGAAGCAGCGAGTGTCGAGCTACTTCCACAAGGAGGTAGATAGATTCAAGACAAAGGTTCTGGTGTCGAAGATTGAGGACATAAGCTACACCGTGGTGAACACCGAAGAGGACGCGCTGCTGCTCGAAAACAGTCTTATAAAGAAGTACAACCCCCGCTACAACGTACTCCTTAAAGACGGAAAGACCTACCCCAGCATCTGTGTCACGGGCGAATATCTGCCGCGCATATTCAAGACACGCCAGATAAACCGCAAATGGGGAACCTACTACGGACCCTATTCGCACACGGCAAGCATGTATGCCGTGCTTGAACTGATAGGCAAACTCTACAAACCGCGCAAGTGCCACATCCCGATTACACCCGAAGGCATCGCCCAAGGCAAGTACAAACCGTGCCTGGAATACCACATACACAACTGCAACGCACCCTGCACGGGGCGGCAGAGCGTGGAGGACTACCGCGAGTGCATAGCCCAGGCACGCGAGATACTGAAGGGCAACACGCGCGAACTGAGCAGGCACATCTACGATGAAATGCAGCGGAAAGCCGCCGAACTGCGCTTCGAGGAGGCGGAAGAACTCAAGCAGAAGTACATGCTCATACAGAATTTCTGCGCCAAGAGCGAGGTGGTGAGCCACACCATAAGCAATGTAGATGTCTTCACCATACTCTCCGACGAGGCGGACAGCATGGTGTTCATCAACTACATGCACGTTGTGGAGGGGGCGGTGAACCAGAGTTTCACGTTTGAATACCGCCGGAAACTCGATGAAACCGACCCGGAACTGCTCATTTCTGCCATCCCCGACATACGCAGCAGGTTCGGAAGTGAGGCAAAGGAGGTGATAGTGCCGTTCGCAATGGAGTGGCAGCTGGGCGGCGTGGAGTTCTTCGTGCCGCAGCGCGGCGACAAGAAGCACTTGCTGGAACTGTCGCTCATGAACTGCCGCCAGTACCGTTTCGACCGCCTGAAACAGACGGAAAAACTCAATCCGGAACAGAAAAAGACGCGTCTGATGAAGGAACTGCAACAGAAACTGCGACTCGAAAAGATGCCGTTCCACATAGAATGCTTCGACAACTCCAACATATCGGGCACCGATGCCGTGGCGGGCTGCGTGGTGTTCAAGGGCATGCGGCCGTCGAAGAAGGACTACCGCAAATACAACATCAAGACCGTCAGCGGTCCCGACGACTACGCTTCCATGCAGGAGGTGGTGCGCCGCCGCTACACGCGCATGAGAGAAGAGGGCGAAGCCCTGCCCGACCTCATCATCACCGACGGCGGAAAGGGTCAGATGGAGGTGGTACGCCAGGTGGTGGACGACGAGTTGCACCTCGGCATTGCCATCGCCGGACTCGCCAAGGACGACCGTCACCGCACCAACGAACTGCTCTACGGCTGTCCGCCGCAGGTGATAGGCATCGACCCTCAGAGCGAACTGTTCCGCGTCCTCACGCAGATTCAGGACGAGGTGCACCGTTATGCCATCACGTTCCACCGCGACAAGCGTTCCAAGCACGCCCTCCACAGCGTGCTCGACGACATCAGCGGCATAGGGCCTGCCTCGCGCGACGCCCTCATGAAGCACTTCAAGAGCGTGAAACGCATCGGCGAGGCATCAGCAGAGGAACTTGCACAGGTTGTGGGAAGCAGAAGAGCGGCGATTTTGCACGATTTCTTCGAGAAAAAGGCGGCCGAGAAAGAGGCGTGAGACCCCAAATCGCTAATTATCAAACGCCTTTACACTGCCATTGAAAACAAGGCTTATTTACACTCTAAACAAGGCTTCTTTTCAGTGCAAACAAGGCTTCTTTTCATCGCAAACAAGGCTTGTTTTTAGAACGATGCAGAAGCAGCAAAAAAAAATGCGCCACGACCTCACGATCTAAGCGCACACACAGAGAAGATTCATTAAAATCTCCCAAAAAAATACTTGTCGGCCCCATCACGGGTTATCACAAGCCAATCCTTATATCAAATTATACTAAAAACTAAAAGTCATATTACCATCTTTTCAATGACAGACATACATTTCCGGTAAAAAAAACCGGAAGAATGCCATCATGAAAAAACATTATTCCATATTTGCTCAATGCTTCTTGTCAGCATGGAATGCCCACTTCCGGCACCTTTTCCATACCAAGACGATTTATGCTAATAAGTGTTACGTTTATGAAAAATGTCGTCTCTTTTATAGGAATCGGTTGCTTAAAAGTGCAGCAGTGCGACACTACGCACATATAGTTGTTGCAAATTTATCAATTAAAATCCATAACGCAAAGAAAATCAGCGAAAAAAAGCGTTTATTTTTCATTTTTTCACTTATCATGCAGGTGTCGGCTTGTTTTTATCACAATTTTCGAGTAATTTTGTATTCCGCTAACAAGAAAAGAAATACACATCGCATGAGAACAGTAATACAGCGCGTCAGTCACGCATCGGTGACCATCAACGGCACGGTGAAATCGAGTATAGGCCACGGCTTCCTGCTCCTCCTCGGCGTGGAAGAGGAGGACACGACGGAGGATGTAGATTGGCTGGTGAAGAAAGTGGCTGCACTCCGCGTCTTCGACGACGAGAACGGCGTGATGAACCGCTCCATTCTCGACACCGGGGGCGAGGCGTTGGTGGTGAGCCAGTTCACGCTCTACGCCTCGTACAAGAAGGGGAACCGTCCCTCATGGTTCCGCGCAGCACGCCACGAGATTTCGGTTCCGCTCTACGAGGACTTCTGCCGCAAGCTCTCCGACGCGCTCGGCAAACCCGTAGGAACGGGCGAATTCGGCGCCGACATGAAGGTGGAACTGCTCAACGACGGCCCCGTCACCATCTGCATGGACACGAAAAACAAGGAATAAGGAGCAAGGAGAGAAGACTGTAAAACATTCTCCACCACTACAAGTAAAAACATATAGCAATGAAAAGAGATTTTCTGAACAGCTTTTTCACCGTCCTCCTCGTAATAGGCGTGACAGGCTCGACGGCCGGCCATTTCATCGACATGGGCAACGGCGTGGCTGAAACAGTGCTGTTCGTCACACTCGTAGTAGCCGTGCCGGGCTTCGCCATATTCCCAAGAAAGGACAGCGAGGGCAAACGCAAAAGGGACAATGTCTTCATTGTCCTCACACTACTTGCGTCAGCAGTGGCAATATACGAAAAAATTCACTCGTTATGTCAATAAAAGAAGCACAGGAGACTGTGGACAAATGGATCAGGGAGTACGGCGTGCGCTACTTCTCCGAACTCACAAACATGGCTTGCCTCACCGAAGAGGTGGGCGAACTGGCACGCATCATGGCACGCCGCTACGGCGACCAGAGCTTCAAAAGCGGCGAGAACGACGACCCGTCGGAGGAAATGGCAGACATACTATGGGTGCTGCTCTGCCTCGCCAACCAGACAGGCACCGACCTCACCGAAGCGTTCCGCAAAAGCATAGAAAAGAAGACGGCACGCGACCACGACCGCCACAGGAACAATCCCAAACTCAAGGCGTAGCGGAAAGACGGCACGACGGCTTGTCCATGCCATGCCATCACCCCAGAAAACAGCAAAAATCATAAAACAATACATCAGCAAAACACTATGGGAATAATCACAGACACCATCCTCAACACCCAGGAAAGCGCCATCCAGCCCAGCAAATACGACGAGGCTCTGGCCAAGTACGACACCAATCTCGACGACAACGCCGTGCGCGACGCCGTGCGTAAGATCATCGCCGAGAAAGTACACGAGAACGACACAATGGAGGTGAAACGCTTCCTCTTCGGCAGCATCGAACTCACCTCGCTCAAGACCACCGACTCGGAAGAGAGCATCCTCGCCTTCACCGAGCGTGTGAACGACTTCGACAGCCATTATCCCGACCTGCCCCACGTCGCAACGATATGCGTTTATCCGTGCTTTGCCGACATCGTGGCAGAGTCGCTCGAAGTAGATGGCGTGGAGATAGCCTGCGTTTCGGGTTCGTTCCCGTCGTCGCAGGCACGCATCGAAGTGAAGGTAGCGGAGACATCACTCGCTGTTGCCGACGGAGCCACAGAGATTGACATCGTCATGCCGGTGGGAAAATTCCTGTCAGGCGACTATGAAGGCGTGTGCGACGAGATTCAGGAACTCAAGGCAGCATGCGGCGAAGAGGTGCCGATGAAGGTAATCCTTGAGACCGGAGCACTCAAGACCGCAACAAACATCAAGAAGGCTTCCATCCTCGCCATGTACGCCGGAGCCGACTATATCAAGACCTCCACAGGCAAACTCGAACCTACCGCCACACCCGAAGCAGCATACGTCATGTGTCAGGCCATCAAGGAATACTACGATGAAACGGGCATACAGATAGGTTTCAAGCCCGCAGGAGGCATAAACAGCGTGATGGATGCAATAATCTACTACACCATCGTGAAAGAGGTTCTGGGCGAAAAATGGCTCACCAACAAGTGGCTCCGCCTCGGCACAAGCCGCCTCGCCAACATGCTCCTGAGCGAAATCAAGGGAGAGCAGGTGAAGTTCTTCTAAGAAAGAGCGAGGCTATTGGCGCAATGGAGCGAGGCTATTGGCGCAATGGAGCGAGGCTATTGGCGCAATGGAGCGGGCCTCTTGGCCTAATAGAGTGAGCCTTTCTAAGCCTTCCTAAGCCTCTCTAAGCCTTAGCCCATCCTTCCCCTCGATGATTAGGGGCTTAGAGAGGCCCAGAAAGGCTTAGAAAGGCTCACTCCATCAAGCTTAAAGCCCCCTCCACCAAGCCTGCCTCCCCCTCCAATCCCATTCCAAAAACCCTTTAAAAGCATCACCACCATGCCCACCCCACAAACATTTCTCCCTCACGGCGGCTCCTACAAGAACCTCATTGCCTACCAGAAAGCGGAGTGTATCTATGATATCACCTTTTATTTCACCCATCACTTCCTCGAAAAAAACGACCGAACCATCGACCAAATGGTGCAGGCAGCACGCTCCGGCAAGCAGAATATAGCCGAAGGAGCAGCGGCAGGCAACACCTCAAAGGAAACTGAAATAAAACTCACCAACGTGGCAAAAGCAAGTCTGCAAGAACTGCTCGCAGACTATGAGGATTATCTCCGTGTGAGAGACCTACAACAATGGGGACCCGGCGACGTACGCCTTTCGCAGGCACAACGCGCCTGTTCACAGCACAACGACAGCGCCTTCTACCGCAACGCCATGCCCTCCCGATCGCCGGAGACAATAGCCAACATCGCCATCACCCTCATCCACCAGACCGACTGGCTCCTCTCACGACTCATAGAAAAACTCGAAAAGAAGTTTGTGGAAAGCGGAGGAATGAGGGAACTGATGACAAAAGCAAGAAAAGAATATAGAGGATACTGAAAGGAGGGAGGATCACTGGCTTGAAGGAGTGAGCCTCACTGGGCCTTTCTGAGCCTCCCTAAGCCGGAAAGAGTGAGCCTTCCTATGCCTTTCTGAGCCTTCCTACGCCCTTAATCATCAAAGGCTTAGAGAGGCTTAGAAAGGCCTAGGAAGGCTCACTCCATTAAGCTTGAAGGCTCACTCCATTAAGCTTGAAGGCTCACTCCGCCAAGTTTGCCCCTCACTTGTTCCTCTTTATCACATAGTCAAGATACGCCTGCAGGGCGGCCTTCACCGCTTCGTCCTTCACAGTGTTGTCCAGGAACGCCTGGGCACGGCTGTGAAACTCCCACATGCGCTTTTCGGCGTACTCTATTCCACCCTTCTCTTTCGTGTAAGCCACAAGGCGTGCTATCTCGTCGGGGCTTACCGTGCGTGCTTTCACCTTGAGGGCGAGCTGCCGCATGGCGTCGTCGCCGCCGCTGTTCACGGCGTAAATCACGGGAAGGGTGAGCTTGCCTTCCGCCATATCGTTGCCCGTGGGTTTGCCTATCTCGGCAGAATCGTAGTAATCGAAGATGTCGTCGCGTATCTGGAATATTATGCCGAGGTCCTGACCGAACTGCTTCGCCGCCTCCACCTCGGCTTCTCCTGCGCCAGAGGAGAGTGCTCCGATGCCCGAACAGGCCTCGAACAGAGCGGCGGTCTTCTGCTTTATCACGTCATAGTACACTTCCTCGGAGATGTCCTTGCGCCCGATGTTGGAGAGTTGCAGTATCTCGCCGTCGGAAAGCGTGCGCCCCAGTTCGGCAAGATAGGTGACGATAAGCTCCGAATGAGTGCGCGCCACATACAGCAGAGCCGTGGATAGGATGTAATCGCCCACGAGCACCGCCACTTTGTTGTCGTAAGTGGCGTTCACGGAAGCCTGTCCGCGCCGCTCCTCGCTCTCGTCCACGACATCGTCATGCACGAGCGACGCCGTATGCAGCAGTTCCAGACCCACGGCAGCGTTCTGCGTCACCGCGCTTATCTGCCCGAAATTCTTCGCCATCAGCAGTATCAGCATAGGCCGCATACGCTTGCCGGCACGCTTGCGGATATGTTCGAGCGCACTGCCCAACATACCGTCCTCATGCGACAGCGACTGGTTGAAGAGGTTGATGAAATCGGCGAGGTCCGCCTTGATGGGTGCCTTTATGACTGACAGATAATCCATTGTTTCTTGATATTTCGTACAAAGTTAGTGTTTTTGCCGTTATTAGTGACATTTTTTTTGTAATTTTACACCTAAATAGTTAAGTTTCGCATGTCGCACAACACACGAAACTCAAACCAAACTCATAGAATTACGACAGTTGGCAAACATCATATTATGGCAAAACTATTTCTCCTCGATGCTTACGCGCTCATCTATCGCGCCTATTATGCGTTCATAAAGAACCCGCGCATCAACTCCAAAGGACTCAACACATCAGCCGTCATGGGCTTCGTGAACACTCTTAACGAGATTCTCACCAAGGAGAATCCCACACACATCGGTGTCGCCTTCGACCACGGCAAGACCTTCCGCGACGAGGCCTTCCCTGCCTACAAGGCGCAGCGCGAAGCTACTCCGGAGGACATACGCGCCTCGGTGCCCATCATCAAGGACATCATCAGTGCCATGAACATACCCGTGCTGCAGGCCGACGGGTTTGAAGCCGACGACGTGATAGGCACACTCGCCACCAAGGCGGGGCTTGCCGGCGTACCCACCTACATGCTTACGCCCGACAAGGACTACGGACAGCTCGTGCGGGACAATGTCTTCATCTTCCGACCCAGGCACGGAGGAGGCTACGAAACGATGGGACCTGCCGAGGTAAACGAGAAGTACGGACTCACATCGCCGTCGCAGGTGATAGACCTCCTCGCACTCATGGGCGACTCGGCAGACAACTTCCCCGGCTGCCCCGGCGTGGGTCCGAAGACCGCCGCCAAGCTCATCGCCGAATTCGGAAGCATCGATTCACTCCTTGCCAACACCGACCGGATAAAAGGAAAACTCCGCGAAAAGGTGGAGGCTGCCGTCGATGACATACGAATGTCGCGATTCCTCGCCACCATACGCACCGATGTCCCGATGGAGCTGAATCTTGACGACCTCAAAATCACGGAGCCTGATGCCGACCGACTCAACGAAATCTTCGCCGAACTCGAATTCAAGAGCCTTGCAGACAAGATTTTGAAGAAAGAGAAACAAAACGTAAAAAAAGTTAATCAGCAACTCGATTTATTTTCAGAAAATACGCCCGATGAGTCGGATTCCGCAAAAAACACGCACTCTCGGCGATTAGAAAACACTCCGCACGAATATAAACTCGTTGATAATGAGGAAGAAATGCGGAAATTACTTGACTTTTTTTTGACACATCCAACTGTCAGTCTGGACACAGAGACCACTTCCACCAACCCGATTGATGCCGAACTCGTAGGTTTGAGCTTCGCTGCCGAGGAAGGAAAGGCATTTTATGTGCCAATTCCCGACAATCGTGAAAAATCCGAAACGATTGTTAATATATTCAAACCACTTTATGAAAGCCCCCAAATCATGAAAGTAGGGCAGAACATCAAGTACGACATGGAGGTGCTCATGCGTTATGGCGTGAATCTGTCCGCCCCCATGTTCGACACGATGATAGCCCACTATCTGCTCCAGCCCGAACAGCATCACGGCATGGACTACCTCGCCGAGACGCTCCTCGACTACGAGACGATACACATCGACACGCTCATCGGGCCGCGCGGCAAGAGCCAGAAGAGCATGCGCGAAGTGCCCCCCGCCCTCGTGTGCGACTATGCCGCCGAGGATGCCGACGTGACCATGCGCCTCCACAACGTGCTGAAGCCACGCCTGAAGGATGCCGGCATGGAACAGCTCTTCTACGAAATAGAGATGCCCCTCGTCCCCGTCCTCGCCCAGATGGAGACCGACGGCGTGCTGCTCGACACCGACGCGCTGGCAGAGACCTCACGCACCTTCACCGAAAGGATGCGCGAAATAGAGCAGGACATCTACCGCGAAGCCGGACACGAGTTCAACATCGCCTCGCCCAAGCAGGTGGGCGAAGTGCTCTTCGGCGAGATGAAGATAGTGGAGAAGCCCAAGAAGACGAAGACGGGACAGTATGTCACCTCCGAGGAAGTGCTGCAACAGCTGCGCACGAAGTCGCCCATCGTCGGCAAGATACTCCAGCACCGCGGTCTGAAGAAGCTCCTCGGCACCTACGTCGATGCCCTCCCCAAGCTCATCAATCCCCGCACGGGACACATACACACCTCGTTCAACCAGGCCGTCACCGCCACGGGACGCCTTTCAAGCTCCGATCCCAACCTGCAGAACATACCCGTGCGCGGCGAGGACGGCAAAGAGATACGCCGCTGCTTCATCCCCGAACCGGGATGCCTCTTCTTCTCAGCCGACTACTCGCAGATAGAGCTGCGCGTGATGGCACATCTGAGTGGCGACGAGAACATGACCGAAGCCTTCCGCGAGGGTCACGACATACACGCCGCCACCGCGGCACGCATCTACAAAGAGCCCATCGACAGCGTGTCGCGCGACCAACGCACCAAGGCCAAGCGTGCCAACTTCGGCATAATCTACGGCATCACCGTCTTCGGACTCGCCGAACGGCTCGAAATAAGCCGCGACGAGGCACGGCAGCTCATCGACGGCTACTTCGACACCTTCCCCCGTGTGCGCGACTACATGGAACGCGCCAAGGAGACGGCGCGCGAGCACGGCTACGCCGAGACGTTCTTCCACCGCCGCCGCTACCTGCCCGACATCACATCGCACAACGCCACCGTGCGCAACTTCGCCGAACGCAACGCCATCAACGCACCCATACAAGGCTCGGCAGCCGACATCATCAAGATAGCGATGGTGCGCATACACCGCCGGTTCGCCGAAGAAGGCATTCGCTCAAAGATGATTCTGCAAGTACACGACGAACTCAACTTCTCCGTTCTGCCCGAAGAGAAGGAGCGTGTGGAACGCATCGTGCTCGAAGAGATGCAGCACGCCTACCCCCTGAGCGTACCCCTCGTGGCAGACTCAGGATGGGGTGCCAACTGGCTGGAGGCGCATTGACGGAAACAGCGCAACCCGTTGAGAAACAAAAGCTTACATCACAACACGGAAAGCACCGCCCCACCCCACACAAAAGAAGGCTTCCTTGCACTGCAAAGAAGCCTTCTTTACCATCCGAACAAGCCTTGTTTGCACTGCAAGCAAGGCTTGTTTGCTTATGGGCGGAAATGGGATGACTGCCGTTGCGCCTTACATCAGCTTCACAACGAATTCCCTCACCCCATACAACGGCACATTTACAAGCCGCTCCTCATCACGGTAATCGCTCATGGAGAAGCGCAGACCACGCATCTGCGGGTTAGCAGAGAGCGTCGTCTTGAGAGACTTCGACTGAAGGTTCTCCTCCGCCTTCACCTCAACGGGATAAACGCCCACACCTGCCTGAATGACGAAATCGAGTTCCAGCTGACTGTTGTCCTTGCTGTAATAGAACACCGGCAGACCACTGATCGACTTCATCTGCGAACATACGAAATTCTCCGTGAAATCGCCCTTTCCCGTATTGTCCCTGCTTGGCAGCAGAAGCATGGCAGGAGGAGTCTGGCTCATCGCCCCCAACAGTCCGCAATCGAGCATGAAGAGCTTGAATGCGGCGATGTCCTCATGTATCTTCAAAGGGACGCCGAGCGTGTTTACACGGTTCACCTTATACACAAGCCCCGCATCCAGAAGCCATTGTATCGCCAGTTCGTAATCCTTTGCACGCGCACCTTTCTTGACAACGCCATAGATAAACTTGCGGTTCTCCTTCGCAAGCTGCGACGGTATGGAGTTCCACACCTGACTTATGCGCACGGCCTGGTCGGCAGGCGCATGCTTGGAGATGTCCTTCTCGTAGGCAGCGAGAATGTCGTTCTGTATCTCCCTCACCGCATTCGCGTCGTTTGTCTGTACGAACTTGGCCACAGCCTCCGGCATTCCACCCACAAGATAATACTCGCGCAAGCTTTGCACATACATGGTGCGCAGTCCGCCGACAATGCCCCATTGCCCCGACGCAAGCAGGTCGGCCATCTGCTTCCTGCCCTGAGCCAGCAGAAATTCGCCGAAAGTCATCGGGAACATGTTCAGCATATTGACCTTTCCCACCGGGAACGACTCCCCTTCATGCAACGCCAGTCCGAGCAACGAGCCTGCCACCGCCACATGATATTCCGCCGCATCCTCACAAAAGTATTTCAGCGACGCCAGACCGCGCTTCAGTTCCTGCACCTCATCCATTATTATGAGAGTCTTGCCGGGCAGAATCTCAACGCCCGTTATGGCACTCATCGTGAAGAGTATGCGCTTTATGTTATAGTCGGAAGCGAAAAGGTCGCTCACCAAGGCATTGTTGTCACAATTTATGTATGCCACATTCTCGTATTCACGTCTGCCGAATTCCTTCAGGATAAACGTCTTGCCCACCTGCCGCGCACCAAGCAGAACAAGCGGTTTACGGTCGGTGCGGTTCTTCCAGGCAACAAGGTCGTTCATTATAAATCTTTCCATTCTTCAGCCAATGTTTTGATTAACCAATGCAAAGATACTGATTTTCAGCAAGAAAACAAAGCATAATACATTTTTATGAGGGACTTTTTACGGTTTCACTACATTTTTATGAGGCACTTTTCCTCACTTCGCTACACTTTTATGAGGGACTTTTCATGTTTTCACCACATTTTCATGAGGCGGCAGGCGGGTTTCAGCGGCATGGGAAAGGGGTGTTCCGTGCCCTGCTGCCGGCGGTTTTCCGCCGGTCAGGCGAAGGAGTGGCAGAGCGGAAGCAACCGAAAGTCCGGCTTCGACGGTAGCTGAAAAACAAGATAACGGACATTGGCACAACCCGTTGAAAGATCATGCCAATGTCCGTTATCCTCCATCCGCCGCAGACTTATCTGCTGCCGACAGACTCTGCCTGTTCCCGTTTCCGGCAGCGTCCTACAGCCACTTCATAAGAATGTCCCACACCGCCACGATGTGGCAGACGCTTCCTGCGAGCACAAAGAAGTGGAAGACGGTGTGCATGAAGCGCCGCTTGTTGAGACAGTAGAAGACAGCTCCCGTGATGTAGCACACGCCTTCTGCGACAATCCATGCCACGGCCGACGCGCCGACACAATGCAGGAGCGGGCCGAAAGCCACAAGAACGCTAAGTCCCATAGCCACATAGCACACGGTCTCGACGATGCTGTGGCCCTTGAGCGAGCAGAAGGTCTTCACCGTTCCGGCTATCGCCGCCGCCCAGATGAATATGAACAACGCCCAACCCCACATGCCGTACTCGCGCAGAGCCACAAGCGTTATGGGCGAGTAGGAGCCGGCTATGTGCCAATAGATGGCGGCGTGGTCCCACCGGCGCAGCTTCTGCTTCCACGGCGACCATGCCGAAAGGGCGTGATAGACAGTGCTTGCGACATACGAACTGAGCATGCCGAAGAGATAAAGTATGATGCCTGCCGTGGCCCAGCCGTTGCGCGCCCAGCCGCACCACACAAGAAACGCCACGCCAATGACGAGTCCCAGGATGATGCCCGCGCCGTGCGACCATGAGTTCCAAAGTTCTTCCTTGTGATTGAAGTATATTTTCATAAGCGGTAAAAGTCTGTGAGTGTTATGCTTTTGCAAAGTTAATGATTATTTTTTCATGTCGCATTCAATTTAAATTATTTATTTAAGTTTCACAATATCCATGCCATATCGCCGACAGACACTATCTGCGAGGAAGAAGAAGAACGCTATGTCGAAACGCGGACAGCGGCAAGATGACGAAAGAAAGACGATTTCTATTATGCACGCCTGTTTGGGTTTAATGACCGATTGGGGTTTAAATTCTTTAACTTCCATATACACAGAAGTTCAGTCAAAAGTTGTAACTTTGCAACAGCAACGGTGGAGTCGTGCCGAAAAGGACTGTTTTCGTTCAGCGGCACTTCTCCTTAAAAGGGAAAGGGGTGCAAATCCTCTACTGTCCCGCAGCTGTGAGCCGCCCTTAATGTCGGGTGTGAACAACAGAGCCACTGGATTCCGTCCTTCGATTGGCTTCCGAAGCGCAATCGGAGAGGACTTTCCGGGAAGGCGTTCGCAACCAGGCGGCGAGTCAGAAGACCTGCCGAAACTTTCATTTGCAAGCATCGCCGTAATGGCACGCCTCGTGGGTTAGGCTGCAACGGCAACGACACTGCCATGCCATCAATGCGCATATTCATCATGCCGACAGCCACAACTGTGCGCTGCCGCAATTAACCAATCATATAAAACAAACAGCGTATGAAAATTTCTACAATCCAACGCTCACTGGCAGCCGTGCTCTTCGCCGGACTGTCGGTAATCAGTGCCTCAGCGCAACAAACCGAATACACCGACGGTGTGTTCATGCTCAACGAAGGAAGCTACGGCAAAGAGACCGCCACGGTGAACTTCCTCGACCACAGCGGCAACTGGCAATACCGCATAGGCAGCAATGCCGACGCCTCTGCCATGACCCTCGGCACCACCGGATGCTACGCCACCATCAGCGGCGAACGCATGTACATCGTGTGCAAGAAGATGAGCCTGGCCGACAAGGAAGCCTTCGACCCCACGCTCACCGTGTGCGACGCACGCACAATGGAGGTGATAAAGCAGATAAACATCATCACCGACGCCGAGGGATACATCGTGGACGGACGCTCGTTCCTCGCCATCCCCGACCAGGACAAGGGCTACCTCAGCACCACGGGCGGCGTGTATGTCATCAGCCTCAGCGACCTTTCGGTGAAGGGAGTAATCAAGGGTACCGACGGACTCACCAACACCCAGACCGGCGGCATGATCTACCGCGGTGGCAAGGTGTATGCCGTTGATTCACGCCGCGGACTCCTTGTCATCGACGCCGGCACCGACACGCTCGTCATGACAGTGAACAACGAGGCGGAAGGCTACACCTACTGCGCCATAGCAGAGGCCAAGGACGGCTCCGTATGGCTCACCGTCGGAAAACCAGACGGCACCACTTCCGACCACATCGTAAGGTTTGACCCCTCCACGGGAAGCACCGAAAACGTGGCACTCCCCGACGGAGTGTATCCCCCTACAAGCTCGTGGGGAGCATGGAACCCCGACTGTTTCACCGCATCCGACACCGAAAACGCCATCTTCTGGAACGGCGCGACAGGAGCGTACTCATCAGGACAGCACATCTACAAGTACGACATCGACAAAGGCACCACCACGCTGCTGCTCGACTTCACCTCTAAAGAAGATCCACTGCCATACGTCTATGGCGCCGCATGCCGCATAAAACCCGGTACCAGCGACCTTTACCTCAGCATCACCAAGGGTTCTGCATGGGGCGACGAGAGCGAGCTGCGCATCTACTCGGCCACCGACGGCACACTGAAGTCGGCCTACCCCATGCTGAAGCACTTCTGGTTCCCGGAGATGCCCGTATTCGCACTGCAAGGAACACCCAGCGCCATAACAACCACTGAAGCCGTGGCCGGCACACACGAAGTGGCACGCTACAGCATCGACGGCAAGCGCATCAGCGGCGCACAACGCGGACTCAACATCGTGAAGTACTCCGACGGAACAGTGAAGAAGATTATGGTGAAGTAAAAACAAGCCTTGTTTGCAAGCCAAAGAAGCCTTGTTCGCATCATAAAGAAGCCTTGTTTGCCGTGCAAACAAGGCTTCTTTTCAAGACGGCGGAAACCTCTTGATAAACAGGGAGTTAGCGAAAGCAAGCCTTCGCGAAGCAAAAATCAAAAAAATAAATCTACCTTTGCACCCAATGATTCATCCACACACTCTCCTCGCAACCCTCGCCATCGCCCTCGGCACACATCTCGCGCCCTGCCGCGCACAGCAGACGGCGGGCTTGACCGACTCCATACACACCATCGGCAACGTGGCGGTGGTGGGCGTGCGGCCGCACTATCTCACGCCGTCGCAGGAGCTTTCGGGCACAGCGTTGCAGAGTCTGAGCACCACCTCCGTCGCCGATGCGCTGAAATACTTCTCCGGCGTGCAGATAAAGGACTACGGCGGACTGGGCGGACTGAAGACCGTGAACGTGCGGTCGCTGGGTTCGCAGCATGTGGGAGTATATCTCGACGGCATAAGAATCACCAATGCGCAGAACGGACAGGTGGATTTGGGACGCTACTCGCTGCACAACATGGAGGCAGTGTCGCTCTACAATGCCAACCGCAGCGAACGCCTGCAATCGGCTTCGGAATACGCCTCGGCAGCAACGATATACATGCGCACACGCCGACCCGACTCCACACAGGTGCGGCTGGAGTACGGCAACGGTTCGTTCGGTCTCAACAAGGCGAAAGCCTACTACTCGTTCCGAAACATTTTCTTCGTCGATGCCGAGTGGCAGCACACACGCGGCGACTACCCCTTCCGCTTCCATTCCGAGCAGGAGGACACCGTCGGGAGGCGAGCCAACTCCGACATCACCTTCATGCGCACCGAAGCCGCGGCATTCTATCGCGGTTTTTCGGCACACGCCTACTATTACAGTTCGCGCCGCGGACTCCCTGGCCCCGTCGTAAGACGGCTCTCCGAGCAATGGGCAAGCACCGACCGGCAGTGGGACCGCAACTTCTTCATACAGTCGTCATATCGACATTCGTGGCAGAACATAGCCATGAAAACCAACCTTAAATACTCCCTCGACCACCTGCACTACCTGCAAGACCCCTCCACCAACGCCGCCGTCATGCGCTGCGACAACCACTACACACAGCAAAGCATCTACGCCTCGGCAGCAGCGGCATGGAACACACGGTGGCTGTCGGTCACGGCAAGCACCGACATGACATGGAACGACCTTGAAAGCGACGTCTATCGTTTCGACCATGTGTGGCGCATCGACTCCAAATCAGTGCTCTCCGCCATCGCCGCCTACAAGGGTTTCGAAGCCAACGCCGCACTGCTCTACACCCATATCACCGACCACAAACGCCACGCCGCACCATCGTTGAGTCGCTTTACTCCCATGTTCACGGCATCATGGCACCACTCGGCATGGACAGTACGGGCATTCCACAAACGCATCTTCCGCGCACCCACACTCAACGACCTCTACTACACGCTCGTGGGAAGCACAAACCTCAAGCCGGAATACGCCACACAGTGGGACATAGGCACCGACTACCGCGCACACGGACTGCATATCGCGCTCGATTTCTATCATAACCGCATCACCGACAAGATAGTGGCAATACCCATGAAGAGTCAGTTCAGATGGTCGATGGTGAACTTCGGACTCGTCAAGTCGCTCGGACTCAGTGCCACCGCCGGCTACGACCGACGCTGGAACAGGCTCGCCCTCTCAGTAAGCACAAACTATACCTGCCAGCGCGACCGCGACTACTCGGCACCGGCCGACCCCGAATACCGCAACTACATACCCTACTCACCCCTGCATTCGGCATCGGCGATAGCGGCAGTAGAATACGACGGCTGGCAGCTCGGCGCATCATGGCTCTACACCGGCAACCGCTTCGCACTCATATCCAACAACCGCGACGACATGCTCGGCGCATGGCACACACTCGACATGAAGCTCAACCGCGAGCTGCGGCTGCGCCACTGCACCCTCCATGCCACCATAGAATGCAACAACATCACCAACTCGCGGCACGAAGTGGTGAAACGCTACCCCATGCCGGGACGCAACTGGAAACTCACCCTTGCGTGGAAGATGTGACACCATTATCAAAAAATGATAATCATTTAATGATAATCGGAAAAGAAACGCTATCTTTGCAGAAGAGAACCCTATCAGAGCCGCCGCGTTTCTGCGACATGCTTCGGCAGACAGGCAGGCAGGCGGAGCTTCACAATTCAAAAGAAACGGCAATGAACAACCCATTCGTCACAAACGGATATGCAGGTGCCGAATACTTCTGCGACCGTGTGGAAGAGACGCAGCGCATCATGGAACTGCTGACAAACGAGAACAACATGGCACTCATCTCACCACGCAGAATAGGCAAGACAGAACTCATACACCACTGCTTCAGCCAGCCCTGCATCAAAAAGAGCTACTACACGTTCGTCATCGACATCTACTCCACAAGTTCGGTGAGCGACCTTGTAAACATGTTCGGCAAAGCCATCATCGACGAACTGCGCCCCAAAGGACGCTCGGCATGGGAGAAATTCCTGCAGATAATATCATCGCTACGCTCGGAAATATCGTTCGACATAAACGGACAACCCGTCTGGGGCATCGGGATAGGCACACTTGCCAACCCCGAAACCACCCTCGACGAGATATTCACCTACCTCAACCACGCCGACAAACCATGCCTCGTGGCAATCGACGAGTTCCAGCAAATCACCAACTATGCCGACAAACGCATAGAAGCACTGCTCCGCACACACATACAGCGGTGCACAAACGCACACTTCATATTCTCCGGTTCACACCGGCACATAATGGCAGAGATGTTCACGTCGCCCTCACGGCCGTTCTACCAAAGCGTCACGCTGATGAACCTCAAGCCGCTCGACGTGGAGAAATACCGCACGTTCGCCGTGGAGAAATTCACGGAACGCGGCAAACAACTCGACGGGACTGTGGCAGACATGCTGTTCAGCCGCTTCAGCGGAGTCACATCCTACATACAACGCGTGATGAACGTGCTCTTCCTCAAGACCCCCGTGGGAGGCAGATGCACACCCGACATGGTGGACGATGCCATAGACTACAACCTCGACATGGCTTCCGACACCTACGAGACACTGCTGCGACAGATGCCGGAAAAGCAGCGCAATGTCTTCATCGCCATATCAACAGAGGGCGAAGCAAGGAACGTGAACAGCGGAGCATTCGCCAAAAAGTACCGTCTCACATCACCAAGCTCGGTGAACTCGGCACTGAAAGGCCTGCTCGAAAAGGACTTCATCACACAGCAGGACGATGCCTACACCGTCTATGACAAGTTCTTCGACCTCTGGCTGAAAAAGCAAAGAAGCTGAAAACACGACGCACCACACACCAAAGGACAAATGAAACCACACCGAAGCACGAAAAAGACAACAGGCACGCCACGCCATTTCAGGCAGAGGCTGCGCGTGTGGTGCGCACTGACAGCATCACTCCTCATCGCATCATGCACACTCCAGCCCGCCGACTACGGCGAAGGCGACGGACCGACAGCCGACGGCGACCGCCTCATCGTGCTCTGCGAAGGACTCTGGGGCATGGACAATTCGACGCTCGCACTCATCGACCACGGACTGCTCACAAGCCAATGGTTCCGCAAGCAGAACCCCGGACAACACCTCGGCGACACCGGCAACGACATAATCCAGGTGAACGACACACTCATCGCAATAAGCGTCAACTGGTCGAACATAATACAATACATCCGGCCCGACGGCACGGCAATAGCCGCAACAGAGGACATTCCGAACAACCGACGCCTCGCCACCGACGGAAAATCCTACATCTACGCCACATCCTACGCCGACGGCGGATATGTGGCAAAGATAGACATCGTCACAAAGCAGGTCACCGACACATGCCATGTGGGCTACGAACCCGAAGGAATAGCCTACCGCAACGGACGCCTCTACATAGCAAACTCAGGCGGTTACGCCGCACAGGAACAGACACACGGCTACGAATCCACCATATCAGTAGTGGATGCAGCCACCATGCGCGAGCTGAAACGCATCGACACAGGGTGCATCAACCTCTTCGGCAAGCCCGCACAGAGCGGCGAATGGCTCTGCATCAACTCCGCCGGCGACTTCTACAGCACGCCGCCACGCACCGTCGTACTGAACATGGACAACGAAGAGTTCCGCATCTACGACTTCCCTGCCACCCTCTGCTGCGCCGCCCGCAACCGGTTCTACCTCATCGGTTCAGCCTTCTCCTACACCGCCGGCACCGCACAACCCTCACTCCACACCATAAGCCTGCCGTCACTGGAAGCGACAGAAGGCCTCGGCACCTACGCAGCAGCCGAAGACGCCATACGCGGGATGCAGTCGCCCTACGCCATCTGCATCTCGCCGCAGTCTGGACACCTCTATGTCTCCGACGCACGCGCCTACGCCACCAACGGCTATGTCTATGAATTCGGCAGCGACGCCACCCTCCTCCGCAAGCATCTCATAAGAGGAGTGAACCCCTCCGGATTCTGCATCACCGCCCCGTAATACCAAAAATACAAAGCAACAGAGGCTGCACAACCCTCCAACGACACAACCCCCGAATAAAAACAAAAAGGAAAATGACACAGACAATACTCTTCATACTCATGCAACTCGCATCGCTTTCCGCCCCGTCAGCCACTATCGACGAGGCAACGGGAGGCTTCACCGTACTCGAATACCACCCTGCGCCGGGACAGTTTGTCAATGTGCTGCCGGGCTACGAAGCGGGCGACACGCACGAAGACATGTGCCGGCGCTGCGAGGAACAGCTGCACGACGGCAACCCGGTGACGCTCGGCGCATTCGGAGGATACATTACATTCGGATTCGACAGACCCATAGAGAACCTCCGCGGCAGCGACATCTGCATCAAAGGCAATGCCTACTACGCCGCCAACGACCCACGTTATGGAGCCGCAACCATCGGCGGAAGCATCGAACCGGGCACGGTATGGGCAGGAGTGGGTTCTTCGCCGGAGACAGCGGAGTGGTACGAGCTCGCCGGTTCGGAATACTTCACAACCGAACGGCATGCCACAACCATAGCCTACACCAAACCTCAGAGCGAGACGGGAGAGCACAACACGCCCTACTCCACCTTCGACCGCTACATAGCATTCACACACTCATGGACGGAAAACGACGGCACGCCACGCGACACAACGGGATTCTTCATGAAGAACACGTTCCACCAGCAGTCCTACTGGCCCGCATGGGAGACTGCCGAAATGCTCTCCTTCAGCGCATCGCGCCTCCCCGACAACGGAGTGAACTACGGAGGTACGGGCGAAGACCCACAGAATCCACAGTATTGGCTGACTTATCGCTACGCCGACGACGCTTACGGTTATGCCGACGCAGCCCCCAACAGCGACGAACGAGGCAACTCCTTCGACCTCGACTGGGCCGTCGATGCACATGGCAACGCCGTGCATCTGGAGCGTGCCGACTTCATACGCATACAGACCGCCGTACTGCAACAATGCGGATGGACCGGGGAGACATCGACGGAAGTGTGCCACATAGAGAATCTGCACCTACGTCCTGGCTACGACGACAACCCCATCGTCATCACGCCACGACCCCGTCCGACAGCCGTCGGCACCACACACGCCGACAACGCCGCCCCTGCCGCACGCTACGCAACCGACGGCACACGCCTGAACACACCCCGACGCGGCATAAACATACTGCGCTATGCCGACGGAAGCGTAAGGAAGGTGGTGGTGAAGTGAAAATTTTCACTTTAAAAACTTGCACAACCCGAAAAAAAAGCGGACTTTTGCAAGAACCCCTTTCATCATAAATCATAAAACATTTCAAGCCAAACTGTCATGCCACAAAAGACAAAGGACGACGGACTCACGCCCATGATGCGCCAGTTCTACTCCCTAAAAGAGAAACATCCCGATGCTCTGCTGCTCTTCCGCTGCGGCGACTTCTACGAGACCTACGCCGCCGACGCCGTCGCAGCGGCAAGGATTCTGGGCATAACTCTCACACGGCGCAACAACGGCAGACAGAAGGACGCCACAGAAATGGCGGGATTCCCGCACCACGCCCTCGACACTTACCTGCCGAAACTCATACGCGCCGGACGGCGTGTGGCCATCTGCGACCAGCTGGAAGACCCCAAACTCACCAAGACTCTCGTCAAGCGCGGCATCACGGAACTCGTCACTCCGGGCGTGGCGATGGGCGACAACGTGCTCAACTACAAGGAGAACAACTTCCTCGCCGCCGTCTGTTTCAACCAGAAGAAGTGCGGCGTGGCGTTCCTCGACATCTCCACGGGCGAGTTCCTCACGGGCGAAGGCTCGTTCGACTACATCGACAAGCTGCTCGGAACGATGCAGCCCAAGGAGGTGCTGTACGACCGTTCCATGAAGAAGCAGTTCGAGGAGCACTTCGGAGCACGCTGGTGCGTGTTCGAACTCGACGACTGGATGTTCACCGACCAGAGCGCACGGCAGAAGCTTCTGCGCCACTTCGGCACCAAGTCGCTAAAAGGCTTCGGCGTGGAACACCTGCAACTGGGCGTGATAGCGTCGGGAGCCGTACTGCAATACCTTGAACTCACGCAGCACACGCACATATCACACATAACGGCACTCTCACGCATCGAGGAGGACCGCTATGTGCGCCTGGACAACTTCACCATACGCTCACTCGAACTCACGCAGGCGATGCAGAGCGACGGAGCGTCGCTCCTCGACGTAATCGACCGCACCATCACCCCCATGGGCGGCCGTATGCTGAAGCGATGGATGGTGTTCCCGCTGCTCGACGCCGCCACGATAGGCAGCCGTCTCGATGTCGTGGAGCACTTCTTCCGCTCCCCCTCGTTCCGCAACACCACCGACGAGCTGCTCCACCGCATGGGCGACATGGAGCGCATCACATCGAAAGTGGCGGTAGGGCGCGTCTCACCGCGCGAAATAGTGCAGCTGCGCAACGCCCTCGAAGCCATCGCCCCACTGAAGAAGGCATGCCTCGACACCGGCAACGAAGCACTCGCCAGCATCGGCGAACGCCTGAACCCCTGCGAAAGCGTGCGTGAACGCATAGCAAGGGAGATACAGCCCGACCCGCCGCAGCTCGTGAACAAGGGCGGAGTGATAGCCGACGGTTTCTCGCCGGAGCTCGACGAGCTGCGACGCATATCGCGCGGAGGCAAGGACTTCCTCATGGAGATACAGCAACGCGAGGCCGAACGCACCGGCATACAGTCGCTGAAGGTGGGCTACAACAATGTCTTCGGCTACTATCTCGAAGTGCGCAACACCTACAAGGACTGCGTACCGCCCGAATGGGTGCGCAAGCAGACGCTCGCCAACGCCGAACGCTACATCACACAGGAACTGAAGGAGTATGAAGAGAAAATCATGGGAGCCGACGAGAAGATACTCTCACTCGAGACACGACTCTTCAACGAACTCGTGACGGCACTCCAGGACTACATACCGCAGATACAGACCGACGCCAATCTCGTCGCACGCATCGACTGCCTGCTCTCGTTCGCCTATGCGGCGGAGGAGCACCGCTATGTGCGCCCCGTCATTTCTGCCGACGACGACGTGCTCGACATACGCCAGGGACGCCACCCCGTGATAGAGACGCAGCTGCCGCCGGGCGAGAGCTATGTGCCAAACGACATACGGCTCGACACCGACACGCAGCAGATAATGATAATCACGGGTCCCAACATGGCGGGAAAATCGGCACTCCTGCGCCAGACGGCCCTCATAGTACTGATGGCTCAGATGGGAAGTTTCGTCCCTGCCGACAGCGCAAGCATAGGACTCGTGGACAAGATATTCACCCGTGTGGGCGCATCGGACAACATCTCGCTCGGCGAGAGCACCTTCATGGTGGAGATGACCGAAGCCGCCAACATACTCAACAACGCCACACCGCGCTCGCTCGTGCTCTTCGACGAACTCGGACGCGGCACCAGCACCTACGACGGCATATCCATAGCGTGGGCCATAGTGGAGTATCTGCACGAGCACGCGAAGACCCGTGCACGCACGCTCTTCGCCACACACTACCACGAACTCAACGAGATGGAGAAGAACTTCGCACGCATAAAGAACTTCAACGTGTCGGTGCGCGAGGTGAACGGCAAGGTGATATTCCTGCGAAAGCTGATGCCCGGCGGCTCCGAACACTCGTTCGGCATACATGTAGCCGAGATTGCCGGAATGCCGAAACAGATAGTAAGGCGTGCCACCGACATACTGAAGCAGCTCGAAGAGGAGGGGTCGCAGGTGGGAACCGACTCCTGCCACAAACCGAAACCGCACGCCGAGCACATACAGACGCCCCAGGGAGGAATGCAACTCAGCTTCTTCCAGCTCGACGACCCCGTGCTGTGCCAGGTGCGCGACGAGATTACCGGACTCGACATCGACAACCTCACGCCCATGGAAGCACTCAACAAGCTCAACGACATAAAGAAAATTCTCACGGGGAAAAGCTGAAAAGCGATTCATAACGATACGCCCGACCTCCTATCAGTCGTCGCGTCACCTCGCAAGACAGAAAACATTACCAAAAAAAACAAGGCTTCTTTGCACTACAAAGAAGCCTTGTTTTATATGTAAGCAAGCCTTGTTTGCGAGGCAAAGAAGCCTTGTTTTTGAGACGGGCAGAAAGTCAGTTGGAAGGGGCAAGGTGGGAGTTATCGGAAGTTAGGCTTCGCCGGAAGTTAAAGGAAGATAACGGACAATAGCAGAACCCATTGAAAACTAATGGTAATGTCCGTTACCTTCCATCCGCCGCAGGCGGATTAACTTCCGATAACTCCCGATAACTCCCGCTTTGAGTCCCCCTCCTTCCTTACGGATTAAACTGGTTCACCTCTCCTCCACCATTGTTCTGCCAGAGCACATCGCCGCTCTTGCCCCGCTTTTTCGTTGAGCTGTCGTACTTCAGCGAGGAGGCTTTCAGAGACTTTTCACTGCCGTTGTAGGCGAAGTTGGCGGCATGCCCCGACACGTTCACCTTGCTTCCTTCGCTGGCGGTGAGGTTAAGCACGGAGCAGTCCACCACGATATCGGTTCTGCACACGCCGTCGATGTCCATCGTCGCAGTGCCGCCCGTAAACTTCAGACTGCCTTTGGCGACGCCCTTGCTGGTGAAGTCGAGCCGCGCACTGTTGTCGCCGGCACCCCTGCCCACCTCGAAACTGCGGTTCATCACGCCGAAGTTGGATATGCTGCACTCGCCGCTCACGACACGCATAAGAGTCTGTTCGCTGTCGCTGCCGCTGTTGGAATACTTGAAGACGGACGACTTCACCGTCATGTTGCCCACATGTATGGAACCGTTGTTGCCGCATTCGAAACGGCTGGCAGTCACCTCCGGCAGCGCCAGACGCAGACTCCCGGAGTTGTGCAGCCCCACCTTTCCGTCCGCAGCCAGACTCTTCATTTCGGCAGTGAGCGAGCCGGAGTTGTTCATGGCGAACTCGTTCACGGCAGTACGGTCCATGCCGATGCGCAGCGAACCGCTGTTGTGGAGATCAATCCGGCTGCCGTTGCTGTCGTTAATAGCGGAAAAAGATGCTTGCATACTGCCCGAATTTTCCAGTGTCAGAGTGCCGCCGGCAGTGTCGATGGGCCGTTCCGCCTCGAAGTTGAGGCTTCTCGAATTGCGCACCATACGCAGGGCCGGGAGCGTGACAAACACCTCCGTACGCACATCGTAGGAATTGTTGCCCACGACAACCACACGGCCGCCCACGCTGCGCGACACGCCGGCAGGACTTTTCTCGAGAGCCGGAAGCTTTATGCAGAGCGTCTTGCCATTCACCGTCACTTCGCTGTTCGCCGTCCCGTTCTCCTTCACGAGCACGGTGCTGCCCTTTCCCTGCGTGTAATGCACCTTTACCGAGCTGAAAGCCTCAATGCGCTCCACACCCGTTATGTCCACCGTGCGGCCGACAGGAATCTCGCGATCAGCCGCCATACATCCCAATGAAAACAGCACCAGCAGTGCCGACAATACCAGATTCTTCATATTCTCTTGCTTTTTCTGATTTATACTAGTCCGACAGTGCGCCTTCTGCACACCTGTAAAAGACAAACGCACAAAGCAGGGATTTCTGGACAAAAAGAGAAAGGAATTAAGATTTTTTTAGAGTTGAGGGAGGGGGAAGGGGTTGGGGGAAGGAGTTAAGAAGTTAAGGAGTTAAGAAGTTAAGCCGTATGCTTTGCTTGCCATAGGAGGTCGAGCGTCCCGCTCGACAACACCATCCGGACAATTCACAATCAAGAATTCATAATTGGCAGGCTTGCTCAGTGTTGTCGAGCGGGACGCTCAACCTCCTATAGGAGTTAAAAGTTATGAAAAAGCTAATGGCTTAACTCCTGAATTCTTAACTCCTGTATTCTAAAATCAAAATTCCAAACCATCATTTCCTCTCCCTTTTATTACTTATATCGTGAAAATGCACTATCTTTGCAGTAAAGAAAGATTGCATAATGGCTCAGAAACTCATACAGACGCAGGAACAGAAGTTGCAGCAAGTGCAGCGTCTGTCGGCACAGCAGATGCTTCAGGTGCACCTGTTGGAGATGCCGCTGACCGAACTTGAGGAGAACATCAACGCCGAACTCGACGACAATCCGGCACTCGAAGCCTCGTCGCCCGACGACGCCCTCGCCGCAGAACACAACGACATGCCCGACACACCGGCATCGGCAGACAACGACAACGACGAAAAGACATACGACGAGCAGTTTGACAGCGACCAGGAACGCGAGGAACGCGAGTCGGCACTCAACGACGCCCTCGAAGGAATAGGGCGCGACGACGACATGCCCGTGGCATCCTACCGCACCGACTCCGCCACCGACTCCGCCGATTACGAAGAGATGGTGTATGGCGACACCGTCTCCTTCTACGACCGTCTGAAGGAGCAGATGGGCGAAACCACGCTCACACCGCAGCAGGAAGAGATAATGGAGTACATCATCGGGTCGCTCGACGACGACGGACTACTGCGCAAGGACAGCATGACCATAGCCGACGAACTCGCCATCTACCACGGGCTCGACATCACAGAAAAGCAAGTGGACGACGTGCTGCACATACTGCAGACCTTCGACCCGCCCGGCATCGGGGCACACACGCTGCAGGAATGCCTCCTGTTGCAGATACAACGCCGACCCGACGACGACATGCGCCGACTCATGAAGCGCGTCGTCACCGACCTTTTCGACGAGTTCACAAAGAAACACTGGGACAAGATACGCTCCTCGCTCGGCATCGGCGAGGACACGGCACAACGCCTGCACGACGAGCTGCGCAAACTGAACCCGAAGCCGGGAGCATCGCTCGGAGAGACGGAAGGACGCAACGTGCAGCAGATAACACCCGACTTCATCATCGACACCGACGACAACGGCAACATAACATTCACACTCAACACCGGCAACATACCCACACTGAGCGTCTCGCCGACATTCGCCGACATGGTGGAGGCATACAGGAACAACCGCCAGTCGATGTCGCGACGCGACAAGGAAGCACTCCTCTACGCCAAGGAGAAGGTGGAACGGGCACAGAACTACATCGACGCCGTGAAGCAACGGCAGCGCACACTTACCATCACCATGCAGGCGATAATCGACTGGCAGCGCAAGTTCTTCCTCGACGGCGACGAAGCCGACCTCAAGCCCATGATACTGAAGAACATCGCCGACCGCACCGGACTCGACATAAGCACCGTCTCCCGTGTGAGCAACGTGAAGTACGCGCAGACCAACTGGGGCACCTTCCCGCTGCGATTCTTCTTCAGCGACGGCTACACCACAAGCGGAGGCGAAGAGCTTTCCACCCGGAAGATGAAGCTCGCACTGAAGGAAATCATCGACAACGAGGACAAAAAGAAGCCCATGAGCGACGACGCCCTCACAAAAGCAATGGCACAACACGGCTTCCCCATCGCACGCCGCACCGTGGCAAAGTACCGCGAACAGCTCGGAATACCCGTAGCAAGGCTCCGAAAATAAGCCTGAAAGAATCCCCAAAAAGGCCAAAAAGCCCCGCCCCAAAGGCTCAGAAAGGCCCAGAAAGGCTTAGAAAGGCCCACTCCTCCAAGCCCCTTACACCACTCCCCCTGCCCTGAAATAATCTTGCAAAGAATATGAAAGAAAAGAACATTATCCTCGCCGCACGCATACTCAGCATGGTGTTCACACCATTCTATCTGTCGCTTGTAGGACTGATAGCCCTCTTCACGTTCAGCTATCTCAGTCTGATGCCGTGGCCCTACAAGATAGCCGTGCTCGCAATGGTGTATCTCTTCACCATACTCATGCCCACTCTCATCATACACTTCTACCGCCACCACCAGGGATGGACACTCATAGAGCTCGGAAAGAAGGAACGCCGCATGGTGCCCTACATCATCTCCATACTCTGCTACTTCACCGGCTACTATGTGATGCACCGCTTCAACATTCCCCACTTTATGAGCAACATACTCATGGCGGCACTCGTCATACAGATACTCTGCGCACTGATAAACGTGTGGTGGAAGATATCCACCCACACGGCAGCCATCGGCGGCGTGGCAGGCGCACTCATAGCATTCTCCATCATCTTCATGTTCAACCCCGTGTCGTGGCTCAGCTTCGTGCTCATACTCGCAGGAATGGTGGGCAGCAGCCGCATGATTCTGCGCCAGCACACACTCACGCAGGTGGTCGCCGGCTTCGGTGTGGGACTGGCAAGCAGCTATTCCGTGATACTGTTCCTGTAAGAACACACTCCGCCACAGCACCGCATACACCCCAAATCACACAAAAAGCTCACTTAAAAAAACACATTATATGACACCATTAGTAAGCATCATCATGGGCAGCACAAGCGATCTGCCCGTCATGGAAAAGGCATGCAAGTTTCTTAACGACATGCAAATCCCATTTGAAGTGAACGCACTCTCAGCCCACCGCACCCCCGACGCAGTGGAACAGTTTGCCCGCGGAGCCAAGGACCGCGGCGTGAAAGTCATCATCGCAGCCGCAGGAATGGCGGCGGCACTGCCCGGAGTGATAGCCGCAAGCACCACTCTGCCCGTCATCGGAGTACCCATCAAGGGAATGCTCGACGGACTCGACGCCATGCTCTCCATCATACAGATGCCGCCGGGAATACCCGTAGCCACCGTAGGAGTGAACGGCGCGATGAATGCAGCAATCCTTGCCTGCGAAATGATAGCACTTGCCGACGAAGAAACGGCACGGAAAGTGGCGGCTTACAAAGCCACACTCGGCGAAAAGATAGAGAAGGCCAACCGCGACCTGGCAGAGGTGAAGTACGAATACAAGACGAATTAAGAGTAGAAAAGTAAAAAAGTAAAAAAGTAAAAAGGCGTGGCTGCTCCGCAACCACGTCACACAGCCACGCCCTTTCTGCTTTTTTTACCCTTCTGCCCTTTTACCCTTCCCACCCCGGCCCTTTACTTCTTTACCAGTTCACTTTTTTACTTTTAAGTCCTATGACCGATATTTTCAATTACACCCGACGCCCATCCACCCCCACACAGGTGGGCGACATACAGATAGGAGGCGACGCCCCCGTGCGAATACAGTCGATGACGACCACCAACACCAACGACACCGAAGCGTGTGTGGAGCAGGCACGACTCATAATAGAAGCCGGAGGCGAACTCGTGCGGCTCACCACCCAAGGGCGGCGCGAGGCTGAAAACCTCAAGAACATCAACGAAGAACTGCGCCGTCAAGGCTTCACCACACCGCTTGTAGCCGATGTTCACTTCAATGCCAACGTGGCTGATGTGGCAGCACTCTACGCCGAAAAGGTGCGTGTGAACCCCGGCAACTATGTCGATCCGGCTCGTGTGTTCAAGAAAATAGAATATACCGACGCCGAATACGCCGAAGAACTGCGCAAACTCGAAGCCCGTTTCATCCCCTTCCTCAACATCTGCCGCGAGCACAACACGGCGGTACGCATCGGCGTGAACCACGGTTCGCTCTCCGACCGCATCATGTCGCGCTACGGCGACACACCCGAAGGCATCGTGGAAAGCTGCATGGAGTTTCTCAGAATATGCAAGAAGGAGAAGTTCGACAACGTGGTAATCTCCATAAAGGCCTCCAACACCGTCGTCATGGTGCGCTCCGTGCGCCTCCTTGTCAGCGAGATGGACAAGGAGGACATGCACTATCCGCTCCACCTCGGCGTCACCGAAGCCGGCGAAGGAGAGGACGGACGCATAAAGAGTGCCGTAGGCATAGGCGCACTCCTTGCCGACGGCATAGGCGACACCATAAGAGTGAGCCTCAGCGAAGCCCCGGAAGCCGAGATACCCGTGGCGCGACACCTTGCCGACTACATGACACGCCGCAGCGGACACCTCATGATTCCGGCAACACAGGCCGACGATTTCGACTATCTGCGCCCCACACGCCGCCCCACACGAGCCGTCGCCAACATAGGAGGCAGCAACGTGCCGGTGGTGATAACATCGCTGCCCGCCGCCGGCAAAGGCGACGACACGCCACAATTCGGAGCCGACACCACCCCCGACTACATATACTGCGGCACACACCTGCCCGAAAACCGCCGTGAGGGACAGCGTTACATCGTGGATTTCAACGCCTACACGGGCGAGAAGGACACTTACCCCATCTTCCCGTACAACGCCATGCCATTCATAGCAGGCGTCAAGGCCGACATGAAGTTCCTCGTGCTGCAGATGGGAGTACCCTCGGAAGAATACATGACATGCCTCAAGGCGCACCCCGAAGTGGTGGTAGTGGCCGTGAGCAACCACCAGAACCGGCTCGGAGAGCAGCGTGCCCTCACACACGAGATGTGGAGAGGCGGACTCTTCAACCCCGTCGTCTTCGCGCAGATGTACCGCCACAATGCAGCCGAAAAGCCCGACTTCCAACTCGAAGCCGCCGCCGACATGGGCGCACTCATGATAGACGGACTCACCGACGGACTCTGGCTCATGAACGACGGCGACATCGCTACCGCCGACATTGCCGACACTGCATTCGCCATATTGCAGGCAGCACGCCTCAGAACATCGAAGACGGAGTACATATCATGCCCCGGCTGCGGACGCACGCTCTACGACCTGCGCTCCACCATAGCACGCATAAAGGCGGCGACAGCCCACCTCAAAGGCCTCAAGATAGGCATCATGGGCTGCATAGTGAACGGTCCCGGCGAAATGGCAGACGCCGACTACGGATATGTGGGAGCCGGACCGGGCAGAATATCGCTCTACAAACAGAAGGAATGCGTGGAAAAAGCCATTCCCGAAGAGGAAGCCGTGGAGCACCTCCTGCGCTTCATCGAGAACGACCGCAAGCAGCACGCCGGCTGAAAACAGCTCCCCCTTCCACCCTACCCCTACACCATCAGCAAAAGAGCCGACTTCACAGCCGGCTCTTTTCTGATTTATACAATAACATTATGAATAAAATTTTTCTGGCTTTGGCTAATTAAAATTCTGACAAAACACGCCAATACTTACCATTCACTACAATCAAGATTACAGGCCGTAGCCGGTAACCTGTTCAAGAGTTTACGCTTGCAAAGTTAGCCGCTTTGCACGAATGGTGCAATACCTAAAAATAATGAAATGACAACCGCGCAACCCTCTGAAACACAACACAGCACGCCCCATCCAGCAAACAAGCCCCGTTTGCACGCCGAAGAAGCCTTATTCACACCGCAAGCAAGCCTTCTTTTGTCACCAAACAAGCCTCCTTCGCAACCGGAACAACGAAAAAGACTTTCGCACACACGGTTTTTTGCCTTTTTGACCAAAGTTTTTTTCATCTTATGACGCAAATTTAGTAACTTTGCATATAATGGCGAATACTGAAAATCAAGCAAAGGCTTTTTCTGAAAAAGAGAAGCGAAAAATTTTCCTATAATCTTGATTTTCAGTTTCCACAGACGCACTCCGTGCATCGTGAAACGAAAAAAACAAAAATAAAAATACGACAATGGAATACAATTTCAGAGAAATCGAGAAGAAGTGGCAGAGCCAGTGGGTGAAGGACAAGACCTACCACGTCACCGAGGACGCCGCAAAGAAGAAGTTCTATGTGCTCAACATGTTCCCCTACCCGTCCGGTGCGGGACTCCATGTGGGCCACCCCTTGGGCTACATAGCCAGCGACATCTACGCGCGCTACAAGCGCCAGAACGGCTACAACGTGCTCAACCCCATGGGCTACGACGCCTACGGACTCCCTGCCGAGCAGTATGCCATACAGACAGGACAGCACCCCGAGGTGACAACCATTGCCAACATAGCACGCTATCGCCAGCAGCTCGACAACATAGGCTTCTCCTTCGACTGGGACCGCGAGATACGCACCTGCGACCCCAAGTATTACCATTGGACACAGTGGGCGTTCGAGAAGATGTTCCAGTCGTTCTTCTGCAACTCATGCCAGAAGGCACAGCCCGTAGAAAAACTCGTGAAGCACTTCGAACAGAAAGGCACCGAGGGACTCGACGTGGCTGAAAGCGAACACCTGGAGTTCACCGCCGACGAGTGGAACGCCTACGACGAGGTGAAGAAGCAGCAGGTGCTCATGAACTACCGCATCGCCTACCTCGGCGAGACCATGGTGAACTGGTGTGCCGGACTCGGCACGGTGCTCGCCAACGACGAGGTGGTGAACGGCGTGAGCGAACGCGGCGGCTACCCCGTGGTGCAGAAGAAGATGCAGCAGTGGTGCCTCCGTACGTCGGCATACTCGCAGCGTCTGCTCGAAGGACTCGACACCGTGGAGTGGAGCGACAGCATCAAGGAGACACAGAAAAACTGGATAGGACGCTCGGAAGGAACGGAGATGCAGTTCAAGGTGAAAGACAGCGACATGGACTTCACCATCTTCACCACACGCGCCGACACCATCTTCGGAGTGACATTCATGGTGCTCGCACCTGAAAGCGAACTCGTGGGCCAACTCACCACCGACGCGCAGAAGCAGGAAGTGGACGACTACCTCGCCTACGTGAAGAAGCGCACCGAACTCGACCGCATGGCAAACCACACCGTCACGGGCGTCTTCACCGGCTCATACGCCATCAATCCGTTCACAGGGACAGAGATTCCTATTTGGATTTCGGAGTATGTGCTCGCCGGATACGGCACGGGAGCCATCATGGCAGTGCCGGCACACGACTCGCGCGACTATGCTTTCGCAAAAGCTAAAGGGCTAGATATAATACCACTCATCGAGGGTGCCGATGTGAGCGAAGAGAGCTTCGACGCCAAGGAAGGCATCGTATGCAACTCGCCGGCAGCAGGAAAGGAGACTCTCGACGGCTTCTCGCTCAACGGACTCACCGTGAAAGAGGCCATAGCCAAGACCAAGGAGTTTGTCACGGAAAAGGGCATGGGACGCGTAAAGGTGAACTACCGTCTGCGCGACGCCATCTTCTCGCGCCAGCGTTATTGGGGCGAGCCGTTCCCCGTATATTACAAAGACGGAATGCCGCAGATGGTGCCGGAGGAGTGCCTGCCCCTCTGCCTGCCCGAAATAGAGACCTACAAACCCACAGAGACGGGCGAACCGCCACTCGGACGCGCCAAGATGTGGGCATGGAACGAGGCTGAACGCAAGGTTGTGGACAAGGCACTCATTGACGGCAAGACCGTCTTCCCACTCGAACTCAACACCATGCCGGGCTTCGCAGGCTCGTCGGCATACTACCTCCGCTACATGGACCCGCACGACGACATCTGCCTCGTGTCAGCAGAAGCAGCGGAATACTGGCAGAACGTGGATCTCTATGTGGGCGGATGCGAACACGCCACGGGTCACCTCATCTACTCACGCTTCTGGAACAAGTTCCTCTTCGACCTCGGAGTGTCGCATAAGGAAGAACCGTTCAGCAAGCTCATCAACCAGGGAATGATTCAGGGACGAAGCAACTTCGTCTATCGCATCAACTCCGACGACCACGACAAGGCACCCGTCTTCGTGAGCGCAGGACTGAAGAAGGACTACGACGTAACTCCGATACACGTCGATGTGAACATCGTCTCTGCCGACATCCTCGACATTGAAGCCTTCAAGGCATGGCGACCGGAATACGCCAACGCCGAATTCATGCTCGAGGACGGCAAGTATGTGTGCGGATGGGCAGTGGAGAAAATGTCGAAGTCGATGTTCAATGTGGTGAACCCCGACATGATAGTGGAGAAGTACGGAGCCGACACGCTGCGCCTCTACGAGATGTTCCTCGGCCCCGTAGAGGCAAGCAAGCCCTGGGACACCAACGGCATCGACGGCTGCCACCGCTTCCTGAAGAAGTTCTGGGCACTCTTCTATGAGAACCGCACGGGCGAATTCCTGCCGCAGGAAGGAGCAGAAGCGTCGGCGGAGAGCATGAAGAGTCTGCACAAGCTCATCAAAAAAGTGAGCGACGACATAGAGAAATTCTCATACAACACCTCCATATCGGCATTCATGATAGCCGTGGGCGAACTGCAACAGCAGAAATGCCGCTCAAAGGCAGTGCTCGAACAGCTCGTGGTGCTCATCGCACCCTTCGCGCCGCACATCGCCGAAGAACTGTGGCACACACTCGGACACGACACCACCGTGTGCGACGCGGCATGGCCCAAGTACGACGAAAAGTATCTCGTGGAAGACGAAATGCAGCTCACCGTCTCGTTCAACGGCAAGGCACGCTTCCAGAAGAAGTTCCCCGTCAACGCCACCAACGACGAAATACAGGCCACAACACTCGCCGACGAACAGAGCAAGAAGTATCTCGACGGCAAGCAGGTGGTGAAGGTAATCGTCGTGCCGAAACGAATAGTGAACATTGTGGTGAAGTGATTTTGAGGAGGAGTCAGGAGTTAAGAAGTTAAGGAGTTAAGCCATTAGCTTGGAGAATTCAGGAGTTAAGGAGTTAAGAAGTTAAGCCAAATGCTTTTTCATAATTCCCAACTCCAAACTCCCAACTCGTAATTCGTAATTCCTAACTCGTAACTCCTAATTCCTCCTCCCTCCCCTTCCCTCAAAAAAACAATTAAAATCAAACGACTATGACCATTGATCACAAACTAATTTGGAACGAAACGAAGGACTACATCTTCATCACTCTCGGACTGATGCTCTACACCTTCGGATGGACAGTGTTCCTGCTGCCCTACCAGATAGTCACGGGCGGTGTGACAGGTATCTCAGCCATCATCTTCTACGCCACCGGACTGCCCATTGAATACAGTTACTTCTTCATCAACGCCGCACTCCTCGCCGTGGCACTGAAAGTGCTCGGACTGAAGTTTATGATGAAGACCATCTACGCCATCTGCGCCCTCTCCGTCATGCTGTGGGCTGCACAGAAGGTGATGATGGGTCCCAACGGCGAATTCATGCAGGTGCTCGGACCCGGACAGGAGTTCATGTCGCTCGTCGTGGGATGTCTCCTCACCGGCACATCGCTCGCAATAGTGTTCCTCAACAACGGTTCGACGGGCGGCACCGACATCGTGGCTGCCGTGGTGAACAAGTTCCACGACTTCTCGCTCGGCACCGTCCTCATCATGATCGACCTCTGCATTATCGGCTCATGCCTCTTCATACCGGCATTTGGCGACGAGCTGCACCGCTGCCACAAGGTGGTGTTCGGTCTGTGCACAATGGCAATAGAGTGCTTCATGCTCGACTATGTGATGAACGTAAGACGCGAATCGGTGCAGTTCCTCATCTTCTCGCACAAACACCGCGAGATAGCCGAAGCCATAACCAAGCACACCGACCACACCCTCACCATACTCGACGGACACGGATGGTACTCAGGCCGCGACATGAAGGTGCTCTGCCTGCTCGCCAAGAAACGTGAGAGCGTACAGATATTCCGCCTCATCAAAATCATCGACCCACGCGCCTTCGTCTCACAAAGCAGCGTCATAGGCGTCTATGGCGAAGGATTCGACCAGATAAAGGTAAAAGTGTCAGAAAGCGACAAGGCAAAGCACAACATACAGCCGGAAGAGGAAGAAGCGTCAAAGGAAGGCTTAGAAAGTCCTGGAAATACTTAGGGCTTAGAAAGTCTTAGAAAAGTAAAAATACTTAGGAAGGCTTAGAAAGGCTTAGGAAGGCCTACTCCCCCAATAAAAAAAACAACAAACAATGAACTCAATAGTATTCGCCACCAACAACAGTCACAAGCTCGACGAGATACGCGCCATACTCGGTTCGCGCTACACCGTGCTCTCGCTCGCCGACATAGGCTGCCACACCGACATCCCGGAGACAGCCAACACACTCGAAGGCAACGCCATACAGAAAGCACGCTACATCACCGACCACTACTCCATCGACTGCTTCGCCGACGACACCGGACTTGAAGTGGAAGCACTCGGCGGCGAACCCGGAGTGCACTCGGCACGCTACGCCGAAGGCACCGACCACGACTCCGAGGCAAACATGCGCAAACTGCTGCAACGGCTCGACGGCAACGACAACCGCAAGGCACAGTTCCGCACCGTCATAGCACTCGCACGCCACGACGACGAAGCCGACTTCACACTCTTCGAAGGCATCGTCCGCGGCACCATAGCCACACGGAAACAGGGAACGGAAGGCTTCGGCTACGACCCGATATTCGTACCCGAAGGCTACGACGAGTCGTTCGCACAACTCGGAACAGCCATAAAGAACGGCATCTCACACCGCGCCCGTGCCGTGGAGAAACTCGTGCGCTACCTCCACTCCAACGACAACAAATAAACAACAACGCTCATGAAACGCATCATCACCATCACACTCATCATCGCAGCACTATTCACCGCCCTGCCGACAGCCACAGTGAAGGCACAGACAGGCGTGGGGACATGGAAAGCCTACATGTCGTACCACACCGTGACAAAGGTGGTGAAGCACGCCGGAATGCTCTATGTGCTCGCCTCCGGCGACCTCTACACATACAACACCGCCGACAACAGCATCAGCACCTACGACACAACCAACCTGCTCAGCGACTGCGGAATAGCCGACATGGAATGGTGCGACGGAGCGAAACGGCTCGTCGTGATCTACAAAAACGGAAACATCGACATAATAGACGAGAAACTCAACTGCACCAACCTGCCCGACTACGCCAACAAGATGCTCACCGTAGATAAGACAATTAACCAGCTGAGCGTCAGCGGAAACCGCGCCTACCTCGCCACAAACTTCGGCATTGTGGTGATAAACGTGCAGAACGCCACCATCATCGACACCTACAACCTGGGACAGAAAGTGGCGGCAGTGACACTCGGAGGAGGCGACATCTACGCCGCAACGACGGAAGGCATAATAAAAGGAAGCCAAAAGGACAACCTCACCGACAAGGCATGCTGGACAAAAGTGGCCGACAAGGCATTCAAATGGATATTCTGGAGAGGCGGACACATAGAGGGAATAAACAACGGCGAACTCTGCAACATAAGCGCAAAGGACGGCAAGACGGACTTCGTGACGAAGGTGTGGCTCACCAACGCCTGCCTAAGCGGAGGCAAAATTATATGCACCGGAGCGAAAAACCTCACCTACATCTACAACACTCCCACCGACTACACACTCGTGCGCACCACATTCACCGGACTCGCCTACGACGCACAGACCGACACCTACTGGGGACCAGGCACCGACGACCTGCTGTGCAACATGAAGATAGAACGCACAAACGGCATAGAAGGCACTGCGACACCCATAAGCAGCGGCATAGCCACCGACGGACCGAAGTACAACTACTTCGGATTCATACGCTACATGAACCAGAAACTATATACCGGCGGCGGACAGTCGTCGCCCGAGCGTGAGGCGTGCATACAGATTCTTGACGGCGACGACTGGGAAATCTACGACGACTCATTCGCCGCCTCGCTCAAAGGCAACTACCATTCCACCTACTGCATCGACCTCGACCCCTCCGACCCCACACACATCTACGCCGGGACACAGGCAGGACTGTTCGAGTTCCGCAACGGAAAAATGACGCAGCACTACTCCATCGACAACGCACCCTTCGTGCCGGCAAGCGACACCGACCCCTACAGCTACACCCTCATAACCACACTCAAAGCCACACCCGACGGCAGCCTGTGGTGCTTCAACAGCAACGCCAAGGACGGCTCGGCATCGCTCCTGCAGCTCAAGGACGGAAAGTGGACAAGCCATCACAACACGGCTTTCGTCGATAGCAAGGGCGCATCAATGCGATACGCACGCAGCATGATGACCGACAGCCGCGGACTACTGTGGTTCGTGAACGACGAATGGCGACTGCCCGCACTCGTGTGCTACAACATGAAGACGGGCGAAAGCCGCACATACACCTCGTTCGTCAATGAGGACGGCACGGCAGTGAACGCCGGACAGGTGTCGTGCGTGGTGGAGGACCGCAGCGGAAACATCTGGATAGGCACCGACGGCGGACCACTCATGCTCACAGCCGAGGCGATAGCAAGCGGCAGCAGCACCTTCGTGCAGGTGAAAGTGCCGCGTAACGACGGCACCAACCTCGCCGACTATCTGCTCAGCAACGTATATATCACATCAATATGCATCGACGGCGCAGGACGCAAATGGTTCGGAACATCGGGCAACGGAGTCTATCTCATCAGCGCAGACAACCTGCAGCAGATAGAGCACTTCACAACAAGCAACAGCGCACTGCTCTCAAACATCATCGAGTCGGTGAGCGTGAACGACAGGACCGGCGAGGTGTTCTTCGGAACATCGAACGGACTCTGCTCATACATCGGCGACGCAACAGAGCCGTCAGAGGAGATGACAAAGGACAACGTGTATGCCTACCCCAACCCGGTGGAACCGGGATACACGGGACTCATAACCGTCGTGGGACTCACACTCAACGCCGACATAAAGATTGTGGGACCGGCCGGAACACTCGTAAAGAGCGGACGGAGCAACGGCGGAACATTCACATGGGACGGAACCGACCTGCACGGCAATCCCGTGGTAAGCGGTATATACATGGTGGAGACGGCGACAGCCGACGGAAAGAAGGGCACCGTCTGCAAGATAGGCGTCATAAGATGACGGCAACAGACAGAACCTGCTTCACGAAAACATAACAACAACGCATGGAAAAGACCGACAAAAGACTGTACCTGCTCACGCTCATCTACCTTGCGTGGCTGCTCATGATACTCGCCGTCTTCGGTTACACGCCCGGTCCCGACACCGACGGCTACATTGCAATAGCGCGGAAATGCCTCGCCGAGGGAGAACCGTACCCATGCACCGCCACCATCGAAGGCACACCCTTCCTCTGGAACATAGGAAGCATAAACCTCATAGAGGCGTCGCTCGCACTCACAGGAAGCATAACGCCGCTCCTCGTGGTGTTCTGCTTCATGAAAGCAGCCACAGCACTGTTCACGGCGAAGACCGCACAGACAATCATTGGCGACAGAACAGCTCTTGCGACAATGCTAATCTACATGCTCTACCCCAACAACTGGGGACAGAGCACGACGCTGCTCAGCGAACTGCCTATGGTGTTCTTCACCACGGCAGCAGTGTATCTGGCTGTAAAGAAGCAATCGGCAACAACCATAGTCAGCGCGGGTGTGCTGCTATGCATAGCCAACTGGTTCCGACCCATCGCCATTCTCTTCGTCATCATCATCGCAGCCTACTACTTCATCTTCTTCCGTCGCGACGCGATAAGGCGCACACTGCTGCTCGCCGCAGGCTACGCCGTCACCATCTGCATCATAGGCACGGAGACATGGAGCCGCACGGGCTACTTCATCTACCAGTGCGACTCGTTCTGGTACAACATGGCCGACGATGCCTACGACGGGGCTACACCCGATGCACACTTCGGCGAACCCCTGTTCAAGCGCGGAACGCCGCGCTATATAGAGAACATGGACAAGCTCAACTGCTTTGAATGCAGCGATATATGGCGCGAACGGTGCATGGCATGGCTCATGACACACAAGTGGGAGTACATGAAGAAAATACCGTGGCGGCTCTGGTACATGCTCAACAACGACAACGACAACGCAACGGCATTCATAGCCAAAGACCTGAAACAACGCCCCGACGGCGCCGAACCGCTCACCGTACCCTACCGTTCGGTGTTCTCCGAATGGCGCAACATGTCGTTCGCACAGCACATGGCATTCACCAGCACCCTCGCCTACTACCTCCTTCTGCATCTCGCCGCACTCGGAGGCACGGTAATGGTAAGGCAAAAGCAATGGAAAGCACTCTTCCTAACTGCCTTCACCGTGGTGTTTGTCACCTTTGCCACAGTGTTCATGGTGCAGGGCGAGACCCGCTTCAAAGCCCCGTACATGCCCTATCTCACCATACTCGCAGCCGCAGGAGCGTTGGGCGTATGGAAGAAGGAAAGGCTCTGAAAGTCCCGGAAAAGTCCGGAAAAGCAAGAATTCACCCAATCACACAATATGCCAATACACGCAACAACAACCCAATCACCCGTCATCAAGTGGCTCCTACGCTACTGGGCAGTGCCTTTCTGCATACTTATGTGCGTGTGCTTCTTCATCGAGTCGCTCGATGTGATGCCCACCTACGACGACTGGTACACCCTTTCGTCGCCCAACCGCGACCCCGACTGGTTCAAGTTCTTCCTGCCCTACGGCAGCGTTTGGCGTCCCATCGACGCCCTCATGGGCTATGTGGCGCAGGATGCACACGCATTCCCGCTCTACAACCACATCATCACCGTCACCGCCCATCTGCTGAGCACACTCATGGTGTTTGCCCTGGCACGCCGTCTGTTCAGCAACGACGCCGCCGTAAACATGGCGACAACAGTGTTCTGCATCTCGCCCTGCATGCTTGCCACGGTGTTTGCGTGCGACGCCATCAACCAGTCGCTGAGTCTTATGTTCGGCATGGCGGCATCGCTCGCCTTCGTCAGCATGCGCCACAAGGTGCGCTACCTGCTCTGGGCACTGCTCGTCTGGTTCGCCGCACTCGCCAAGGACAACGGCATAGCATGGGCAGTGGTGCCGCCACTGCTCGCACTCCTCACCGAGAAAGCCACACAACGCAGCGTGGCACGGCGTCTGGCATTCGGCGTAGCCATAGCCATCGTCTATGCCGCCGTGAGGGTATCGCTGCCATACACCGTCATACCCAACCCCGAATACTCCACCTTCTCGGCACTGAAGAAGCTGCGTGAGGTGGCAATGCTCATGGGATACAGTTTCGTTCCCATCGACTGGATGAGCATACTCTGCGCCAAGGCAAGGGAGTATGCCACGCTGTTTCTCAGCCTGTGCTTCGCCGCCACCATGTTCTACATACTCCTGCCAAGTATTAAAGCCGCTCTCACCGACCGCCGCACATGGGTGCTGGCAGTGGTGTTCGGTGTCGTGCTGTCGCCCAATCTGCTCATAACGCTGAGCATGATGAACGCCTACGCCGGCCTCTGCTTCGCCGCAATGCTCATGGCAATGCTCGTGGAGAAAAGCGAAGCCGCCGACTCCCGGTTGCGAAAAGCCGTCGTGTGCTACATCCTCGCCGCCATAACAGTGGACTTCCACCACATAAATGAAGCACAGCAGACATCGCAGGACGGCATCATGATGGCAAGTATGGTGAACGACGAATGCCGCGAACGGCAACCCTACGACGAGGTGTTCTGCGTGAGCGTCAAGGACACGGAGCGCAAATACTCGTCGTTCCATGTCCTGCCCGTCGATGCGTTCAGCAACGGTCAGGCCGTGCTCTGGCTCAACAACAACCGCTGGCCCATGCGCATACATGAGGAATATGTGGAACCCGGCGAATACGACAAAGCCATCCGACTCGCACAGGAAGCCGTGAACAACGGCGGATACCGGTATGCATGGGTGGTGGATAAGTGGAAAGTGAAGGTTATTGAGAAGGATTTAAAGAAGTTAAAGAAGTTAGAGAAGTTAAAGACAAATGCAGTACAAATGAGAAAAGATAATTAAAAGTGACAAATTCTCTAACTATAGAAGTTAAAGACAAATGCAGTACAAATAAGAAACGATAATTAAAAGTGACAAATTCTCTAACTTCTAAAGAACATTTGGCTTTAACTTCTTTAACTTCTAACGAACGAAGCGAGTGATAAATTCTCTAACTTCTAAAGAAAAAATGAACTCCATCAGCATTATAATCCCCTGCTACAACGAGCAGGACAACATAGAAAGACTATGCCGCGAACTGCGCAAGATGTTCGACGACAACACGCAATACATCTGGAAGGTGATTCTCATCGACGACGGAAGCACCGACGGCACGCTGCATGAACTGCGCCGTGCCGCCGACAACGACACACGATTCGGCTATGTGAGTCTGTCGCGCAACTTCGGAAAGGAGAACGCCATGCTCGCCGGCTTCGACCGTGCCGACACCGACTGCGCCGTAATCATGGACGCCGACCTGCAGCATCCGCCAACGCTCATCCCCGAAATGGTGGAGATATGGGAGCAGGGCTACGACGACGTGTATGCCAAACGCGCCACAAGAGGCAAGGAACCGTGGCTGCGCCGCCGTCTGTCGATGGCATATTACCGTCTGCTGCAACGCATGGCACGCATCGACGTGCTGCCCGATGTGGGCGACTTCCGCCTCCTCGACGCCAAGTGCATACACTCCATGCGTATGCTGCGCGAGACACAACGCTACACCAAGGGACTCTACTGCTGGATAGGTTTCCGCAAGAAAAGCATAGAATTCAGTCAGCAGGGGCGCACGGCAGGACGCTCGTCGTTCAGCTACATGCGTCTGCTCGACCTCGCCATCGAAGGCATCACCTCCTACACCACAGCCCCGCTGCGCATAAGCACGGTAATGGGCATCATCGTCTCGGCAGTGGCATTGCTCTACATGCTCTATGTACTCGTGAAGACACTCGTCGTGGGCGACCCCGTGCAGGGCTATCCCACACTCATCATCGTGATACTCTTCCTCGGCGGCCTACAACTCCTCTCCCTCGGAATCCTCGGCGAATACCTCGGCCGCGTCTTCCATGAGACAAAACACAGACCCGTATATCTGGTGGAAGAAGAGCGCGAAGCACAATAAGCCCAGCCCCAATAAGCCCCAGAAAGGCTTAGCCATCCCCCAGAAAGGCTTAGAGTCCAGTCATTCCCCAAAGGCTTAGAAAGGGCCAGTCAGGCTTAGAAAGGCTTAGTCAGCCTCATCCCCCCACAAAAGAAATCATCACCAACCCTCTAAATCCCATCCCCATGCCAACCCATCCCCTCTGGTCAGACGATTACTGGCCGCTCATCATGCAACTCTACATGTCCAAGCCCACCGGCATAAAGCCCCTCTACTCGCGTCCCGTCGTCGATTTGGGCATACGCCTGCACATACCTCCCAAGTTCATATTCGCACAGATGCACCTTCTACGCGAGCACGCCACACCATTCCTGCAACGCCTCTGGGACACCTACGCCGGCAATACAAGCCGTCTGAACCGCGATGTGCGCCGCCTCCGACAGATGAGCGGTTTCGGCGCAGAGAGCACATTCTACGACGGCGTAAGCATCGACGACGACTTCGCCGACGACTTCCGTCCGATTGCCGACGACACGAAAGTCACCCGTGTGATGCTCATCATCATCCTCGACCTTTACTTCCGCCTCACTCCCATAACAATGGTCTGCGAGACGCCCGAAGTAGGGGAGTGTGCCAGTCTGCTCGGCATAAAGCCTCAAAAGGTAGTGGAAGTGCTCTGCATCTATCAGGCCTTCGACCCCATCCTCCATCGTGCCGCCGCACCCGACAGTCCGCTAAGCGAAGCCTGCCGCACCGTCTGGCAACGCTTCCGCACCGAAGAACCCGACCGGCTTGCAAACAGCGTGGTGAGGCTGATGGAGTATTTTAAGAAGTAAGAAGGTTTTTTTAGAAGTAAGAAGTTCTTTTAAGAAGTAAGAAGTTAAAGAAGTTATCACTCGCTGCGCTCATTAGAAGTTAAAGCCAAATGCTTTGCTAATAATAGGAGGTCGAGCGTCCCGCTCGACAACACAAAGCAAGTCTGCCAATTAGGAATTAGGAGTTAGGAATTCTTTGGATGATGTTGTCGAGCGGGACGCTCGACCTCCTACAGTTACCTATATTTATAATTAGCAAAGCATTTGGCTCTAACTTCTTTAACTTCTCTAACTCCTTTAACTTCTCTAACTCCTTTAACTTCTCTAACTTCTTTAAAAAAAAAACTCGCGCCCTACACAGGGAGCGAGGCCTCGCTTAAATAAAAATAGAAATCGCTATTCGCGTTATTGGTCCTGTCCACATATCCTTTTTTACCTCTCAGTTTTTGTAAGGATAGTACCAATGACAATCTTATTAAAGACTTATATTCACACATTAAAGTTTATTGATTTGCCTCGCAGGCAGTCAAAATGAAAAAGTAGCTCTTCAATTGTTATTGGTCTTTTAATTATTAAGTTAAGGTTTCAGAGCCTCTTGCTCTTATTTTAGGTCTTTACATTTGCAAAGATATATTATTTAATTTTTACCTCCAAATATTTATAGCACATTTTTTACAAAAGATTTGTTTTCCCTCTCATTTTATTTTTTTGAACAAGAAATAAATGATAAAATGAAAGGAGTTTTCGGAAGTTGAATCCAATAGGTCATTATAGCACTCTCCTTTCTTTTTGTCTCAAAACATGCCGATAGCCGCCTGTTGTGTCAGCATACAAACATTGTAACAACAGTCACAAGTTGCTGTTCTTATCTTTTTGAAAGAAGTTTTTTTTTAGAATTTAAAGAAGTTAAAGGAGTTAGAGAAGTTAAAGCCGTATGCTTTGCTAATCATAGGAGGTCGAGCGTCCCGCTCGACAACACAAAGCAAGTATGCTAATTAGGAGTTAGGAATTAGGAATTGTTTGGATGGTGTTGTCGAGCGGGACGCTCGACCTCCTAATTTCTAATTTCTAACTCCTAATTTCTAATCTAATTTCTAACTCCTAATTCTCAATTCCTAACTCCCCAAACAGCTCTCCATCCTTCTCTCACCCAGAGCACCAGCGACGAGGCGGCGATGATGATGAGCCAGTCGAGGGGTTTAAGGCTTGTCACGTTGAAGAACTGCTGTATTCCGGGCAGTTCCACCATAGCCACCTGCCCCACGAATATTATGAGTGCGACGGTGAGCAGACCTTTGCAGCCACGGAAGTGCAGTGCGCTCCGGTGTGTGGCGTAGGCGCGTGCGTTGAACAGATAGAAGAAGTGCGTCATCACGAAGATGGTGAAGAGCAGTGTCAGTTCGTAGGGTGTGAGGTGGTGTGCGGCGCAGCGTTGCATGCTGAGCAGGTCGGTGAGCTGCGTTATGTCGGCGTGCTTGAAGATGTAGAGCAGTGCCACGAGTATGAGGTAGAACACTGTTCCCACGCCTATTATCTCCTTCGCCATGCTGCGTGTTATGATGAATGCCGTGCGCTTGCGCGGACGGTCGCGCATGACGCTCTCCGATGGCGGCAACGAGGCGAGTGCCGTGGCGGCGAAGGTGTCCATGATGAGGTTTATCCAGAGCATCTGTGTCACGGTGAGTGGCGAGTCGGTGCCCATGAACGCGCCGGAGAGCACAAGCAGGCACGCCGTCACGTTCACGGTGAGCTGGAAGAGCAGGAAGCGTTGTATGTTGCGGAAGAGCGAGCGTCCCCACATCACTGCCTTGCAGATGCTTGTGAACGAATTGTCGATGATGGTGATGTCCGATGCTTCCTTTGCCACACTCGTGCCGTCGCCCATGGAGAGTCCCACGTGTGCGGCACGCAGTGCTGGTGCGTCGTTGGTGCCGTCGCCCGTCACTGCCACCACCTCGCCTTTGGCCTGAAGCGTCTCCACGAGTCGTTTCTTGTCCATCGGTCGTGCGCGTGATATTATCTTTATGTCACCGATGCGGCTGCGCAGTTCGTCGTCGCTGAGTGCCGCGAGTTCGGGTCCGGTTATCATGTTGGTGTCGGTGTCGTGCGCGTCGTCCCAGAGTCCTATCTGGCGTGCTATCTCACGCGCCGTCCCTGATGTGTCGCCCGTCACTATCTTCACCTTTATTCCTGCGTCCATGCACTCGCGCACGGCTGCCGGCACATCCCCGCGCACGGGGTCGGCGATGGCTGCGATGGCCATGAGGCGGAGTCGGGTAGGGGTTATTCGGTCGGCGGCTATCACCTCTTCGCCCTCCTCTACGGTCTGGCAGGCGAAGGCAAGTGTGCGCATGGCGCGGTTCTGGAACCCTGCAAGGCGCTGCATTACCTCGTCGCGCGAAAAGCCTTCGGCGTTGCAGAGGTCGAGAAGTATCTCCGGCGCACCCTTCACATAGAGCATCTTCCGACCTCCTGCCGCTGCCGACCGCACGAGTGTCGCCATGTACTTGCGTTCGGTGGAGAAGGGCACTTCACTCAGTGTCTCCACGCCCTCGCGCAAGGGCCGGTAATCGGTGCCGCCGGCGTTGAGCCAGAGCAGCAGTGCGCCTTCCGTGGGATTGCCGAGTACTGTGGGGTGGGAGGGTGTCGAGAAGTCGAGCGATGCCGTGGAGTTCACGGCGATGCTCTCCTTGAGTACGGCGTCGTCGGTGGCGCCGAAGGTCACCATCTCCTCCACCGACATGAGGTTCTGCGTGAGTGTTCCCGTCTTGTCGGTGCAGATTACGGTGGCGGCTCCCATCGTCTCACAGGCGTGCATGCGGCGCACGAGGTTGTTGGTCTTGAGCATACGGCGCATGCTGTATGCCAGACTCAGCGTCACTGCCATGGGCAATCCCTCCGGCACCGACACGACGATGAGCGTGACGGCTATCATGAATGTCTGCAAGAGGTAAGCCACGAAGGCCGTTATGTGCTCCATGCCGTCGAAGATGTCGTCGCCATTCTCCACGAAGTACATCACCATCCTGCCCACGACGATGAGTGAGGCCACGGTGTAGCTCATTATGGTGATCTTGCGTCCGAGGCGTGCGAGCTGTTCGTTGAGCGGTGTCTTCACGCTGTCGTCTATCTGCGCCGCCTTGAACACCTTGCCCTGCTCCGTGCGGTCGCCCACGGCAGTCACCTGCGCCACGCCGTGTCCCTCCATCACCTTGGTGCCTTTCATGAGGTGGTCGGTGGGGTAGGTGGCTGCGTCGTCGAACTCCTCACGCCGTGTGGTCTTGTAGCAGATGGGTTCGCCCGTGAGTGTCGATTCGTCGATGTGCAGGTGTGCCGACTCCAGCAGCACGGCATCGGCAGGCACTTCGTCGCCGGTGTTTATGATGACGATGTCGCCCACGACGATGTCCCGGCGCGGCACCTTCGTGGTGTTGCCTGAGCGTATCACCTCCACCGCCTCGTCGTCGTTCACACGGTTGAGCACGGTGAACTCACGGTCGGCCTTCTGCTCGAAGTGGAACGCCAGTCCGGTGGCGAGAATTATCGCCACGAAGATGCCCACGGGCTCGAAGAACACCTTCGCGCCTTCGTGCAGACCGTAGTATTCGTAGCACGCTATGAGCACCGACAGTGCGCCGGCTATGAGGAGGATTACGATGAGCGGGTCGCGGAACTTTTCGAGAAACTGCCGCCAGAGAGGTTCCTTTTCAGGCGGTGTGAGTATGTTTGCGCCATGCTTGCTGCGGCTCTCCGTCACTTGGGCTTCTGTAAGTCCGGTATAGTGGATCTTCTTTTTCATTTATGCACAGATTTTGTTTCGGAGTGCAAAATAATAAAAAGAATGAGGAACGATGAAATTTTTTAATGTTTTTTTGATTGTGAAACATGATTGTAATAGTATTGCAAAAATAGATTAAAAGTCAGGAGTTGGCGGTGTGTCAAATCGGAAGTTAGCCGAAGTTATCGGAAGTTAATCCGCCAAGGCGGATGGAAGTTAACGGACATTACTATTCTTTTCAATGAGTTATGCTATTGTCCGCTATCTTCCTTTAACTTCCGGCGAAGCCTAACTTCGGCTAACTTCCGTTTTGCCACACCTCCTAATTCCTAACTCCTCAGTTGATACCAATCATAACCGCTTAATGCACAAGAGACTGTTATCAACGACAGGTGTGTATAAATATGTTTATAAGGTGTGTATAAAGGTGTGTATAAAGGTCTTTTTCGCAGCTTTGGCAGACCGTGCCAGCCGTCTGCCAAAGGCGTGCCTGTCGTGGAGTTATCCACATATCCTGTGAATACTGGGTGGTGAACAGGAAGCGATGTTTTGCCTGTTGTATGTGTATAAGTGTGGATAAGTATTGCAAAACGCTGATTATCAACAGGCAGTTATCACCTGTAATGGTGGAGAAATATGTGTATAAGGCAGGTATAAAGGTGCTTTCATGGCATTGTGGAGGGGATGCCTGTGGACAGTGCGCCTGTCTGTCGCAAGGGCAAGGGAACGTGAGTGTTGCCGCCACCAGCTTCGCCCGCTCTCAAAAGAAGGCTTCCCTGCACTGCGAACAAGGCTTGTTTGTGTTGCAAAGAAGCCTTCTTTACCTCGCAAACAAGGCTTCTTTTTGCGGACGGAAAGCACGGAAAACAGGGGTATATGTATATAACTGTGGATAACTCGCCAAATGCTCTGTGACAGAAGAACTTCTTTTTACAGGTTTATGTGTATAAGTATAGGGATAGCGGGGAGTTTCTCTTGGGAATGCAAGAGTTAAGAATGCAGAAGTTAAAAATTCAGAAGTTAAGCCGAATGCTTTGCTAATTTAAAGCATTCGGCTTTCGCTCGGCTCTGCCGCTTGCCTCGCAAGAACTTCTAACGAGCGCAGCGAGTGCTAAATTCTCTAACTCCTTTAACTCCTGATACTAATGGCTTAACTTCTGAATTCTTAACTCCTTAACTCCTAAAACACAACTCCTGTAACCTCAAAGACCTCTTACCACTCATCAAAACCCACTTATCCACACAACCTGTGGAGAACGTGTTAGTAATCCGCCTAATAACTCACAGGTTACCAACACCCACACTCCCGACGACAGGGGAATACTAATAACTCACGGGTTATTAAAGGAGTTGTCAAGAAGTTTTCCACGCTTTGATGTAAAAAATTATCGGAAACTTATTAACTTTGCACCTGTTTAACAAAATATAGGTATAACTTGCATTACACACTCTGTATCAGTAAGAAGATATTCCGATGACCTGTGTACAACGCAACCCTCTAATGTGAACAACGGAAAAGCCAAAAAAACAGGCAGAAAGTTTTCCACTTACTAACGTTACATTATCATACTATTATTTTTTCTTTTCTTTAAAGAATAAAAAATATAATGAATAATGAGTGTTGGGGGAGAGTAGGGGTGAAGCCGGAAAGGCTTACGCCCCGCCATAATGACAGAGCAAAGAAACAACAAAAATACAATGACGCTATGAAACAAGAGTGGACAGAAAAAGGATGCATCGACGAGCCCGTGGCCGAAGGTGTGGATTTGAAGAAGGAAATACGCGAACTGTGCCGGCAGAAGAACGCCGTGCTCCTGGCTCACTACTACACCGTGGGCGAGGTGCAGGAGGTGGCCGACTTCATTGGCGACTCGCTTGCGTTGGCACGCAAGGCCGCCGAGACCGACGCCGACATGATAGTGATGTGCGGCGTGCACTTCATGGCGGAGACCTGCAAGCTGCTGTCGCCGGACAAGAAGGTGCTCTGCCCCGACCTCACGGCGGGATGCTCGCTTGCCGACTCATGCCGCGCCGAAGACCTCGCGAAGTTCAAGGCCGAGCATCCGGGCTACAAGGTGGTGAGCTATGTGAACACCACGGCGGCGGTGAAGGCTCTCACCGATGTTGTGGTGACATCGGGCAACGCCGAGAAGGTGATGGCGTCGTTCCCCAAGGACGAGAAGATAATATTCGGTCCCGACTACAACCTCGGCAACTACATCAACAGCGTCTCGGGCCGCGACATGCTGCTATGGAACGGAGGCTGCCATGTGCATGAGAAGTTCTCCGTAGATGCCATCGTGAAGCTCAAGCGCGAACACCCCGGAGCCGTGGTCATGGCGCATCTGGAATGCAAGGCACCCGTGCTCGCCGCCGCCGACATAAAAGGCTCGACAGCCACCATGCTGCACTACGCACAGCAGCACCCCGAGACGAAGGAGTACATCATAGCCACCGAAGCGGGCATACTCCACGAGCTGCAACGCTCCTGCCCCGGCGTGAAGTTCTACCCCGTGCCGCCGGAAGTGTCGGAAGGCTCCGTCGGCTGCTCATGCAACGAGTGCGAATACATGAAGAAGAACACCCTGCTCAAGATATACAACACCCTGAAGCACGAATGGCCCGAAGTGACAGTGCCCGAAGATGTGGCACGGCAGGCCGTGAAGCCGATAGAAAGAATGCTGGAACTGAGCTGAGGGTTCAGTAGGGCTTTAGTAGGTTCAGTAGGGCTTAGTAAGGCTTAGAAAGGCCCAGTAAGGCCCACTCAAAAAAAAGAAAAGAAGAAAAAAAATCATGATCCAAGACTACGAAATAATGGCTCCCGTCGGCTCCCGCGAAAGTCTCGTGGCAGCCATACAGGCCGGTGCCGACTCCATATATTTCGGCGTTGAGCAGCTCAACATGCGCTCGCACTCCGCCAACCACTTCACCATCGACGACCTCCGCGAGATAGCCGCCACATGCACCGAGAACGGCATGAAGAGCTACCTCACCGTGAACACCATCATCTACGACGAGGACACCGACATGATGCGCCGGATAATCGACGCGGCGGCGGAAGCCGGAATATCGGCGGTGATAGCCAGCGACGTGGCGGTGATGAACTATTGCCGTGAGCGTGGCGTGGAAGTGCACCTCAGCACACAGCTCAACATAAGCAACGTGGAGGCGTTGAAGTTCTACGCACAGTTTGCCGACGTCGTCGTGCTCGCACGCGAACTCAACATGGAGCAGGTGGCGCACATACACGAAGAGATCGAACGCCAGCACATCTGCGGTCCGCGCGGCGAACTCGTGCGCATAGAGATGTTCTGCCACGGCGCACTCTGCATGGCTGTAAGCGGTAAGTGTTACATGAGTCTGATGAACACCGGACGCTCCGCCAACCGCGGCGCATGCATGCAGCTCTGCCGCCGCTCGTACACCGTCACCGACAACGAGACGGGCACACAGATGGAGATAGACAACAAATACATAATGAGTCCGAAGGACCTGAAGACCATACGTTTCATCGACCGCATGATGCGCTCCGGCGTGCGCGTGTTCAAGATAGAAGGCCGTGCGCGCGGACCGGAGTATGTCTATAACGTGGTGAAATGCTACCGCGAGGCGATACAGGCTGTCATCGACGGCACATTCACCGAAGAGCGCAAGGACGAATGGGACGAAAGACTCGCCGCCGTCTTCAACCGCGGCTTCTGGGACGGCTACTACCAGGGACAGACCCTCGGCGAATGGAACAGCAACTACGGGTCGAACGCCACCGAGCGCAAGGTGTATGTGGGGCGCGGCGTGAAGTACTTCTCGAAGATAGGTGTGGCGGAGTTCACCTGCGAAGCCGCCGAGTTCAGCGTGGGCGACCGTCTGCTCATAACCGGTCCCACGACCGGCGTGATGTACATCGACGTCGCCGAGATACGCTACGAACTCCAGCCCGTCCAGACAGCACACAAGGGACAGCACATATCGTTCGCGGTGCCTGGAAAGATACGGCCGAGCGACAAACTCTTCAAGATAGTGAAGGAAGAACCCTCAAAGGAAAACTGAAACAGGGGGCAGGTTCAGAAAGGCTCAGTAGGGCTTAGAAAGGCCCAGTAAGGCTTAGTAGGTTTAGTAGGTTTAGTAAGTTCAGTAAGCCTCCCCAAAAAATATTTTATCAAAGGCTTAGTATGCCCAGAAAGGCTTAGCTATGCCCACTCAAAAAAGAAAGAAAATTATCATGACCATCAACGAATCACAAGACGAAATAATATCCCAGTTCCAGGACTTCACCGACTGGATGGACAAGTACCAGCTCCTCATCGACCTCGGTTCCGACCTCGAACCCCTCGACGACAAATACAAGACCGAGCAGAACCTCATCGACGGCTGCCAGAGCCGCGTATGGATACAGTGCGACATCACCGCCGACGGCCGCCTCGTCTTCACCGCCGACAGCGACGCACTCATCGTGAAAGGCATCATAGCCCTGCTCATCCAGATTCTAAGCAACCACACACCCAAGGAAATCCTCGACGCCGACCTCTACTTCATCGACGCCATCGGTCTGGGCGACCACCTCTCACCCACACGCGCCAACGGTCTGCTCGCAATGGTGAAGCGGATAAAGGCCTATGCGGTGGGGTATGAGATAAAGGGTTAAATATGAAACAATAACTATGGGAATGATAAATGCAGTCAGAAGAGCTTACAGCAATTATTCCACTTTGCAAGGCAGAGCAACCCGTTCTGACTATTGGTGGTTTTTGCTGTACCAATGGTTGGTATATATTTTTCTCGTATCTGTTTGCGTTTTTGCGTCTGATTTTTTTAAAAGTGAGTATTTTTTTACTCCCTTAATTCTATTCGTACTACTTAATGTAATTCCGAACTTTACAATTCTTGTACGGCGTTTACACGACTCTTCAAATTCCGGATACTGGTTGCTGTTGTTGTTATTGCCACCTCCATGCTTTTTGGTAATATTCATTTTTACGTTATTGCCAAGTGACGGGGATAACAGGTATGGAGCGGATCCACATAATATACGCAATTTCAATGAAATATAATAGGAGTTAAAGAAGTTAGAGGAGTTAAAGAAGTTAGAGCCATTAGCTTTATTGCTAAACATACAATTGGCTTTAACTTCTTTAACTCCTCTAACTTCTTTAACTTCTAACTCGCGCAGCGAGCAATAAACCTTACTTCCTTACCTTCGTGGTCTTTCCATCCTGCTTCACTATATACAGACCCTTCGGCAGCGTGCTGAGCTGTGAGCCGAGGCAGATGCCCTGGGTGTTGTAGATGAGTACGGGTGCGTCGGTGTCGGCGTTGATGGCGTTGATGCCTACAGATTCGTTGGCACGGCGGTAGGAGTCGTATGTGTTGATGAAGGTGTTTGTCACCGACTGGTCGCCAGCATAAGTAGTGTTGTCGAGCTGCAGTCGTGTGAGGTAGCCGTATTCCGGACTGCATTCGCTCTTCTGGCTGTATATGCTGCTTGGGCTTTCTTTGAGCTTGCCGTCGGCATATCTCTTCGTGTTCTCCTCGTAGTCGTACTCCGTCGTGTATGTGCGGGTGGTCATGTATCCGGTCCTTATCTTTTCGTCGGTAGGTTCTTCGCCCGGTGCGAGGGTATATTCGCGTGAGTGGACAGTGTAGCTTCCAAGTTTGTCGGTAACTTTCTCCTCATACACCTTGTATGAGTTGAATGCGTCGCGTGAATCTGTTACTCTCCTGTATGTCTTCACGTCGCCGTCGATAGTATTGTTGTTGTCCTCTGTGTAAACGTATGTCTCGTCCACTGTTCCGTCGGCGCCTTCATCGACGGTCTGTGTCACGGTGTATGAGACGTGGTCGCTTGAATTCTTCTTCATCCATGTCTCCCATTCAGTCGATGCCGCGTTGAGCGGAGTTTCCGTGAGTTCTGCGCTGCCGTATTTGAAGTCAGAATAGGTGGTTGTGGTGATCTTGTTGTTTTTAGAGTCCTTCGAGAAGTAGAGCAGGTTCTTTGTCGTGTATGATTTTATGCGGCCTTTTTCGTATTCGTATGTTTTCTCCACGGGAACCCACTCTTCCTTCACATCGCCGGAGAGTTTGAGGTTCTGTATTGTCTCCTTGTACGAAATGACGCGTCCATAATTGTTGTATTTGTATTCCCTTGTCCATATTTGGTATGGGGCCTGGTTGCCGTTCTTGTAGCGTTTCTCCACGAGGGTGTATAGACTGCTTTCGCCGCCTGTAGTGCGGTTTCTTTCGAGTCGTGTCTCCGATTTCACGCCCGACATGAAGTAGTCGGGGTAGCTGTTTGTGGATGTGATGGTGGATGCTGGCCACATCTCGTCGAACACTATCATCCACATTGTATAGGTGTGCTCGTACTTTCCGTCCTCGTTTACCGACACTTCGTGCGTCTGTCGCAGGATGTTTTCCTCGTCGTAAGTGTAGTAGGTGTCACTTTCAATCGGCGTCTCTATATTGCCCAGTTTTGTGTAGCTGTGCGAATGCTCGTAGAGCCATGCGTCCTTGCTGTCGTTACCAGACTGTGCCATTGCGGCAGATGAGAAAAGGGAAAAAAGAATTGCTGAGTAGATTGTTTTTCTCATAAGCTTTTATTTTTTAGGGTTATATGGTCACAAAAATACGATTTATTTTTTTCAAACCAAAAAAATGTCTGTTTTTTTTAACATCATCTTTATATTGCTTTGTAATTCGGGCGAAATCAGCTATCTTTGCATTGAAAGTAATCAGGAAGACGAGTGACGGTAAGGCGGTGAAATAGCCTTGTTATAAGCAAAAGGCAGGCAGACGGAGGGCAGCTCCTTATCGTTCGTAAACCAGTCACTCGCAAACTATAATAAAAGGAATGAAAAAATTATTCATAGAGACATACGGATGCCAGATGAACGTGGCAGACTCGGAAGTGGTGGCCTCAATCATGCAGATGGCGGGCTACGAAGTGTGCGGAAACGAGGATGAGGCCGACGCCATTTTCCTCAACACCTGTTCCATACGCGAGAATGCCGAGACAAAGATCTACAACCGCCTCGACATGCTCCACGCCGAGCAGAAGAAGGGCAGAAGCCTTATTCTCGGCGTGCTCGGCTGCATGGCGGAGCGTGTGAAGGACGACCTCATACAGAACCACTACGCCAACCTCGTGTGCGGACCCGACTCCTATCTCAACCTGCCCGACATGATTGCGCAGTGCGAGAACGGCAACAACGCCATAAACATAGAACTGAGCACCACGGAGACCTACCGCGACATCGTGCCGCAGAGGCTCGGCACGGGGCGTGTGAGCGGATTCGTCAGCATCATGCGCGGTTGCAACAACTTCTGCCACTACTGCATTGTGCCCTACACACGCGGAAGAGAACGCTCACGCGACGTGGAGAGCATACTCCGTGAGGTGGCCGACCTGCACGGACGCGGATTCAAGGAGGTGACACTCTTGGGACAGAACGTGAACAGCTACGGACTCACACCGTCGGGACAGCGCATGGAAGGCGGCGTGTCGTTCGCCGAACTGCTCAGAAAAGTGGCGCAGAGTGTGCCCGACATGCGTGTGCGCTTCACCACATCCAACCCCGAAGACATGACGGAGGACATACTGCACGCCATCGCCGAGGAGCCGAACCTCTGCAAGCACATACACTTCCCGGCACAAAGCGGAAGCAACAAGATTCTGAAACTAATGAACCGCAAATACACACGCGAGCAATACATAGAAAAGGTTGAAGCCATAAGGCGCATCATTCCGGGCTGCGGACTCTCCACCGACATCTTCGTGGGCTATCACGACGAGACTCCCGAAGACCACGCCGAGACACTCTCGCTCGTGCGTGAGTGCCGCTTCGACTCGGCGTTCATGTTCAAGTACAGCGAGCGTCCGGGCACATACGCCGCCAAACACCTGCCCGACAACGTGCCGGAGGAGGTGAAGATAGAACGCCTCAACGAGCTGATACGCCTCCAGACGGAAGTCTCTGCTGAACAAAACGCCAAGGATGTGGGCAAGACATTCGAGGTGCTCGTGGAAGGATTCTCCAAGCGTTCGCGCGAACAGCTCATGGGACGCACCGAGCAGAACAAGGCAGTGGTGTTCACGAAGAACGGACACCACATAGGCGAGCGTGTGATGGTGAAGATTGTGGACAGCACAAGCGCAACACTGCTGGGAGAATGCTTGTAGGTTAAATGGAAGGAAGTTATCGGAAGTTAGGCTTCGCCGGAAGTTAAAGGAAGATAACGGACAATAGCAAAACCCGTTGAAAAACTAATGGTAATGTCCGTTATCTTCCATCCGCCGCAGGCGGATTAACTCCCGATAACTTCGGCTAACTCCCGTTTTTGACACCTCTCCAAGCATAAACCCATCCGAACAAAAAAAAGAATAAATGAAAGAATTTCTCCTCATATTCCGCCGTTTCGTACCGCCCTACAAGCGTTACATAGTGCTTGCCGTGGTGTTCAACCTCCTTGCGGCACTGCTCAACGTGTTCTCTTTCGCCGCACTCATACCCATCCTGCAGATACTCTTCCGCACACAAGGCACGGCTACTGTGACGACACTCATGCCGTGGGACTGGAACAACATAAAGGAAGTGGCGTCGAACAACGCCGACTACTATGTCAGGCTGCTCATCGACACGCTCGACCCTGCCACGACCCTGCTCGTGATAGGACTCTTCCTTGCCTTCATGACGCTGCTGAAGACCGGTGCCAACTTCGTCTCGTCGGCATCGCTCACACCTATCCGCACCGGCATCGTGCGCGACATACGCAACCAGCTCTACCGCAAGATAACATCATTGCCGCTCGGATTCTTCTCCGAAGAGCGCAAAGGCGACATCATCGCACGCATGACGGGCGATGTGCAGGAGGTGGAGAACAGCATCATGGCGTCGCTCGACATGCTCTTCAAGAACCCCATACTCATCGTGTGCTACTTCACGGCGCTCATCGTCATATCATGGCAGCTCACACTCTTCACGCTGCTCTTCGTGCCGGTGTTCGGCTGGCTCATGGGGCAGGTGGGCAGAAAACTCAAGCGCAACTCCGTCTATGCACAGACATTGTGGAGCGACACCATGAGCATCGTGGAGGAAACACTCGGCGGACTGCGCATCATCAAGGCGTTCTGCGCCGAAGAAAAGATGAACACGAAGTTCGACACCATCAACTCCGCCTACAGGTCGGCAGTGCAGCGCGTCACCATACGCCAGCAGATGGCGCACCCCATGAGCGAGTTCCTCGGCACACTCATGATTGTCATCGTGCTATGGGTGGGCGGAATACTCGTCCTTAACAGCCAGATGCTCTCCGGACCCACATTTATATATTACCTCGTCATGCTCTACAGCATCATCAATCCGCTCAAAGACGTGTCGAAGGCGGCATACAACATACCCAAGGGACTCGCTTCGATGGAGCGTGTCGATAAGGTACTGAAAGCCGAAAACCCCATACACGAACCCGAAAACCCCGTACATATAGCTGAGTTCAGCCACGAGATAGAGTTCCGCCATGTCTCCTTCCGCTACGGCGAACAGTGGGTACTGCGCGACATCTGCCTCAAGATAGAGAAGGGAAAGACCATAGCACTCGTGGGACAGAGCGGCAGCGGCAAATCGACGCTCGTCGATCTGATACCGCGCTACTACGATGTGCAGGAAGGAGAGGTGCTCATCGACGGCATCGACGTGCGACGCCTCGGCATACACGACCTGCGGCAGCTCATAGGAAACGTAAACCAGGAGGCGATACTCTTCAACGACTCGTTCCGCAACAACATCACCTTCGGCGTGGACAGCGCGACGCAGGAGCAGGTGGAGCAGGCGGCACGCATAGCCAACGCGCACGACTTCATCATGCAGAGCGATGAAGGCTACGACACATGCATAGGCGACCGCGGCGGCAGACTCTCCGGAGGGCAGCGGCAGCGAGTGAGCATTGCACGGGCGATACTCAAGAATCCGCCAATACTCATACTCGATGAGGCCACCTCGGCACTCGACACCGAGAGCGAACGCCTCGTGCAGGACGCCCTCGAACGCCTCATGAAGACACGCACCACCGTAGCCATCGCGCACCGACTATCGACCATCAAGAACGCCGACGAGATATGCGTGCTGCACGAAGGACGCATCGTGGAACGCGGCACGCACGACCAGTTGCTCGCACTTGGTGGCTACTATCGCAAGCTGCACGACATGCAGGCATGACAACACGCCTCCGACAATCACAAAACAAAAAGATTATGACTCTCTCAACACGCCTCCTCGTGGCTGCCTTCAGCCTCCTTTCGCTGCTGCCGTTGCGCTTGCTCTACTGCATCAGCGACATCGGTTTCGTGCTGATGTATTATGTGGTGGGCTACCGTCGCCGCATAGTGAGGCAGAATATATGTTCGGCGTTCCCCGAAAAGGACGACGCTTGGGTGACGAAGACCGAACGCGGATTCTACCGATGGTTCTGCGACTACTTCATGGAGGCGGTGAAACTCCTCACCATCAGCGACCGCCAACTGCGCCGACGCTTCACCGTAGAGGGTGCCGACGAGGTGGAGAAGTGCTTCAGCGAAGGGCAGGACGCCGCCGCAATACTCGGACACTACTGCAACTGGGAGTGGCTCTCATGCGTGGGCATAGCCCTGAAGCCGGAGCGCAAGTGCGGACTCATCTATCATCCCCTGCGTTCGCAAGCCTTCGACATACTCTTCCAGAGACTCCGTTCGTCGCAGCCGTCGAGTATAGTGATGCCCAAGAAGGACATCCTGCGCAGCCTCCTCACACTCCGGCGCGAAGGCACACGCAGTCTTTTCGGCTACATCGCCGACCAGGGTCCCAAGTGGGAGAACATACACCTGTGGCTCCCTTTCCTCAATCACGACACGCCCGTGTTCACCGGCGCCGAACGGATAATGCGCAAGATGCACGACGCCGTCTTCTATATCGATATGACACGCCCCCGCCGCGGCTATTACACCTGCCGCTTCCACCTCATCACACGCACCCCGCAGGACCTCCCCGAATATGAGGTGACACGCCGCTTCTTCCAACTCCTCGAACAGACCATCCGCCGCGACCCACGCTTCTACCTCTGGAGCCACAACCGCTGGAAACGCACCCACGAAGAGTTCGACCGCAAATTCATTGTGGTAGATGGCAAAGTCCTGCCAAGGAAATAAGGGAAAGCTCACAAAAGCCCCCATTCCCCATCTCCCCAAAGGCTCAGAAAGGCTTAGCCATCCAGCCAAAGCCCATCTCCCCAAAGGCTTAGTAAGGCTTTGTAAGGCCCAGCAAGGCTTAGTAGTAAAATCCCCTCTCCCCAAGACCCCCCAAAAAAACCACCAATATGCCAACAATCGGTTTCGACGCCAAACGCGTTGTCCGCAATGCCACCGGACTGGGCAGCTACGCCCGCACCCTCATCAACGACCTCGCACCGCTCTGCGATGCCGACACACGCTTGCGCCTCTACGCTCCCGACCAAGGCCGCGACGACCTCCGGGCGCAGGTAATGAAGCGCGACAATGTCGCTTTCGCCTATCCGCGTCGTGCCGGCAACGCCTTCACCAAGGCTCTCTGGCGTTCGCATGGCATCATCGCCGACCTCCGTGCCGATGCCGTAAGCCTCTTCCACGGACTCTCCGGCGAGCTTCCCATGGGCATAGCCAAGGCCGGCATTCCGTCCGTCGTGACCATACACGATGTCATCTTCTGGCGGCATCCGGAGTTCTACAACCCTCTCGATGTGATGATATACAAGTGGAAGCTGCGCCATACCTGCCGTGAAGCCACACGCTTCATAGCCATAAGCGAGTGTACGAAACTCGACATAATGGAGTTTGCCGGCGTGCCGGAGGACCGCATCGACGTGGTGTATCAGAGCTGCGGCACACGCTTCAAGACACTCGTCAGCGACGAACTGCGTGCCGACATACGCCACCGCTACCAACTTCCGCCGCGCTACATACTCTCCGTAGGCACCATTGAGATGCGCAAGAACGCCCTGCTCGCGCTGCAAGCCCTCGAACATCTGCCCGACGACCTGCATCTCGTGCTCGTGGGACGCACCACTCCTTACACTAAAATAGTGACCGACTATGCCCATAAGCACTCGCTCACCTCACGCCTGCACATCATAAGCAACCTCGGCAACGACGCCCTGCCCGCCGTCTATCAGATGGCGGAAGCGTTTGTCTATCCCTCGCGCTACGAAGGTTTCGGCATTCCCATCATCGAAGCCGTGCAGAGCGGACTGCCCGTAGTGGCTGCCAAAGGCTCGTGTCTGGAGGAAGCGGGCGGACCCGACAACCTTTATGTCGATGCCGACCGCCCCGACGAACTCGCCGCCGCCGTTACTCAGATGCTCCGCGGAGCCGAATTCCGCGACGCCCGCATCGCCCGCAGCCGCGAATATGTCGCCCGCTTCGAGAATACCGCAGCCGCACAGAAAGTAATGGAAGTGTATGGGAAAATTCATAATTCATAATTCATAATTTTCCCAAATCACAATTCCTAATTCGTAACTCCCAATTCATAATTCATAATTTTCTCAACTCCCAATTTCTAACTCCCAATTTCTAACTCGTAATTTCTAACTCCTAACTCCTAACTCCTAACTCCCATGCTTCTCTCCCCCGAATACTCCCATCTGCGCGACTTCATCGTCACCATACCCCGGCTCATGCTCACCGAGGGCGAGACCGTATATGCCGCCCGCAACCTCATCAAGGTGTTGCGGGCTCCCGACGGCACACTCCTCAACGTGAAACGCTACCACCGTCCGTCGCTCCCTAACGCCATCATCTATTCCACCGGAATGCGCATGGCAAAGGGCAAGCGTGCCTTCGTCTATCCGTCGCTGCTCAACGCTGCCGGCATAGAGACGCCTGAGGCTGTGGCATACATCGAGGAGCGGAGGTTCGGACTTATATGCTATTCCTATTTCATAAGCATACAATGCCCCTACCGCCACCGCTTCTACGATGTGCTCGACCTCACCCCCGAACAATACACGCCCCTCGCCGAAGCTCTCGGACGCATGGCGGCACGGATGCACAACTCCCATCTGCTGCACCGCGACTTCTCTCCCGGCAACATCCTCTGGGACATCATCGACGGTACTTACCGATTCTCCATCGTCGATATCAACCGTATGTTCTTCGGCGAGGTGTCGCTCGAGGCGGGCTGCGCCAACTTCGCACGCCTTTGGGGACCCACCCCTTTCTTTGAAACCCTCGCCCGCAGCTACGCCGCCGCCCGCAACATGGATGCCGACAGATGCGTGGAGCTGACACTGGAGTGCCGCCGCAAGTTCTGGACAAGGTATCTCAAACACCACAAAATGGGCGTGAACCCGATGGGGGAGAGTTAAGAGTAAAAAGGTAAAAGAGTAAAAAAGTAAAAGGATAGGAGGTCGAGCGTCTCGCTCGACAACACAAAGCAAATATGCTAATTAGGAATTACGAATTAGAAGTTAGAAATTGCTTGGATGGTGTTGTCGAGCGAGACGCTCGACCTCCTAATTCCTAATTCCTAACTCCTAATTCCTAACTTCTAATAGGCATATTTCCCCCTTCTTCCATCGCAAACCCACGGTGAAATAAAAATATTTCACCAAAACACGCATATTTCTTTTATTTTTTTTGTCTGTATCGCATAAAACCAATAAATTTGTAAAAATCTATATCACTTTTTTATAAATCCAAAAGCAATCACCTAAAAAAATTGACACTTATGAAAAAGTTTCTACAAATCCTTGTTACGGCGGCCTTGGCGGTTATGCCTGCCGGTGCTTTCGCCGATAACGACAATCCATGTTTTGGTTGGGTCGGCTATTCGGCTGACAGTAAAGTATCGGGAGCTCCCGTAAAAGGCTCGTTGTTCGACGGCGAGATGCCCTGCGACGACTCGAGAACGGTTTACGACCAGGGTATCGACGTTTACTACGGCGGCAACAAAGGCTTCGTGAAGTCAGACAGAAGCCTCTGCGCTTACCGCGGCAAGTACTATCGTTCGAGAGCCTTCTCGCACTTCTCCAACAACCAGTGTCCCATCGACGGTATCCGCATATACGCCTTCTTCGTGAACGCCGACTATTCGTTCAGCAATGTCGAAGAGCTCACAAAGCGTTTCAATCTCGACGAGAACGGCAAGATGAAGACCCCTATGAAGCTCACCGTGACTTTCTGCGACGATGCCAACGGCTATCCAGGCACCGTGTTATATAAAAAGACCTTTGAAGTATATGGAAAGAAATCGGAAGGCGTCGTGGGCGACCCCGACCGCGGTGAAGTCCAGTCACCCATCTATTGCTTCGACATAGAGCTTGGCGAGAAGCTGCGTATCGAGTCGGCATGGTTCAGCGTCTATGCCGAGGACACCGGCGAGAAGCAGGAGACGGCCTTCGCCATCGTCAGCGACGCCACGCCGAAGGACGGCGCCATCATCTACATGTCGGAGGAAGGCTCTCTTAACGAGATTGTGGCATCGGGCGGTGCTTACAACTTCTGCTTCACCGGCGACCTTTCGGAGACTCTCGTGGAGAAAGGCTTGAAGTTCATGCGCGTGCTCGGTCCCGACCCCGACGAGAAGGGCAGATACGCCAAGGTGCAGATAGAGCTCCGCAACTACGGCAAGACTCCCGTCAGCGACGCCAAGCTCACACTCCTCGACGGTGAGACGGAACTCGCTACCGAGGAAATAGGTGCCACCATCCCCAACGGCGAAAAGTTCCAATATACATTCAAGAAGCGCATCGACTGCTCCGGCGAAGGCACACACACATTCACCGTGCGCAACGACACTCCGGGCGACGGCTTACTCACTCCGCGCACCGTTTCGTTTACGACAAGCAACACAAAGGGTACGCTCTGCAAGTCGGGCAGCACCTACGGCGCAGCCTACAAGTACATCACAAGCGTGGTGTGCGGCAGCATCAACAACACAAGCGACTGGTCGAAGTACTCCGACTTCAGAGACAAATCTACCGACCTCGCACCCGGACAGACTGTACAGCTTGAAGTGAAGGGACGCGCACAGAAGGGCGACTACATCAAGGTATGGATCGACTGGAACAACGACGGTT